>JAAWBD010000106.1 GCA_022792495.1 Oscillospiraceae bacterium
AGGTCATCCTGGGCGCTCCCGCTTCGGTTCCCTCCTGCTGGTCGATCACCGCCTTTCCGACCTGCGTCATCTTGCCACAAATGAACCATCAGTCAATGTGTATTTGGATGGTGAAACCACCCTTTACACAATACATCCCAGCACCGTTTTCTTAGGAAAATGGTGCTGTTTTTTCTTGCATCTTGAATAAAAAGGGTCTATAATAAAAATTGGAAGAATAGGATATGGGGAATAGGAGGGAAACATGTTTCAGGTCGGGGACAAGATCGTCCACCCAATGCACGGTGCGGGAGTTATAGATGAGATCGCAACGAGAAAGATCAACGGAGTAACAAGAGATTATTATATCCTGAAGCTACCGGTGGGTGGGATGCTGGTGATGATCCCCACGGAGAGCAGCGGAGACATTGGAGTGCGCCCGGTGATGACTGCCGGCGAGGCCAATAGGCTTTTGGAGGTTTTACCGGACATTGAGGTGGAGACGGATCCCAACTGGAACCGCAGGTATCGGGAGAATATGGCCCGTTTGAAAAGCGGGGATCTGTTGGAGGTCGCCCGGGTGATGAAGGGGCTGATGCTCCGGGATGGAGAGCGGGGACTTTCCACCGGGGAGAGGAAGATGCTCCATTCGGCAAGACAGATCCTGATCTCGGAGATCGTAATGTCGGAAAGCTCCAGCTATGAGGACGTGGAGCGGCGGATCGACCTGGCCCTTGCCAGATGAGGATCAGATAGTAGAAGCGGCCCCGTGAGGTCACGGGGCCCTACGGGCCCAGCCGCCGTAGGGCCAGATGACCTCATTGGGCGACTTTTTTTATTGGGCTGGAATAAAAATGGACAAGGAGGCGGAAGCCATGGGATTGCTGCAGCGGCTGCTGGGCCGTCAAAAGGAGCGGAGCTTGACCTGTACCGCCGTGGTGCCGGCGGCGGGACGATCCCTTCGGATGGGGGAGGACAAGCTGTTTCTTCCACTTGGGGAGGTTCCGGTGATCCTGCGAACTCTGCGGACGCTGGAGAGCTGTGGGTATATTACCGAGATCATCGTAGCCACCCGGGAGGAGAGCATCGTCCCCTTGGGACAGCTCTGCAGGGATGCGGCTCTAAATAAGGTGACCAAGATCGTGGTAGGGGGAGAGAGCCGTGCGGCCTCAGTGCTGGCGGGGCTTCGGGAGGCCGATCCGGCGTCTGGACTTATTGCTGTCCATGATGGAGACCGGCCCCTGGTAACGGTGGAGGTGATCAATGCCGCCATTGAGAGGGCGGCCCAGCGTGGAGCGGCTGCCCCCGCTGTTCCGGTGAAGGACACGATAAAGCGGGCGGTGGACGGTGTGGTGGAGACTACGCTGAACAGGTCTGCCATCTACGCCGTCCAGACGCCTCAGGTTTTTGAGCATGGTCTGATTTTGGGGGCATTGGAGAAGGCTGTGGCAGATGGCGCGGAGATCACCGACGATTGCTCTGCTGTGGAGCGGATCGGGATGCCGGTCTGCCTTACCGAGGGCTCCTATGACAACATCAAGATCACCACCCCGGAGGATCTGGTGGCGGCGGAGGCCATTTTGGAAAGGTGGGGACTGCTGTGAGGATCGGGCAGGGATATGACGTACACCGGTTGGTGGAGGGGCGGAGACTGATCCTGGGCGGGGTGGAGATCTCCTATGAGAAGGGACTGCTGGGCCATTCCGATGCCGATGTGCTGACCCACGCCCTTATGGACGCTCTCCTGGGAGCCTGTGCCCTGGGGGATATCGGGCACCTGTTTCCTGATACCGATCCCGCATATAAAGGGGCGGACAGCCTCCATTTGTTGGACGAAGTGGTACAACTTATGAAGAAAAAAGATTTTTTTGTGGAAAACGTGGATGCGACTGTGATTGCCCAAGCTCCTAAGCTGGCTCCCTATATGATGAAGATGCGGGAAAATCTGGCCGAAAGACTGGGGATCGGACTGGATCGGGTCAGTGTAAAAGCCACGACCGAGGAGCACCTAGGCTTTACTGGAAGGGGAGAGGGCATTGCCGCCCAGGCAGTATGTCTGGTGGAGGAAAGAGGAAAGTAGGAAAAAAGAACAGAGTGTATTTCCACGGTGGCTGCCAATATCATATATGAGGTCTGCCCCATCTTCCAGCAGGAGAAATAAGATGGTGCGGGTCATTCCTTTTTAGAAAATAGAGAATTGCTTCTCTGTATTCAATGCTGGTTCCCAAAGGCTCCTCTCACGCATATCATGCGGTGAGAGGAGCGTTTTTGCCTTTCCCGTGGAAGGCCATTTCTCTCATACCTCCAGAAAGGAATGGTCGTTCGTTATGGTTTACTATTTGATCGTCTGCCGGTCTTTGACTTACGCCCAGAGGACTCAGATGGCTCTGGAGCGGGCGGGCATTACCGCCCATATCCTTCGTTCCCCCAAGGTGATCGACAGCGAGGGGTGCAGCCATTCGGTGAAGGTGTCGGAACGAAACCTGGCCCCTGCGCTGGTGGTGCTGGCCCGGGCAGGGCTCAGCCCCAAGAGGGTATTCATCATGGCCAGTGACGGGAGCTATAAGGAGGTGCTGCTGTAATGATCTATCTGGACAGCGCCGCCACCACCCTGCAAAAGCCGCCCTCGGTTCGCCGGGCGGTGGTCTCTGCCATGGAGCGGATGGCCTCCCCGGGGCGGGGGGGGCATCGGCCCGCCATGCTGGCCGCCGATACCGCTTTTGCCTGCCGGGAGGCGGCGGCAGAGCTTTTTCATCTGCCGGATCCGGAGAATGTGATTTTTACCCTGAATGCCACCCACGCGCTGAATATCGCTATAAAGTCGCTGGTAAAGCCGGGGGATACGGTAGTGGTATCCGGCTATGAGCACAATGCCGTCACCCGGCCCCTGAGTGCCCTGGGCTGTCGGATCAAGGTGGCCCGGGCGCCCCTGTTTGACCGGGAGGGGATACTGGCCGCCTTTGACCAGGAGATCACGGAGGAGGTCTCCTGCGTGATCAGTACCCATGTCTCCAATGTATTCGGATTTATCCTTCCTTTGGAGGAGATTGCCGGGCTGTGCCGGGAGCGGAGGATCCCGTTTATCCTGGACGCTTCCCAGTCCGCCGGGGCATTGAATGTACACATGGATGAACTGGGCTGCGCCTTCATCGGGATGCCCGGACACAAGGGATTGTATGGCCCCCAGGGGACAGGGCTTCTGCTCTGTGGGGAGGGGCAGACCACAGTTACTCTGCTGGAGGGAGGGACGGGAAGCCTTTCCGCCCGACAGGAGATGCCGGACTTTCTTCCGGATCGGCTGGAGGCGGGTACCCACAATGTCCCCGGGATCGCAGGACTTTTGGAGGGGCTTCGCTTTGTGAAGCGGAGGGGGGAGGAGAACATCCTTCGCTGGGAGCGGGAGCTGACCCGGATGGCGGCCCGGTATCTGGCCCGGATCCCGGGGGTCACCGTATATGCCGCCGAGGCTCTGGAGGCCCAGGGGGGAGTCCTTTCCTTCTCCCTGGAGAACCTGGACTGTGAGGAAGTAGGGGAGAGGCTTGGGCAGCGGGGGATCGCCGTCCGGGCAGGGCTCCACTGTGCGCCCTATGCCCATGAAAGCGCGGGAACTGAGGTGCGGGGAACGGTGCGAGCCAGCTTTTCAGATTTCAACACCTCGGGGGAGGTAAAGCTGCTGGCACAGGAGGTCTCCCGGTTAGCTGGATAGGTTTAATGAGGGAACCTTGGCGAAAAGCGAGGTTCCCTTTTCCGCACGGAGAAAAGGGACAGGCAGGGGACAGGAAAACAACAGAAATTCAGGAAAAATTCACATTTATCTCCCTTGCGTCCCGGAGATAAATCAAGTATAATAATCATAATAGCGTCGATATGCCTAAAGCGAGGAGGGAGCGGGATGGAACAGATCATAGTCATGGCAGAGCGGGTCATTTCTAATTTTGGAATGATTGCCATTACCGACATTATCGATATTGCCATCATGGCTTTCCTCATATACAAGCTCATCATACTGATCAGCTCTACCAATTCAGGGAAGGTAGCCCGGGGGATCATCTTCTTGATCGCGGCGCTGGCGATGTCCAGCCTATGCAACCTCTATACTGTGAGCTGGCTGCTGAATCGGGCGCTGGAGGTGGGCGTGCTGGCGCTGATCATTCTCTTCCAGCCGGAGCTGCGGAAGCTGTTGGAGCAGGTGGGCAGCAGCCGGCTCGGCAAGGTGTTTTCGGGAAGCCGGGCGGCAGTCTCTGACGAGTTGGATGCAGCCATCACCCAGACGGTGGAGGCCTATGGGGATCTGTCCAAGAGTAAGACAGGGGCCCTTATCGTCTTTGAACGCAACAATACGCTGGATGATGCTATCCGCACGGGAACAGCCCTGGATACAGTGGTCAACAGTGAGCTTCTGAAGAATATTTTCTGGAATAAGGCCCCGCTTCATGACGGGGCGGTCATTATCCGTAACGGCCGGATCGTAGGGGCGGGATGTATGCTTCCCATGTCGGGGAATTTAAACCTCTCCAGAGAGCTGGGTATGCGCCACCGGGCGGGGATCGGCGTCAGTGAGCAGACCGACGCGGTGGTGGCCATCGTCTCGGAGGAGACGGGCTCCATCTCAGTGGCCGTGGGCGGGATGCTGAAGCGGCACTTGGCCCCGGAGACCATGGAGCGGCTTCTCCGAAATGAACTGACCCCGGAGAAGAAGGAGGATGAGTCCTCCATTTTCAACAGGCTGGGCGCCATGCTCCAGGGTAGGAAGGAAGGGAAATCAAATGGGGAGAACAACAAAAAATAAAGGCTTATATATGGTTCTCTCCGTGGTACTGGCCATCGTTTTGTGGGTCTATGTGGTGGGAGTCCTGAACCCGGACAGCTCCGGGCCGGTTCGCAATCTGCCGGTGGAGTTCGTGGGCACTGACGCGCTGGAAAGCCGGGGGCTGATGATCGTCAGCGGAGGGGAGCAGACCATCACCCTCCATGTTTCCGGAAAGCGGGATGCGCTGCAATCTCTCTCTGCGGAGACGGTTTCCATTACAGTGGACGTGTCCTCCATCACCCAGCCAGGGCAATATGAAAGTGAGTACCTGGTCTCCTGGTTGCCCTCTGCTGTGTCTGTGAATTCTCTGGCCATCACAGACCGTTATCCCCAGCGGGTCAGCTATACCGTAGTCCGGCAGGCTGTCCGCACCATTCCCGTCCGGGGAACGGTGACCAGTAGAGTGGTGGAGGGATACCAGGCAGGTGAATTCTCCTTCGCCCCCGCGACCCTGGAGGTACGGGGGGAGGAATCCTTGGTGAATCAGATCGATTACGCCCTTGTGACTTTGGATCTGGAGGATAGGACGGAGACTTACAGCGGGGATCTGCCCTATACCTTCATCAGCTTTACCGGAGACCAGCTGGATGGCAAGGGGATAGAGGCGGATGCCGCTCTGGTGCGGACGACTTTGCCCATCTTCCAGCTCAAGGAGGTAGAGCTGAAGGTGAATCTGATTCACGGCGGAGGAACCACAGACCAGAATGTGACCTGCGAGATCGAGCCCAAGACCATCATGGTTTCTGGTGCCCCCGCCGATCTGGAGCCCTTGAAGGAAATTTCCCTGGGAGATATTGACCTGTCCAAAGTTCTGGGAAGTGATACTCTGACCTTCCCCATATCTTTGACCCCGGAGCTGACTAACGTGAGTGGGGTCACGGAGGCGGCAGTAAAGGTCTCGGTTCGGGGCCTGGCCACAGCCACCCTGGAGGTGGATAATATCGAGTTTATCAATGTTCCCGCCGGTTACACTCCCCAGAAGGTGACCCAGACCCGTCAGATCCAGATCCGGGGAGAGGCGGAGGCGGTGGCCTCGGTGACCCAGTCCCAGCTTCGGATCGTAGCCGACCTGAACAACGCGGTGGCCGCCACCGGCACCCAGACTATCCCGGTAAAGGTCTATCTGGATGGAAGAAGCGATGTGGGTGTGGTGGGAGATTATAACATCGTGGTCTCCATTACCCGACAGTAAATGTTTGGCTATGTAAGAGTTCGGGCGGACATCCTGCCGGCGGAGGCCAAAGCGGCCTATGAGGAGGCCTATTGTGGGCTGTGCCATACCCTGGGGAAAGAGTATGGACTTGTATCCCGGCTGTTTCTCAACTATGACTTTGTATTTCTGGCTATGCTTCTGGCCCCGGAGAGGAGCGTTTGCCGGAAGGAGTGTAAACGGTGTCTCCTTCATCCGGTAAAGGGAAGATCCGTCTGCCTGGGCGGGGACTGGATGGAGACCGCCGCCGGGGAGAGCGTGATCCTGACCTGGTGGAAGCTGAAGGATACAATTTTGGATGGGAACCTGCTTTCCCGTATGGGAGCCCGCTTTCTGTGCCTGCTACTGAGGCCGGCCTACAGGAAGGCTAAACTTCGGTATCCAGGCTTTGATAGGAAGACGGATATGCTGCTCCGGGAGCTGCGGTATTTGGAGGAGGAAAAAAGTCCTTCCATAGACCGGACGGCAGACTGCTTCGCCAGATTGTTGAAGGCTGCCGCCCCAAAAGCGGGGGAGGAGAAGCTGGACAGACCCCGGGAGGAGCTGCTCTACCACCTGGGGCGCTGGATCTATCTGATAGATGCGGTGGACGACCTGGAAGAGGATAAAAGGGCGGGGGGCTATAACCCGGTTTTGACCCGCTTTCCGTGCTGGGGGAAGGAAGAGAAAGCCTACCTCCGAAAAAATATGGATCACTCCCTGACTTTGATGGGGGCTGCTTTTCAGCTGCTGCCTCCCAATCCCTGGAGCACTGGAGTGGAGAACGTTGTATACAGCGGGCTTCCGGCCGTGGAAGAGTTGGTTTTTTCCGGCAGATGGCGGGAGTATCAAAAAAGGCATAGGAGACATAACGGATGAATGATCCTTACAGCGTTTTGGGAGTAGACCCTTCCGCCAGTGACGAGGAGATAAAGCGGGTCTACCGGGAGCTGGCCCGAAAATACCATCCTGACAATTACCAGAACAATCCTTTGGCGGATCTGGCGGAAGAGAAGATGAAGGAGGTCAACGAGGCCTACGATACCATCACCCGGATGCGGTCGGGAGGAGGTGGGCAGGCCAGCTATGGCGGCACACAACAGCAGTATTCCTACTCCTATCAGCAGCAGACTGCCGGTAGTGGAAGCGCCGCCTATGCCCAGGTTCGCCAGTGTATCAACATCGGGGATCTGGCCCGGGCGGAGCAGCTGCTGCGCAGTTGCCCCCAGCAGACGGCGGAGTGGCATTTCCTATACGGTTATCTGGCCTACCGGAAGGGTTGGCTGGATGAGGCCACCCAGCATTTCCAAACTGCCAGCGCCATGGAGCCGGGGAATCCGGAGTACCGCCAGGCAGTGGCCATGATGCAGCAGGGAGGGACAAGATATCGCCCTGCCGGGTATGCGTCCACAGGCTGTGACCCCTGTACCACTTACATGTGTATCAGCATGTGTACCCCCTGGGGCGGCCCTTGCTGTTAAGTGAAGCAAAGGGGTTTGCAAAAAGAGGTTGCTGTGGTATAATATTCAAGTTTGAAAGGAAGCGGACAATGTGGTCAGAAGCATGACCGGATATGGGCGGGCCAAGCAGTCCCGGAATGGGCGCAATATTACCGTAGAGCTTCGAAGCGTCAATAACCGTTATCTGGACTGTACGGTAAAGATGCCCAGAGCATATATTTTTGCTGAGGATGCCATCAAAAGCCTGGTACAGAAGGGTGTGGGACGAGGCAAGGTGGACGTGTTCATCACTGTGGAATCCGCCGGGGCGGAGGAGACGGTGGTCGCTGTCAACGAGGCCTTGGCAAAAAGCTATATTGCCGCCCTGGAGCGGCTGGGAAAGCTGACAGGGGATGGGGCTAAGTCTCACTACTATGTGACGGATCTGGCCCGGCTGCCCGATATCCTTACTGTTACCAAGGCGGAGGAGGATCTGGAGACCATCTCTGCCGACCTGTGCGCTGTGGCGGAGGAGGCTATCGCCGCCCACGCCGCTATGCGTCAGACCGAGGGCCAAAAGCTGGCGGAGGATGTGCTGTCCAGGGCGGAGAGCATCTCCGTGCTGCTCTCCAAGGTGGAGGAGAGAGCTCCCGGTAATGTGGCCGACTACCGCGCCCGGCTAACCGCCAAGCTTCAGGAGGTGCTGGGCAGCACCCAGATCGACGAAAGCCGGATCCTGACAGAGGCGGCGATCTACGCCGATAAGGTGGCGGTGGATGAGGAGACCGTCCGTCTCCGCTCCCATCTCTCCCAGCTCCACGAGATGCTGGAGCAGGGGGGAGCCATTGGCCGAAAGCTGGATTTCCTCATCCAGGAGTTCAACCGGGAGGCCAACACGATCGGTTCCAAGTGCAGTGATATTGGGACCTCCCGCCTTGTGGTGGATATCAAGGCGGAGATCGAGAAGATCCGGGAGCAGATCCAGAATATTGAATGACGGGAGGGGCAGCGGGATGAGATTGGTGAATATCGGCTTTGGAAATATGATTTCCGCCCAGCGGCTCATCTCTGTTATTGGCCCGGACTCAGCACCGGTAAAGCGAATGATCCAGGAGGCCCGGGAGGCAGGGAGCCTGATCGACGCCACCTATGGCCGCCGTACCCGGGCGGTGCTTGTCATGGACAGCGGCCACATCGTTCTGTCCGCCCTTCAGCCCGAAACCCTGTCAGCCCGGCTGGGAGGAAAAGAGACAGAGAGCAGTGAGGAGGAACTCACATGACACAGAAGAATCCACAGAGAGGGCAGCTGATCGTCCTCTCAGGCCCCTCGGGGGTGGGGAAGAGCACGGTGATCGCTGAGCTGCTCAGTGAACGCCCTGACATCTACTTTTCCATCTCCTTCACCACCCGAAAGCCCAGGGTGGGGGAGGCGGACGGAGTAAATTATTATTTCGTCAGCAAGGAAGCCTTTGAGGAGATGATTGCCCGGGATGAGTTTCTGGAGTATGCCCAGTATGTGGACAACTATTACGGCACATCCCTAAGACTGATCGAGGAAAAGCTTTCTGCCGGAACGGATGTGTTGCTGGATATTGAGGTTCAGGGGGCGGCAAAGGTTCGGGAAAAGTGTCCGGATGCCGTGCTGATCTTCATTATCCCCCCCTCCTTTGAGGAGCTTTCCCGCCGGCTCCACGGCCGGCATACCGATGACGAAGAAGTCATTCAGGGACGGCTGCAGAAGGCCCGGGAGGAATGGAAGGAAATTCCCAGCTATCACTATTTAGTTGTGAATGATAAGGTATCCCACGCTGCCAGTGAAATCATGGCGATTTTGACGGCGGAGGGGTGCCGCACTAAGTACCGTAAGGAATGGATGGAAGGAGTTTGATGTTCTATGATGCTCGACCCCCCTATGAAGAATCTGCTGAAGCAGGTGCCCAGCCGCTACCAGCTGGTGAATGTGGTGGCCCACGCGGCCCGGCAGATCGCCAGTCAGGCGGAGGATGAGGGATATCCCCTGACAGAGAAGCCTGTGACCCTGGCCCTGCAAAAGGTGGCCGCGGGAGAGGCCGATACGGGCAGAGAATGAGAGATAAGCGCCTGGGCCGCGCCCTGGCGCTTGTTTTTCGGAGAGGGGAGGAGCCGGTATGTCAGCTTGGATCGCCAAAACAGTCCTGTCGGCGGCCACCTTTGCCATCGACCGGCCTTATGATTATCTGATCCCAGAGGAGCTTGTCCCGTTGACTCCGGGGGTTCGGGTCATTGTCCCCTTTGGCGCCGGAAACCGTCGGGTGGAAGGCCTGGTTCTGGCGATTGAGGAGCGGGAGGGGGTGGAAAAACCCTTGAAATCTATCCTGACCCGTCTGGATGAGGAACCGGTTCTGGATGCCGAGGGCATTCAACTGGCCCTTTGGATCCGGGAGCGCTGGTTCTGTACCGTCTACGATGCGGCCCGGGCTATGCTGCCGGCGGGGCTTTACTATGCGCTTCAGGATTGTTACCGTTTGGCGGATGGAATGGATAAGGAAGCCGCCCTGGAGGGGGCGGGCCGTTCCAGGCATGAACAGCGGGTGGTAGAGCTGGTGGCTCCCCATCTCCATGGCCTGGAGGTCTCCCGAATCCGGGAGGCCTTTGGCACGAAGGATCCTGGCCCTGCCCTTCGCTCCCTGGTGGAGAAGGGGATCCTCACCCTGAGTACCAGCGCCGCCCGGGGGGTGGGGGATCGGAGGGAGAAATGGGTCTCCCTGGCCCTTCCGGCAGAGGAGGCTCTGGCCCAGGCGTCAGCCAGACGAAAGGCGGGCCCGCTGCGATACTCAGTGATAGAGCTACTGGCAGGGATCGGAGAGAGCTCGGCAAAGGAGATCTGTTACTTTACCGGGGCCACGGGCGCCACATTGAGATCTCTGGAGAAGAGCGGCCTTGTGATGATTGAGGAGCGGGAGGCCTACCGCCGGGGAGAGCTGGAGCAGGTCAAGCCGGCCGGCCCCATTTGCCTGAATGAGGAACAGCAGGCTGCCTTTGAGGGACTGAATGCCTTGGCAAAGGCGGAGGAGCCTGCTGTAGCGTTACTTTATGGCATCACAGGAAGCGGTAAGACGCAGGTCTATCTCCGCCTGATCCAGGAGACCCTGGGCCGGGGTAAGACTGCGCTGACTCTGGTGCCGGAGATCGCCTTGACCCCCCAATTGATGGCCATTTTTACCTCCCACTTTGGGCAGGAGGTGGCTGTGCTCCACAGCTCTCTTCCCGCGGGGGAACGCTATGATGAGTGGAAGCGGGCCCGGGCTGGAAAGGCCAGGGTGGTCATCGGCACCCGATCCGCTATCTTTGCACCCTTGAAAAACCTGGGCCTCATCATTTTGGATGAGGAGCAGGAGGGAAGCTATAAATCGGAGAATGTACCCCGGTACCATGCGCGGGAGGTGGCCAAATATCGGGCCAGTAGGAATAAAGCCCTTCTGGTGCTGGGCTCGGCCACTCCTTCGGTGGAGACCATGTACCGGGCCAGACGGGGGGATTATCATCTGTTTACCCTGCCTCACCGGTATAATGAAAAGGTTTTGCCCAGGGTTTTCATCGCTGACCTGAAGGAGGAGCTGAGAGCGGGGAATCCTTCCCCACTAAGCTATCCTTTGGTACAGGCCCTGGAGGAGAATCTGGGCAGGGGAGAGCAGAGTATTCTGTTCCTCAACCGACGGGGTGCCAGTCCCATGGTGACCTGTGTTTCCTGCGGACAGGTGCCGTCCTGTCCCCGTTGCTCTGCCTACCTCACCTATCACTCGGCCAACCGTCGTCTGATGTGTCACCACTGTGGCCATTCGGAGCCTCTGCCGGATGCCTGTCCTGAGTGCGGCGGCGGGCTGGAATATGTGGGAGCGGGTACCCAGCGGGTGGAGGAGGCCCTGCACCAAAGATTCCCCGGGGTGGAGGTCATGCGGATGGACGCGGATACCACCACGGCGAGTCGCTCCCATGAAAAGCTGCTCTCCCGGTTCCGGGAGGAGCGAGTGCCCATTCTGGTGGGAACCCAGATGGTGGCCAAGGGGCTGGATTTTGAAAATGTGACCCTGGTGGGGGTCATCTCCGCAGACCAGGGGCTCTATATTGACGACTACCGGGCGGGGGAGCGCACCTTCTCCCTCGTCACCCAGGTGGTGGGCCGGGCCGGCAGAGGAAATAAAGAGGGTCGGGCCATCATACAGACCTATACTCCGGAGAATGATGTGATCCTGGCGGCGGCCCGGCAGGACTACGATCGCTTTTATGAGCAGGAGATCGGACTGCGCCGGGTGCGGGGCTGTCCCCCCTTCCTGTCCTTCTTTGTGATCCATGTCTCCGGCCCGGAGGAGGGCCAGGCTTTGCGGGTCAGTGCATTTCTGCGGGATACCTTGAGCGGCTGGCTGAAAAAGCCGCCCTATCAAGCGCTTTCCTGTCAGCTTCTCGGTCCGGTACCAGCCGTCATCGCCAAGGTGAATAACCGCTACCGCTACAGATTGACCATGATGGCCCAAAACACCCGTCAGATGCGGGAGCTGGTGGCTCATCTGATCCGCTGTGCCCAATCAGACCGTAAAAACCGGGGGGTGTCGGTGACCGCTGACATTGATCCGATGAACGGATAAGGAGGAGCAAAACCAATGGCTATTCGAGAGATTCTCACAGATAAGGATCCTGTACTCCACAAAAAGTGCCATAGCGTTACCCAGTTTGATCAAAGACTTTGGGATCTCATCGACGATATGCGTGCGACTCTGGAGGATGCCGGTGGAGCTGGCCTGGCTGCTCCCCAGGTGGGCATACTGCGCCGGGTAGTGGTGCTGATGGACGAGAACGACGAGATGCTGGAGCTGGTAAATCCCGAACTCATCGCCCAGGAGGGGGAGCAGGACGGCCTGGAGGGCTGTCTCTCTGTCCCCGGTCTTTGGGGCTATGTGAAGCGCCCCCAAAAAGTGCGGGTAAAGGCCCAGGATCGAAAGGGAGCTTGGTTTGAGGCCGGGGGAGAAGGGATCGTTGCCCGGTGCTTCTGCCATGAGATCGAGCACCTGGACGGTCACGTGTTTACCGAGCGTGTGGATCACATCTACACAAGTGAGGAAATAGAACAGCTGTGGGAAGAGGAAGAGAAGGGGAATTGAGCATATGAGGATCCTTTTTATGGGCACCCCGGAGTTTGCCGTTCCCTCCCTGGAGGCCCTGATTGCCGCAGGACATACCCTGTGCGGTGTGTTCTGTCAGCCGGACAAGCCGGTGGGACGGCACCAGAATAAGCTCCAGCCACCTCCCGTAAAGGAGTGTGCCCTGGCGCATGACATCCCTGTGCTTCAGCCCACAAAGCTGCGGGACGGTACAGCCTTGGCCCAGATCCAGGCCCTGTCGCCGGAGCTCATAGTGGTGGCAGCTTACGGTCGTATTTTACCTCAGGAGATCCTGGATTGCCCGCCCTATGGCTGTATCAACGTTCATTCCTCTCTTCTACCCAAATACCGGGGGGCCGCTCCTATCAATTGGGCTATCCTGAACGGGGAGGAGGAGACGGGAGTTACCATTATGCATATGGCTGCCGCCCTGGATGCGGGGGATGTGATCTCCCAGGTCAAAACTCCTATAGCTCTCGACGAGACAGCCCCAGCTCTTACCGCCCGCCTGGCCCAACTGGGTGGAAAGCTGCTGGTGGAGACGGTGGAGGCCATAGTGGCGGGAACTGCCTGCCGCACGCCCCAGGACGAGGCGGCGGTGACCTTTGCTCCCATGCTGTCCAAGGAGTTGTCTACCATGGACTTTACCCAAACGGCCCAGCGCCTTCACGACCAGGTGCGGGGCCTGACCCCCTGGCCCGCCGCGGTGACAGAGGTAGGCGGCGTTCGCTGTAAGGTACTGTCCACCCAGGTGGAGGAGGGGAGCGGAGTCCCTGGAACTGTGCTGGAGGCGGGGAAAAGAGGCCTGCTGGTGGCCTGCGGCCAGGGAGCCCTTCGGATCCTGGAGCTCCAGCCTGACGGCAAGAAACGGATGCCGGCGGCAGACTATCTGCTTGGACATCCCCGGAAGGTGGGGGAGTCCCTTTGAGGCCCCCCTCTGCTCGGGAGGTAGCCCTCCAGTGTCTTTTGGCGGGAGAACGACGGGGAGCCTGGTCTGACGGTTACCTCCGCAATTCCATTCGCAAGGCGGGGCTGGATCGCCGGGATGCGGCTCTCTGTACTCATTTGACTTTCGGGATCCTGCAAAACCGGATGCTTCTGGATTGGCATATTGGCCGGCTCTCCTCGACCTCAATGGAGAAGCTGGAAGTGCCTGTCCTGAACTGTCTGCGGCTGGGTATCTATCAGCTTCTCTTCCTGGATCGGATCCCGGTTCACGCCGCCGTCAATGAATCGGTAGATCTGGCAAAGCAGTATTCCCGCAATCCCCGCTCCGCCGCTCTGGTCAACGCGGTTCTTCGGGCGTTTGATCGCGGGAAGGGTGAACTGCCTCAGCCGGAGGCGCTGTCCATTCGTTACAGCCATCCTGAATGGCTTGTAAAGGAATTTTCCAATACACTCCCGCAGGAGGAGATAGAAGCCCTTTTGACTGCAGACAATTCTCAGCCCCCCACCCAAGTTCAGGTCAACACCCGGAAAACCTCGTCGGAGGCCCTGATGGAGGAATTGTCCCAGGCAGGGATCCAGGTCACCCCCCATCCGTGGCTTCCTGACTGCCTGGAGCTGGAGGGAACGGGAGATCTGGAGGGGCTGCCTGCCTTTCGGGAGGGACGCTTCTATGTGCAGGACGCTGCCGCCCGTCTGGCGGTGCTGGCTTCGGGGGCGGCACCGGGAATGAGGGTGCTGGATGCCTGTGCGGCCCCCGGTGGGAAGTCTTTCGCTGCCGCTGTCGCCATGGATGATCGGGGGAGTATCCTCTCCTGTGATCTCCATCCCCATAAGAAAAAGCTGATTGAGGATGGAGCCAGGCGGCTGGGCCTTAGCTGTATCACTGCCTCTATCATGGATGGCAGGCAGCTCGACCCCACTTTAGAGGGACGGTTTGATTTAGTCATCGCCGATGTGCCCTGCTCCGGGCTGGGCATCATCCGAAAAAAGCCGGATATCCGGTATAAAGACCCGGCTCCTCTGGAGAATTTGCCCGCCATACAGAGGGATATTCTGGCCAATGTATCCCATTACGTCCGTCCGGGCGGAACGCTTTTGTATGCCACCTGTACGCTTCTTCGACGGGAGAATGAGAATGTGGTATCCAGCTTTTTAGACAAGCATCATAACTTTACCCTATCTCCTTTTCAGCTTCCGGGATCCGTGGGACAAACGGAGGAGATGGTGACCCTCTGGCCCCATCGCCATGATACGGATGGATTCTTTATCGCCAGGCTTCGCCGAAAGGGGTAAACAGCGGGATGTTAGGGCTTTATTTGAGTGGAACAGGGAATACCAGACATTGTGTGGAGAAAATGGTTTCCTTGCTGGATAAAGCGGGAGAAATCCTGCCCATAGAGGATGCGGATGCGGGGAAGCTGATCTCTCGGCATGAACGGATCCTATTAGGTTATCCCATACAATATTCCAACATTCCAGTCATGGTTCGGGACTTTGTTGCCAGTCATTCCGCCTTGTGGAAAGGAAAGCAGGTGTTTTGCCTTGTCACCATGAGGCTGTTCAGCGGCGACGGTGCGGGTTGCGCCGCAAGGCTGTTGAAAGGCTATGGCGCGCAGGTGCTGGGCGGTCTCCACTTGAAAATGCCGGATTCCATCTGCGATGTAAGACTGCTGAAGCGTTCCCCGGAAAAGGAGCGGGCGCTCATACAGGCCGCAGAGGATAAAATAGACCACTGGGCGGAAAGGATCAAGGCTGGGGAATGGCCCAGGGAGGGCCTGCATACTTACCATAGGCTGGCGGGATTTCTGGGGCAGCGGCTTTGGTTTTCCGGCAAGACAAGGGACTATTCGGATAAGCTGACTGTCAGTAAGGCCTGCGTGGGCTGTGGGCTGTGCGCCAGCCTGTGTCCCATGGGTAATCTTTCTATCCGGGGAGGGAAGGCGGTGGCAGATGGCCGCTGCACCATGTGTTACCGCTGTCTCAATTCCTGTCCTCAAAAAGCGATTACCCTGTTGGGGAAGAAAGTTATTGTGCAATACGATTGTGATGCGCTTCTGAAAAATGGGAGGTGACCTGTTTGCGGGATCTGAAATCCATGGATCTGGAGGAGATGATCTCCTTTCTGAAGGAGCTGGAGGAGCCTGCCTTCCGGGGCAAGCAGGTTTTCCAGTGGCTCCATCGGGGCGTCACCTCCTTTGAGGAGATGACGAATCTATCCAAGCCCCTGCGGGAAAAGCTGTCCCAGACCTGCTATATTACCGTTCCCCAGGTGGAACGGAAGCAGACCTCCCAGATAGACGGCACCATCAAATACCTGTGGAGGCTCAGGGACGGGAATTGTGTGGAGACGGTTTTGATGCGCTATCATCATGGGAATACTGTCTGCATCTCCTGTCAGGTGGGCTGTCGGATGGGCTGCGCCTTCTGCGCCTCCACTATCGGCGGTAAGGTGAGGGATCTGACGCCCTCAGAGATGCTGGATCAAGTGCTTTTCACCCAGCTGGATTCCGGGGCGGAGATCTCCAACATTGTCCTCATGGGGATCGGGGAGCCGCTGGACAATTTTGATACCGTCCTTCGTTTTCTGGAGCTGGTAAATAGCCCGGAGGGGATGAATATTGGGATGCGGCATATCTCTCTGTCCACCTGCGGACTGACAGAGAAAATTGACAAACTGGCCCAGCATCAGTTACAATTGACCCTGTCCGTCTCCCTTCATGCCCCGGATGACGAGACCCGCTCCAGGATCATGCCCGCAAACAGGGGGATAGGGGTGGAGAAACTTTTCGAGACCTGCCGCCGGTATTTTGAGACCACCGGCCGGCGGATATCCTATGAGTATGCCATGATCGATGGGGTGAACGATTCCGATTGGCAGGCGGATCTTCTGGTAAAGCACCTGAAGGGGATCCCTGGTCATGTAAACCTGATCCCGCTCAACGAGGTGGCGGAAAGCCCCTTCCACCCCAGTAAACGGATCCGCCAGTTTCAGGAGAGATTGGAAAGGCAGGGAGTCACCGCCACCGTCCGGCGGAAGCTGGGCGGGGACATTGACGCCTCCTGCGGACAGCTCAGGCGCAAACATATGGAGGATGAGAAGCCATGATACAAGCGTGGGGAATCACCGACAAAGGCGTGGTGCGGTCTCAGAATCAGGATTCCTACTACTTAAACCTTGCCAAGGACGGCCTTTTGATGGCAATCGTCTGCGACGGCATGGGCGGAGCCCGGGCGGGCAACGTGGCCAGCACCCTGGCGGTGGAGGCCGCCTCCGATTACCTGGAGGGCCTTCCCGAGGAGGAGCTGCTTCGGGATCCGGGCGGTCACCTGACCCAGGCGGCTGCGCTGGCAAATGATGCGGTATACCTCCGGGCCATTCAGGACGATGACTGCCGGGGCATGGGCACCACCATGGTGGCGGCCCTGCTCTGGGAAGGAAAGCTTCATATCCTGAATATCGGAGACAGCCGGGCCTACCACATGGGGGAAGAGGGGATCACGAAGGTGACCCGGGATCACTCTGTGGTGGAGGATCTGGTTCACCGGGGGGAGCTGACTCCGGAGGAGGCCCGGAGCCATCCTCAGAAAAACTTGATCACCCGGGCACTGGGGGCAGAGCCCGAGGCCAGGGTGGATCTCTACGAGCTGGAGATGAAGCCGGGGGATTTCCTCCTGCTGTGCAGCGACGGCCTGTCCAACCTGCTCACCGACCAGGAACTGCTTTTTGAAGCGATCTATGGGGAAGCTCCGGAAAGCTGCTGCCAGCGTATGCTGGACATCGCGCTTTCCCGTGGGGCGCCGGACAACGTGACCGCTGTCCTTATCCAAATGATGTAAGGGAGGGAATGAACTATGGATCAGTACATAGGGAAATTCCTCGGCAAACGATATGAAATATTAGAGCGCATCGGCTCCGGCGGCATGGCGGTGGTCTATAAGGCCAAGTGCCACTGGCTCAACCGTTTTGTGGCCATCAAGATCCTGAAGGAGGATCTGGCCCAGGACGAGGAGTTTCGCCGCCGCTTCCATGAGGAGTCACAGGCTGTTGCCATGCTCTCCCACCCCAACATTGTGGCCATCTATGATGTCTCACGGTCGGAGGATGGGGTGGAGCCGGACTATATCGTCATGGAGCTTATTGAGGGTATCACCCTGAAGCAGTATATGCAGAAGCGGGGAGGCCGTCTGAGCTGGAAGGAGGCCCTCCACTTCAGCACCCAGATCATGAAGGGCCTGGCCCACGCCCATGAGCGGGGAATCATCCATCGGGATATCAAGCCCCACAACATTATGGTTCTCCGGGACGGCAGCGTGAAGGTGGCCGATTTTGGTATCGCCCGGCTCATGTCCTCTGCCCAGAACACCATGACCCAGGAGGCCCTGGGTTCGGTGCACTATATCTCCCCGGAGCAGGCCAGGGGCAGCCGGGTAGACGCCCGCAGCGATATCTATTCCGCCGGTGTTGTCCTCTATGAGATGCTTACCGGCCGCCTTCCCTACGAGGGGGACTCCCCTGTGGCGGTGGCCATCCAGCATATCAATTCCATCCCCCTCTCCCCCCGGGAGCTGGACAATAGCATCCCGGAGGCCATGGAGGTCATTACCATGAAGGCTATGGCCTCCGCGGTGGAAAAGCGTTATATCTCTGCTGAGGCCATGCTGGCCGACCTGGAGGAGTTTCGGAAGAACCCCAATATCAAGTTTGAGTATACCAACGAGGATCTGCTGTTGGGGGAGGGGGACGAACCCACCCAGCCCATCGGAGCCAATTCTCCCCAGGTGGTGCCTGTCCGGCCCGCTCACACAGAACGGTACGAGGAGCGGCCCAAAAAGCCGGTAAAGGGAGCGCAGAAGGGCGGAGGAAGAGGGGAACAGCCGGATAAGCAGAGACCTGCAAAAAGCCGTCCCCGCCTGGAGCCGGAGGAGGACGATGACGAGTATGATGAGGGCGGCGGAGTCCAGGCCATCATTATCATCCTGGCGGTGATCGTCTGCCTTGCGGGCGTGGGTTATTTTATCTGGACGAATGTTCTCAGCGGCCTGACAGACCCGGGGAGGATCTATACCGTACCCAATGTAACGGGCTATACCCTGGAGGAGGCCCAGGCCCTTCCTGAGGTGGTGGAAAACGGGTTCACTGTGGTGGAGGGCCGTCAGGTGGTCAGTGCCGAAGTGAAGCCCGGCCTCATTGTGGAGCAGAGCCCCAAGGAGGGGGATGTGGTAAAGACCGGAGGCCAGACCATCACCGTGGACATCAGCATGGGCGGGGAAGGGCTGAAGATGCCGGATCTCTATAACATGGATCAACGGATCGCCGAGCCTACCATTACCGCCATGGGCCTGATCCCCAAGGTGGAGGTGGACTATTCCGAGGAAGTCACCAAGGGCAGCGTCATGTCCCAGACCCCTGCCGCGGAGGAGCCGGTAGAGCCTGGCCAGGAGGTCACCATTGTGGTGAGCCAGGGACGAAAGCTCCAGGAGAGAACCATGATCCCGGTGCTGAATATGACCCTGGAGGAGGCCACCAAGGCCCTGACTGATATGAAGCTTAAGGTGGGGGCTGTAAAGCCGGTGCCCAGCGAGCTCTATGAGGAGGGGAAGATCTGCGGTCAGAGCGTCCCCCCCAGCAGTATTGTACTGGAGGAGACGGTCATTGACCTGGAGGTGAGCACCGGCATCGTGACCGTGGCTCCCCCCGATGTCGGCGAGACTCCAGAGCCGAGTGAATCAGCCCAGCCCACCCCCACTCCCTCCGCCCCGGCCCGCACCAGCCGCCGGGACGTGACAGTGGATCTGCCTAATGACCGGGAGACTGTCACTGTCCGGGTGACGGTGGGAGGAGCTGTCCAGATCCAGGATCAGGTGGTGGAGACCCGGATGCGGATGGCCCGCTTCACCGTGGAGTCCAGCGGTGTCCAGCAGGTTATTGTTTACGTGGATGATGTCCCCGTAAAGGATTACGCGGAGGATTTCGGAACCTGATGGAGGGAATTATCTTCAAAGCCTTATCCGGCTTTTACTATGTGGATTGTGGCGGGGAGCTCCTCACCTGCCGGGCCAGGGGAAAATTTCGCCACGAAAAGGTCTCCCCCTTGGTGGGAGACCGGGTGAACGTCGTTCCCCAGGGGGACGGAACGGGCACCGTGGACGCCATCCTTCCCCGGAAAAACCAATTCTGGCGGCCCGCGGTGGCTAACATCGACTACCTGGTGGTGGTGGCCTCCGGCGCCGTCCCAGTCACCGATCCCTTCCTCATCGACCGGGTGGTGGCGGTGGCGGAGCGCCAGGGCTGTGAGAGTGTGATCTGCTTCAACAAGTGGGATCTGGAGCAGCCCCAGGCTCTCTACGAGACCTATCGCGCCGCCGGCTTCCCCACCCTTCGAGTCAGCGCCGAGACAGGAGAGGGGCTGGAGGAGCTGTCCACTCTTATAGCGGGAAAGGTATGTGCCTTTACGGGAAATTCCGGCGTAGGGAAATCCAGCATTCTAAACGCCCTGGAGCCCGCTTTTCATCTCCAGGTAGGGGACGTGAGCGAAAAGCTGGGCCGGGGCCGCCACACCACCCGCCATGTGGAGCTGTTTCGCCTGAAAAACGGCGCTGTGATTGCCGATACCCCCGGCTTCGCCTCCTTTGAGGAGGAGGGGGTTGGCTGCCCGCCGGAGGAGCTGCAGTACGCCTTCCGGGAGTTTTCCCCTTACCTGGGTCAATGCCGCTTCCTGGACTGCGCCCATGTAAAAGAGCAGGGCTGTGCCATCCTGGAGGCCCTCTCCCAAGGGAAGCTCTCCCAAACCCGCCACGACAGCTATGTCCGCCTGTACCGTCAGGCCAGGGAGATCCCGGAATGGCAGCGCAGGAGCGCCAAAGACCCCCGAACCAAATAATCTCCGCCTCAAAGGTGGAAAAAACGCACCACAACCCGTCTCCTTTCGTATACTGGGTCATCCAGCAGTGGAGGGAGGCGGTTTTTTTGTCCTCCTGGGGGAAAGGAGGCTCCTCTGCCAAGAAGGAGCTCCGGCCCAAGGCTCCGCCGGAAGGAGGTGGGCAGACAATGAAGATCGTGGTGGTAAGATCTCCCAAGGCCCTGCGAGGCATCCTCAAAAGTATCTTCAAGGTAAAATGACCAAGACCTGAGCCCCGCGGCTTTTTCCCGCG
>JAAWBD010000107.1 GCA_022792495.1 Oscillospiraceae bacterium
GCCCGGAAGAGCTGGGCGGAGCTGAAACGGATCGCCTCCTGGTACGACTATCTGGAGATCCAGCCCTTGTGCAACAACGCCTTTATGCTCCGGCCGGATCGGAAAACGGGGCGGCCCCAGGTGGAGGACTGGGAGGAACTTCGGGAGTTCAACCGGACGGTGGTGGCCCTGGGCAAGGAACTGGACAAGCCGGTGTGCGCCACGGGGGATGTCCACTTCCTGGAGCCCTCCGACGAGCAGTACCGGCATATCCTGCTGGACTCCAAGGGCTTTGAGGATTGTGATGAGAGCCTGCCCATCTACTTCAAGACCACCGACGAGATGCTGGAGGAGTTTGCCTACCTGGGGGAGGAGGACTGCCGGAAGGTGGTCATCACCGATCCCAACCGGATCGCCGACTGGTGTGAGCGGATGGATCCACTGCCCCAGGGGCTCTTTGCCCCCAAGCTGGAGAACTCTGACAAGGAGCTGGAGAGCCTGGTCTATAACAAGGCCCATGAGCTTTATGGGGAGGATCTGCCCAAGATCGTCCAGGATCGGATCGATCTGGAGCTGCCCGGTATCATCATGCGGAAGTACGACGTGATCTATATGTCGGCTCAGAAGCTGGTGCAGAACTCTTTGGAGCACGGGTATCTGGTGGGATCCCGGGGGTCGGTGGGCTCCTCTCTGGTGGCCTTCCTCTCGGGGATCACGGAGGTCAACTCCCTGCCCGCTCACTACCGCTGTCCCAAGTGCAAGCATGCGGATTTTGAGTATGGGGAGAAGAACAACTTTGGATGCGGGGCGGATATGCCTGACGCGGTGTGTCCCATCTGCGGGACGCCCTATCAGAAGGACGGGTTCAACATTCCCTTCGAGACCTTCCTGGGCTTTGGGGGAGATAAGGTGCCTGATATCGACCTGAACTTCTCCGATGAGTACCAGGCTAAGGCCCACCGGTATACCTTTGAGCTGTTCGGGGAGACCCATGTGTTCCGGGCGGGGACTATTGGCACGGTGGCGGCCAAGACGGCCTATGGGTATGTGAAGAAGTATCTGGAGAAGCGGGAGGTCAGGGCCAACGGCGCTGAGGAGAACCGGCTGGCGGTAGGCTGCACCGGGGTGAAGAGGACCACGGGACAGCACCCAGGGGGCATGGTGGTCATCCCCCAGGATCGGGAGATCTATGATTTCTGTCCCGTTCAGCACCCGGCGGACGATCCCAACAGCGACATCATCACCACCCATTTTGAGTATCACTCCATGGAGTCCAATCTGCTGAAGCTGGATATGCTGGGGCACCAGGATCCCACCATGATCCGGATGCTGGAGGATCTGACGGGGGTGAACGTGCGCACCGACATTACCCTGGACGACCCGGAGACCATGAGCCTGTTTGTCTCTTCTGAGAAGCTGGGCTATGAGAATGATCCTATTCTGGGGCCAACGGGGGCGGTTGCGATCCCTGAGTTCAATACCCGGTTTACCCGGCAGATGCTGATGGATACCGAGCCCCAGGATTTCAACACCCTGGTGCGCCTGTCCGGCTTCTCCCACGGTACCGACGTGTGGCTGGGCAACGCCCGGGATCTGATCGTCAGCGGGACTGCCTCCGTTCTGGAGACGGTGGGATGCCGGGACGACATTATGATCTATCTGATGCAGATGGGCCTGGAGCCCAAGACGGCCTTTAAGATCATGGAGGCGGTACGGAAGGGGAAGGTGAAGAAGGGAGGCTTCCAGCCTGGATGGGAGGAGGATATGCGCTCCCACAAGGTGCCTGACTGGTATATTGATTCCCTGGCCAAGATCGGGTATCTGTTCCCCAAGGCCCACGCGGTGGCCTATGTGATGATGGCCTTCCGCATCGCCTGGTTTAAGGTGCACCGGCCCCTGGCCTTCTACGCCGCCTTCTTCTCCATCCGGGCCAAGGCCTTTGACGCAACCCTCATGTGTCAGGGGATGGATGTGGTGAAGGCCAAGCTAAAGGAGATCAAGGCCAAGATGGACGACAAGCAGGCGGCGGCGGTGGAGGAGGATACCTACACTACCCTGGAGGTGGTCTATGAGTTCTATCTTCGGGGGCTCACCTTCCGGAATGTGGATATCTACCGGTCGGAGGCTACCCGCTTTATCATGGACGGGGAGGAGGCGCTTATCCCTCCGTTTACCGCCATTCCCGGCCTGGGAGAGACGGCGGCCCAGTCCATTGTGGAGCAGCGGGTGGGAAGAGATTTTATCTCCATTGAGGAGTTCTCTGACGCCTGCCCCAAGGTGTCCTCCACCCACATTGAAAAGCTGAAGGAGGCGGGGGCCTTTGACGACCTGCCGGAGACCAGCCAGATCACGCTGTTTTGATATTGAGCTTCTGTTCGGAAAGAAAAAACCAAGCGGCGAGCCCTTAATGGACTCACCGCTTGGTTTTTATTCCTGCTTGAGAAGAAGGTCGATCTGCTTTTCTGAGAGAAGGGAGGAAAGGAGACGGCGGGCCTCCGCTGGGGAGGAGGGGAGAGGGGAAAGCGCTGCCTCCCAGGATTCAGCGGGAGCCCAGAGAAAGGTACACCAGCTTTCGCTGATGGTTCGATCCCGTCTGAAGGCGGTGACCAGCAGCTCCCGGAGAAGCTCTTCAAGGTATGTCCCGAAATGAGGGCCCCAGAGAGGAAACAGGCGCTTCAGCTCCTCGGTTCCCATGGGGTCTGTCTGGCGGAGAAGGGCCAGCAGCTCTCGGGCCTGGCGGGAGAGGTGTCTCTCCCGCCGGCGAAGGGGTTTGAGGTGATAGTAGAACTCCCGGGAGAGGTAGGTGACCTGGCCCTTGTAGAGCTTGGAGTAAAAAACCTCCCGGCTCTCCATGAGGGCCACGATATCGTTCCATTTCCCGCCGATGGAGGAGAGGGAGGGAAGCTCCCGGTTCTCGTTGCAGAGAAGGATGCCGTTTTGGGCGAAGTAGCTCCGGAGCAGATCCTTGGTGTCAGTCATCCCACCACCCTCAAAACCAGGCCGCTTTTTCTTCCCGGAACCGAGGCTCCGGGCCGGCGGCATAGGGGTCGTAGCGGTTCAGGTTGCATCCGAACTCCTGGAGGCGGGCGATCTTCCCCTCAGGAGACCAGTGGATGAGGGTCACGCCGTCAAAGGCCTCGGGGGAGCCTTTGTCCTGAACATTCCGGAAGTACCATTCCACCATGGTCACGCCGTCTCCGTGGAGAAATCTCTTGATATCCCAGCGCAGGACGGTTGCCCGGCTGTTCCATTCGTGGAACCAGTGCCGGATTTTCTCCAGGCCGTGGTATTCCGGCCCCCAGCTCTCAATATAGATGGCGTTGGGAATAAAGATGGTATCCATTCCAAGATCTTCCTTTTGAAGCCACATATCGAACCAGAGGCGGGTGATCTGCTCTCTCCTATCCATATCGGGGTTTCCTTTCCTGGGTGAGGTTGGATCTGTTTTTGGACAGACCTGTTAGCATGGAACAAATATACTATATACTCAAAACTTTGTCAATCCCGCCGTTGACCGGAGAGGGGATTTGTATTAAAATAGGGCTACTGCGGAAAAGAGAGTAGGAGAAGATTTTATGCTGAATCCCAGCGAACAGTCGCGCTTTTGTAAGGCACGCCGGGCCGTGATAGAGAAGGAATTTTCCCACCTGAATCCAGAGCAGAGACGGGCGGTGCTGTCTACAGAGGGGCCGCTCCTCCTGCTGGCAGGAGCAGGCAGCGGCAAGACCACGGTGCTGATCAACCGGGTAGCCAACCTGATGAAATATGGCCGGGGCTCTGACTGTGATGAGGTCTCTGACCTGGTCACCTGCGATGATCTGGTCTTTTTGGAGGGGTACGCCGCCAATCCGGTTCCGGAGGGGAAGGAGCGGGCGGAGCGGCTGTGCCGGGTGGATCCGGCCGCCCCCTGGTCGATCCTGGCCATCACGTTCACCAACAAAGCTGCAGGGGAGCTGAAGACCAGACTGGAGCG
Organism: Oscillospiraceae bacterium; assembly: GCA_022792495.1. GTDB lineage: Bacteria > Bacillota > Clostridia > Oscillospirales > Oscillospiraceae > Vermiculatibacterium. The sequence goes on from JAAWBD010000107.1 coordinate 3,953, forward strand.
GATGCTGGGGCCCAGCGCCAATGACATCTGGGCCTCCACCTTCCATTCCTGCTGTGCCAAGATCCTGCGGCGGGATATTGATAAGCTGGGCTATGCCAGTTCCTTCACCATCTATGATACCGCTGATTCGGAGCGGGTCATTAAGGATATCCTGAAGGAGAGGAACATCGATGACAAGGCCTTTCCCCCAAAAACGGTGCTGGGCTATATCTCGCGGGCCAAGGACGCCATGAAGATGGCGGCGGACTATGTGGAGGAGTGTAACAAGGGGGGGGATTACCGGCTTCAGAAGATCGCCGGAATCTATGCCGAGTATGAAAAGCGGCTGAAGGGCGCTAACGCTCTGGATTTTGACGATCTGATCTTCTGCACGGTGCGGCTGTTGCAGCTGGATGAGGACACCCGGCGGTATTATCAGCGGAAATTCCGCTATGTGCTGGTGGACGAGTATCAGGACACCAATAATATGCAGTACCAGCTCTCCTCTCTCCTGGCGGGGGGATATGAGAACTTTTGTGTGGTGGGTGACGACGACCAGTCTATCTACCGGTTTCGGGGGGCCACCATTGAGAACATCCTGTCCTTCGAGAAGCAGTACGACGGCTGCCGTACCATCCGGCTGGAGCAAAACTACCGCTCCACTCAAAATATCCTGAAGGCCGCCAACAGTGTGATCCAGAATAACGCGGGGCGGAAGGGGAAGGAGCTTTGGACCCAGCATGGGGAGGGGGACAAGATCCAACTCTACACAGCCATGAATCAGGATGACGAGGCCCGGTATGTGGCCTCAGAGATCCTGGCCGGCTATTCTGACGGAAGGCACTGGAAGGATTTTGCCATTCTTTACCGGATGAACGCCCAGTCCCGGGAGTTGGAAATGGCCTTTAAGCGCAACGGGGTTCCCTACCGGATCATTGGCGGCACCCGGTTCTTTGACCGGGCGGAGGTGAAGGATATGCTGGCCTACCTCTGTGTGGTCAATAACCCTGGGGACGATCTGCGTCTGCAGCGGATCATCAACAATCCCCCGCGGGGGATTGGGCAGAAAACAGTGGACACCGCTCAGCTTCTGGCGGTTCAGACGGGCCGCTCCCTGTGGGATGTCATCAGCCACGCCAGGGAGTACCCGGATCTGCAGAAGGCGGCGGCCAAGCTGGCGGCCTTTGTGACCCTGATTGAGAATCTGCGCCGTCAGGCGGGGGAGATGCCTTTGACCGAATTCTATGATGCTTTGTGTGCCGACAGTGGATATGCCGTAGCCCTGGAGGCGAAAGATACGGTGGAGGATCGAACCCGGCTGGAGAATGTGCGGGAGCTTCAAAGCTCCATACGGAACTACCTGGATAATGCGGAGGAGCCATCCCTTTCTGGCTTTCTGGATGAGATCGCCCTCTATACCGACCTGGATAACCACGACCCAAACGAGGAGAGCGTGGTGATGATGACCATGCACTCGGCCAAGGGTTTGGAGTTCCCTGTGGTTTTTGTGGTGGGGACGGAGGAGGGGATCTTCCCAGGCATCCGCTCCATCGGGGACGCGGAGGAGATGGAGGAGGAGCGGCGGCTTTGCTACGTGGCCATGACCCGTGCCAAGGAGCGCCTCTATATGGTTTGCGCCAACCAACGGATGCTTTATGGCCGCACCTCGGCCAACCGGCCCTCCCGCTTTTTGGAGGAGATTCCCGAGGAGCATGTGGAGCGGAGCGGCCAGGCTCCCATGTCCGGCCAGTGGAGGATCGAGGAGAGCTCCTGGCGGCCCGAGCGGGAGTTTTATGACGATGAGGAGGGCGGATACTCCTATGGGGAGGGCCGCCGTTCCGGTGGGTTTTCCTATGGGGGGAGCGGTTACTCCTCTGGAGGGCATTCCGCGGGAGGGGGATATCCCTCTGGAGAGGGCTATCAGAGCCGCCGGCCTGCCTATGGACAGCGCAGGCAGGGAAGCGCTGCTCCGACTTCCCACCCGGCCCGAAGCAAGCAATCCATCCTTAAGGCCGCGGCCAAGGCGGCGCCGCCTCTGCCTGATTTCCAGAAGGGGGAGATGGTGATGCATAAGGCCTTTGGTAAGGGGATGATCCTCTCCCTGTCCAAGATGGGGGGAGACGCCCTCATCGAAGTGGCCTTTGACAACGTGGGAACCAAGAAGCTGATGCTCCGCTCGGCGGCCCAGTACATGGAAAAGCTGTGATGAGAAGGCTAACAAAATATTGACAGATTCATACTGCTGTGGCGGGGGTGGAGATCCCCCCCCACTTTGGGGCACGTCTGCCGCCGGTGCTCCGGTCATGGTGGGGCTTGCTCTTTCAGGCCTTGGAATGAATAGGGGCGGGCCCTTCGGCCCGCCCATCTATTCTGATTCAGAACCAGGTTTCGGTTAAGAGAGAATCCAGACTTTTTATCGCACGATCACTGTTTTTGACCACCAGATCCCACTGCTTGGCGTAGAAATCATCGTAGACTCCCACGACCCGGAAGCCTGCCGCCTGGGCGGCGGCACAGTTGTGGGGCGCGTCCTCCACCAAGATACAGTCGGTGGGGGATACCCCGTATTCCTTGGCGGCGATGAGGTAGACCTCGGGATTTTTCTTTTCCAGTCCCGTATCCTGAGCGAAGAAAAGGCCCTGGAAATAGGGGTTCAGATCATGCCGGGCCACCGCCGCCTTTGCCAGCTCGGGTAGACCGGCGGTGAGGAGGGCCATGGGCTGCCCCTCCTCTTGCAGCCGATCCAACAGCTCCCGGGTTCCGGGCTTCAGAGGGATGGTATGGGCGTAGGCGTCATAGGCAAGCTCCCGCCACTCGGCCATGATGTCCTCGGGGGTGTCTGCCAGGTGATAATATTCCTTGGTGAACCGGGCGGCAACAGGAAAGATGGAGTGTCCCACGGTGTATGTATATTCCGGGGTGATCTCCAGTCCCCGGCGGCCCAGAAAGATGTGATCTACCTGGAGCCAAACTCCGTTGGAGTCAATGAGAGTGCCGTCCAAATCAAAAAAGATCATAGATAAAACCTCCAGGGAAAATCGACAGCCTCCTCGGCATAGTCGATGCCAATACGCTTGCTGATGTGAATGTCTTTGGGGCTCTCACCGCTATCCAGAACATAAAGGACGTCCCCCGTCAGGGAGAGCCCATTCTGCTCTTTGGTGAGGGATAGGCCTTTGCACAGCTTGCCGGGCCCGTTAAGAAAGTTTTTTCTTTGATAGGAGGACATGTTGTCTGCCGGACAGTGAAAGCGCATGGTGGAGAGGATGTCCGCGTCGGCGGGGGAGAGGGGCTGGGCGGCCCGGATCAGGACGGCGGCGGGCTCATTCTCCGCCTCGGTGACAAAATTGAGGCAATGGTACATCCCGTAGATGAGATAGATATAGGCCGTTCCCGGTGGGGCGAAGAGGGTTTCCGTCCGCTTGGTTCGTTTATAGCCATAGGCGTGGCAGGCCTTGTCCAGCCGCCCGATATAGGCCTCTGTCTCTGTGATGCGGACGGTGATAGGGTGGCCGTCCACCACCCGAACCAGATATTTCCCGAGCAATTCCCGGGCCACCGTCAGAGTGTCCCGGTCATAGAAGGAGGAGGGCAGCTTGTCCATGGCATTCACCTCTTTTTCCTATTCTACCATAAAGAAGGAGTCTTTACAATCGTGAACGATACTATGATGCGCCGTCTGGCGAAGCCTATGCTGTTGGCCGCGGCTTTGATCTGGGGATCCTCCTTTTTCATCATGAAGGGCGCGGTGGATGTGATCCCCACCTTTTTTCTGCTTGCCATTCGCTTTACCGGCGGGGCGGGGCTGTTGGCCCTGGTATGCTGGAAAAGGTGGCGAGAGTTTACCCCTGACTACCTGTGGAGGGGGGCTGTGATGGGAGGGTTTCTTTTCACCGCCTACTCTATACAGACCTTTGGGATCGCCCTGACCACTCCCTCCAACAACGCTTTTTTGACGGCGGTATACTGTGTGCTGGTGCCGTTTCTTTATTGGGCGGTGATGGGGAAGCGGCCTGACCGGTACAATATTTTGGCGGCGGTGCTCTGTGTGGCGGGGGTGGGGCTGGTGTCCCTCAACGGCAGCTTTTCCATCAATCCGGGGGACGCGCTGACTTTGGTAGGAGCCTTCTTTTACGCCGGACATATCGTGTCGGTGGAGAAGGTATCCCAGGAGAGGGATATCTACCTGCTGACCATTTTTCAGTTTGCCTTTGCCGCCCTCTACGCCTGGATCTTAGGATTTCTTTTCCAAACGCCGCCCTCCGCTGGGGTATTCAGCGGGGAGATGGTGGGGCAGCTTCTCTACCTGACGGTCATGTGCACCACGGCGGCGCTCCTTTTTCAGAATGTGGGGCAGGTCTGGTCGGATCCCTCCTCGGCGGCCATCCTGCTGTCCCTGGAATCGGTGTTTGGGGTACTGTTCTCAGTGATTTTCTACGGTGATCCCATTACGCTTCAGCTACTGGCGGGCTTTGCCCTCATTTTTGTGGCGGTGGTCTGTTCAGAGACCAAGCTGGGCTTTTTGAAAAGGGCTGAGGGGTGAGGAGGGCTATCTCCCACTTGACTTTTCTGGTGGAATCACATATACTATGAGGGTCAAAGGCAGAGACGGGGAGGAGTACGCCCTGGGGGAAGCAGAGAGAGGAGCCGGGTGGTGAAAGGCTTCGTGACCCCGGCGTGGAAGGTCGCCCCTGAGCCATGAGGCTGAAGGAGCAGTAGGTCTCATCGTCTCCCGCGTTAAGGGGTAATGAGAATCAATTCAGGTGGTACCGCGGATAAAGCAATTCGCCCTGAGCCGAAAGGCTCGGGGCGTTTTTTATGGGGGAGGAAAGGCCGATATGAGATTCCAATTTCAATACGAATATTCCCTGAAGGATCTGGAGGCCCTCAGCCGAGTGACGGGGAAGCTCTACCGCCGCTGGAAAAATTGGATATACCGGATCCTGCTGGCTGTTTTGACGGTGGGCTATCTGGTATTGGGGATACTGGCCTTTGCCGGAGGCGGATGGATCCCCGGTCTGATCTTGATATTGGTGGGAGTCTTTTTTGGTGCTGTCGCGGTCTTATACCATCAGGGATCTGCCTTGAGATCCAGGCGGATGCTGCTGAAGGGGATGGGGTCAATAACTGTGGAGCTGACGGAGGAAGGGATCCGGGGACAGAGCGGGAAAGGGGAGGATCATTATCCTTACAGCTCTGTTATAGGAGCCTGCCACTATGGTGGGTGTTATTTTCTCTTCCTGGATGAGCGCCACGCCATACTCTTACCGGAGCGGGCGCAGACCCAAGGAGATCCCGTCGCTCTAAAAATCTGGCTGGAGGAGAAACTGGGAAAAGAGATTGTGGAAGTGCGCTGAAATGGAACCGGGGCGGAAAGGGGAAATGAAAGTGTATGAGGTTCGGACTGTGTATCAGAAAAAGGATTTGGTGGGAGTGACGAATGCCTACTACTATACTGTACGCCCGATGCGCGTGTTGAACAAGGTAATGAAGGGGTTGAGCCTTGTTTTGGGGATCCTTTTTACGGTCTTTTCTCTGATCGTTATAGTCGGGATGCTCTTTTTCATTCCAGCCTTTGAAAGTGAATATAGAAGTTACCTGATTTTTAGCGCTCTGTTTGGCGCGACAATCTGGCTTCTTATTGGTCTGCGGTTGCTGCGGAAAAGTAATGTCCCCCTTGCAAGAGGCTTGGCGTGGAAAAACTATCAGCAAAAGGGGGAGGAACTGCGTTTTCGCTTTGATCCCTATCATTTTGTGCAAGAGAGGTCAAACGCAAGGAGCGAGATAGAGTATCGGGCCATATTGAGAGTCTGTGAAGATATAGAGCGCTTTTATCTTTTTGATTCCCCGCGGACAGCATTCATTGTGCCCAAACGGGACTTTCAGCAGGGGGAGCCGGATGAATTCCGTGATTTCATCGCACGTACCACCGGGAAATCGGTGGAGTATATAAAATAAATCATTTCAACAAAGAATAGGAGAATCGATATGGAAAGAGAACTGCCTAAGGCCTATGAGCCCCAAGAGGTGGAAGGCCGTATTTACGAGATGTGGGAGAAGGCCGGCTGCTTTAAGGCCCACCGGGATCCGGACAAGAAGGCCTTCACCATTTCCATGCCGCCTCCCAACGTGACGGGACAGCTCCACATGGGCCACGCCATGGACTGTACTCTCCAGGATATCCTCATCCGCTTTAAGCGGATGGAGGGCTATTCCGCCCTGTGGGTTCCCGGCTCCGACCACGCCGGTATCGCTACCCAGGCCAAGGTGGAGGAGGCCCTGCGGGAGAACGAGGGACTCAGCCGCTATGATCTGGGCCGGGAGAAGTTTCTGGAGCGGGTGTGGGACTGGAAGCACAAGTACGGCGCCCGCATCGTGGAGCAGCAGAAGAAGATGGGTGTGTCCTGTGACTGGGATCGGGCCCGGTTTACGATGGACGAAGGCCTTTCCAAGGCGGTTCGTCATGTGTTCGTGAGCCTTTATAATAAGGGACTTATCTACAAGGGCTCCCGGATCATCAACTGGTGTCCCCACTGTGTCACCGCCCTGTCTGATGTGGAGGTGGAGTATCAGGATAAGCCGGGCAACCTGTGGCACATCCGTTACCCCATCCAGGGGGAGAAGGATAAGTACGTTATCGTGGCGACCACCCGGCCCGAGACCATGCTGGGTGATACCGGTGTGGCGGTAAACCCCAATGACGAGCGCTATACCGATATCGTGGGCAAGAAGTGCGTCCTTCCCCTGGTGGGCCGTGAGATGCCTATCGTGGCCGATGAGTATGTGGATCTGGAGTTCGGTACCGGCTGTGTGAAAATGACCCCTGCCCACGACCCCAACGACTTTGAGGTGGGCCTGCGGCATAATCTGGAGACCATTCGCGTCCTGGATGACCACGGTGTGGTGGTGGAGGGCTATGGAAAGTACTCCGGCATGGATCGCTATGCAGCCCGGAAGGCCATTGTCGCTGATCTGGAGGCGGGGGGCTACCTGGTAAAGGTGGAAGCCCACCAGCATAATGTGGGTACTTGCTCCCGCTGCCATCACGATGTGGAGCCCCTTATCTCCGCCCAGTGGTTTGTGAAGATGGAGCCCTTGGCCAAGGAGGCCCTCCGGGTGGTGAAGGAGGGGGAGACCAAGTTTGTCCCCGACCGCTTCTCCAAAACCTATATCAACTGGATGGAGAACGTCCGGGA
>JAAWBD010000010.1 GCA_022792495.1 Oscillospiraceae bacterium
CACCACCAACAAGGAGAGCCGGGCCTGGCTGGAGTATATCACAGGGGAAAACGGCATTATCCGCTCCTGGCTCCGGGCCGGGGCGGACGGCTGGCGGCTGGACGTGGCCGACGAGCTGCCCGACTTTGTGGTGGAGGCCATTCATAAAGCCGCCCGGGCGGAGAAGTCCGACGCTGTCGTCATCGGTGAGGTGTGGGAGGATGCCTCCAACAAGATCGCCTACGACGTCCGCCGCAGGCATGTACTGGGGGGCCACTGCGACGGGGTGATGAACTACCCCATCCGCAACGGGATCCTGGGCTTCCTGCTGGGGGGCAGCGGCTCCTGGCTTCGGGACACGGTGGAGACCCAGCGGCAAAACTACCCCCACTGGGCCTTCTACTCCGGCATGAACTCCCTGGGCACCCACGACACCCCCCGGATCCTCACCCTCCTGGGGGAGGGCAGCGACCGGAAGGGGGACACTTCCCGGGACTGGCGGGCCTGCCACCGGCTCAACGAGGGCCAGCGAGCGCTGGCCAAGGCCCGGCTGAAGCTGGGCAGCCTTCTCCTCTATGCTCTTCCCGGCTCCCCCACCCTCTATTACGGGGACGAGGCGGGGATGGAGGGCTTTGAGGATCCCTTCAACCGCCGTACTTTCCCATGGGGCTGGGAGGATGGGGAGCTTATAAACTGGTTCACCGCCCTGGGTCAGGCCCGGAAAACCCTTCAGCCCCTGCGGAAGGGCGACCTTCGGTGGCTTACCACCCTGGACAGGGCTGTGGCCTTCTCCCGCACCTGGGAGGGGGAGACCCTTATCGCCGCCGTCAATGGGGGGGATCATGACGCTATGCTGGATCTGCCCAACGGGGAGCACCTCCGGATGGGGGCCATGGCCGGCTGCCTTCTCCGCTGGGATGGGGAGAGGGCGGAGCCGATTTTGTAACAAAAAGATTACAGCTTTGTAAGGAATTTGTAGCCGAAAAACCATCCATAATTCAGACTTTTGTAAAGAATTTGGGTTATTCTGAAGAATGGAAAAGAGGTGGCCGCGATGAAAAAAAGACTGCTTTCCCTCCTGTGCGCTCTGGCACTGACCACAGGCCTCTGCCGTGCCGCGAAGGCAAAATACCCTGATATCGCAGGGGATGAATGGTTTGTGGACGCGGTGGAGGACATGACGGAGAAGGGGATCATGACCGGCCTGGAGGGCGGGCTCTTCGGCCCCTACGAGCCGGTGACCCGAGCCACTGTAATTACGGTTTTGTGGCGGCTGGAGGGCTCTCCCGCAACGGATACAGCTGATCCCTTCCCTGACGCGGAGGAGGATTGGTATGGCCCCCAGGCCGCCTGGGCCAAGGAGACCGGGGTGGCCTCCGGCTACGACGACGGCAGCTTTGGCGGCCGGGATCTGGTGACCAAGGAGCAGCTGGCCTGCTTCCTCTACCGCTACGCCCAGTACAAGCAGGAGCCCTTGGCCAGCGGTGCCCTGGGCCTGTTCCGGGACGCGGAGGCCATCTCCCCCTGGGCTGAGGAGGCGGTGCGCCACGCCGTGGGGGTGGGCATACTCAAGGGGAACGACAAGGGAACCCTTGAGCCCCAGGGGATCGCCAATCGGGCTGCCCTGGCCGTTATGCTCCAGCGGATGCAGACCCCCGCGGTGGGGTGAGGCTGCTCCGGCCTGAGGATGGAGATTTATGTCTATTTTGGAAACGTTTTGTGAATTATCCGTCTGGTTTCTTGACTAAAATGAAATTTTAGGATATGCTCCCCTAAATGATTCCAAAGAAAACAAAAAAGGAGAGAGATCAGATGGATCGCATTTTGATGAATTACCTGAAAGTGAGCCAGCACCTGTCTCAACAGTTCCGCAGCCACTTTGGGAAAGTGAATCTGACCTTCCCCCAGGCCCTGGCTCTCAGCATCATGGGGGCTGAGGGGCCAATGCCCATCAGCAAGCTGGCGGAGAACATGGGCAGCGCAAATTCCACCATCTCCGGCATTGTGGACCGGCTGGAGCGGCTGGGACTGGCCAAGCGCACCCGGTCTGAGCTGGATCACCGGGTGATCTACGTGGAGACCACCGAAAAGTATCTGGAGATCCGGGAGCGGGCCAAGAGCGGCGTGAATGAGTATTTCAATTCCCTTCTGGACAGGCTGGCTCCGGGGGAGCGGGAGGACGTGGCCAACGCGCTGGAGGTGCTGGACCGGGCGCTGACGGCAGACCGGAGTAGTCAGGGAAAATGAGAAAGAAAGGCCACTGAGGGCTTTGGAATCAAGAGGAAAAGGGAGATGAGCAGGTGAGAACCTCCTATGGCTATGATACCTACCGGGGACGGACAAAGCTGCAGAGCGCGCTGATCGTCCTCATTGTGATCCTGCTGGTGGTATTGCTGCTGGCGGTGGCCGCCTTCTTCCTGCTGCAGCGGTACATGGTCTATACCGACGACGGCCAGGCCCACCTGGAGCTGCCCTTTTTCCGGATGGAGGAGAGCCAGGCGCCCCAGGAGCCTGTCCAAAGCCAGGATATTGTTATTGTGACCCCCGAGCCCACGGCGGAGCCAACCCCGGCCCCGCCTCCCCCGGGGGTGGAGCCGGTGGCGGTTCTCCGCTCCGCGCTTACCGACGGCACCGCCCTGGAGCAGATGGCGGCGGCGGGGGGGGACGGGCTGCTGTTCAATATGAAGGCGGGGGACGGAACCCTGGGCTACGTGTCCTCGGTGAGCCGGGCGGTGTCCGCCAAGGCCTCTGCCGCCGATCCGGGGCTGAATGAGGCCATAAAGACCCTGACAGGGGGAGAGGTCTATACCATCGCCCGGGTGTCCTGCTTTAAGGATAACATTGTTCCCAGGGTGGACGGAAGCCTGTCCATCCGCACCAACAGCGGCTATAAATGGCGGGATGAGGCGGATCTGCGGTGGATGAATCCCTCTATCCCCGCCGCGCGGCAGTATGTGACAGAGCTTTGCAGGGAGCTGGCGGAGCTTGGGTTTGACGAGATCCTGCTGGACGATTCAGGCTGGCCTGTCCGGGGGCATTTGGAGTATATCAAGATCGGGGAGGCCTATGACCCGGAGAACCTGACGGAGGCGGTGGAGAGCTTTTATCAGGAGCTTCGCGCCGCCCTGGAGGAGACGGAGGTGACTCTGGCCATTGCGGTGGAGGCCACGGCTCTCTCGGAGGAGGGGGACAAAAGCGGACAGACCGCCCAGCTGCTGGGACAGTATGCCGACAAGGTATATGTCCTGGGAGCGGAGAGGGTGGGGGAGAGTGAGGAAGCCCTGGCCGCCGGAGGATTTTTGGGGGATGTGGTATATGTGGATCCCGCAGTAGGGCTCACCGGAGCGGGAGAGAACGTAGCCATGAAGCAGTAAAATAGGGACGGATGATGTTCAAAGGCCGCTGTTGATACAGGGTTTGAACATCATCCGTCCCTACGAATTTAATGATCAGCCGGCAATATCAGCCGTACGAACGGTCTGGTGTGTCATGGAATTTACATCTACTGTTACAGAGTAAACTCCCTTTTCATGGTAGACAACCTCCTGATCTCCCTGCTCGGCAAGGATAAAGGAGACCGTGGCCGGGACGGTTACGGTGCAGGTGAAGGTGTCTCCTGCCTCATCAAATTTGCAATCCCTTGTCTCCTGGGATACATTCAGTTCGTTGTTGGAAAGGCAGATCCCCAGATCAACAATCTTCATGCCCCCCTCCTGATATACGAAGTAGGGAACAGAGGAGCTCCCCCGCATCCCCACCAGATCCATGCGGACAAAGGTGGCCTTGGGACCGGCTACACGCTGAACCTCGGAAAATCCGTAGCCTTTATCTTTGGTTTCCTTTGTCTGGGCGTCCAAAAGCCGGATGCATTGGTCATAGGTAAAGAGGCTTACTGCATTTCCCTTTGCCCGGGTGATGGGGGCCTGCTGGTAGAGCCGGACAAAGGTGAGGATACACTGCTCCAGAGAATAAAACCCCTTGGGGGAGAACGAGCCGTCCTCCATCCCCTTCATAACGCCCCAGGCGGAGACGGTCTCCACCCCGGCCTTGGCCCAGCGATCTACCTGATGGGCGTCGGTAAAGGATAGGCCGGTGGAAACGGCGGGGGTTTCCCCGCTATATGCGGTGTAGGCCTGGGAGAGCAGGACTGCGGCCTCCTGCCGGGTGATGGGATCGTCCGGGGCAAAGATCCCGTTTCCGCGGCCCTTTATCACGCCCAGATAATACGCCTGGGCGGTTCCGGAGGTACCATCCGTAAAGGGGTCAATGACAAAGCCATCGCTGTCCTTTTCTGCTTTATACTCGTCGGTCAGGGAAAGAAGGGACTTATAATCGCAGCTGCTTTGGAGGGCGACAAATTCCATGGCGATACGCTGGAAATGATCCCGGCTGACCGGCTGGCGGTAATCGCTTGGCCAGCCATGAACGTCCTGGGGGATAAGGCCCAGCTCTTCGGCCTTGGCGACCTCCTCCTTAGCCCAGTCGGAAACGATGGGCTGAACAGAGGTCTCGTTGGGGTGGGTGTGGGCCGAAACAGAGGGGATAGAAACAGAAAGCAAAACAGTGGCCGCAACGGCGCTTCCCAGCACTCTTTTTAACGCCTTCATCAGAGCAGCCTCCTTTCCAAAAATTATAAAAATATCAGGCACATCGTAATCTTATCATGACCCTTTGGTAAAGGCAAGAGGAATAGTCCTCCAAAGGATCTGGGGCGCCCATTACCCGGGGCTGGGCCTGCAAATATATTGCAAGGTTTATTGCCTTTCAGCAAAACAGCTATGAGGAGGATCTCCGAAGGGTGGTTTTGCGGAGGGAGAGCGGACTTTGGTATCCTCATTCACACTTTTCTGATGTTTTCGGGACCTATGGAATGGACTACTGTGACGCTTTATACTGCCTTGGTGTATTTCTGGGCAGGGGCGATGGAAGGGCAGATTTGGATGCCAACATTACACGGCAGGAAGCCGCCGCTCTGCTCTGCCGTACTTACCAGGTTTATGGCGGGATCTTGCCGGAGGAAATGGGAGAATTGCCATTTAGAGATGTGGAAGATATTGCACCCTGGGCCAGAGAGAACGTGGCGGCGGTCTTTGCTATGGGAATTATGGAGGGAGATGAAAATGGGAATTTTATGCCCCAGGGCCTTTACTCCCATGAACAGTGCCTTTCCACTCTGGTGCGCCTATATGAAAAACTCCCTATCAGCCGAAAGTTAGGAACGGCAAAGGCGGTGTATTCCTATGAGGAGTATATGGAATATATGGAGGCCCAAGATCAATACGCCAAGGATCAAAATAGCGGACTTTATGAAGTCCAAAAAATAGAGGGTAAGATCGCCACACTGATTGAGAGCGAGAGCAGAGGCGGGATGCAGGGCCAAACCTACTGCACACTGGTCTATAAAAGCGGCGGGATAAAGACGGCAAGGGACATTGGCGTCTGCGACACCGGATACGGCTATGTAAACGCGTGGGTTCGTTTGGAGGAACCGAGATTTTCGGAGGACGGAAAAACGCTTTACTTTACCGTTACCTTGAAGGAGGACGTGGGGAAAGCACCCCCGGACTCCAATTCTGCACTGCACTGGCACCAGGCGGGAGCTTATCATGTTGAGATGGACGTGGAGACGCTGCAATACCGGGTGGATGGGCCGGAATACGACGGTACAGTTTTTTCTTCTGGGGCCTGAGCAAAAAGATGGCGGAGCGCAATATGCACTCTGCCATCTTTTTTATGTCGTGATATCGACCCTGGATCCTGTTTTACCCCGACAGGGTCAAGAAAGGGGGCTACATGGTCTCCAGATGGGTGCGCAGGAGAGAGGCGTGGGCCTGGTTTTCCTCGGCCAGGCTTCGGTAGAGCTCCGTCAGGCAGGGGTCGGAGGTGGACTGGGCGGCGGAGAGGAGCAGGGCGGCGGCCTGCTGCTCGGCCTGGAACCGCTCCCGGAGAGCCAGGGCCAGGGTGCGGTCGGCGGGGATAGGAGTGGGGGTGAAGGTATATTCCCGGCCGGAGATGAGGAAGTGGGCGGCGGAGAGGCGGCGCACCTGGCGGGTCTTGCCGTCGGCCAGAGTGGAGAGAAGGCCACGGCGGTTCCGGCGGCCCCAGCGGCGCTCCAGGGCCCGGTAGATCCGGGCGCAGTCCATGGTCAGCCCCAGCAGCTCCTCCAGCTGGGGCAGCTGTCCCTGGCTGGCCAGGCCCAGGCAGGTGGGGGGAGGGGACTGGATGGGGACGGGCAAAGGCTCCGCCGCCGGAGATTGGATGGGGACGGGGGCTGAGACGGCGAGGGGCTCCAGGGTGAAGGGACAGTCGGCCCGATCCTGGGGCATCACCCGCTGCCAAACCCGCTGGAAGGCCTCGTGATCCAGCGCGGTGGGGGGTATCTCATTCATATTGATTCCTCCTTCGGTTCTTTTCCCTTTATCCTATGCCGGAGAGAAAAAAAGGGCCACAAAAGAAAAAAGAGTTGACAAAGCTCTGGGTTTTGGGTATAATAACCCTTGCCTTTTCGGACGATTAGCTCAGCTGGTATGAGCATCCGCTTGACGTGCGGGAGGTCACAGGTTCAAGTCCTGTATCGTCCACCAATTTGTTTTCCCATCAAATTTCAAAATGGGGCCCCCGGCAGATCGTGAAACGATCTGATGGGGAGAGGAGGCACAGCGAAATGAGCGAGCTTTCGGCTTTAACCGGAGGCGAGGGATATGGAGCTTGTGCCGACGACGCGGGCATAGCTCATCTGGTAGAGCGCCACCTTGCCAAGGTGGAGGTAGCGAGTTCGAGCCTCGTTGCCCGCTCCAGAAAACGCAGTACTTGGTTTTCAAGTACTGCGTTTTTTCATTGGTGGTGGAAAGCTTGCTGTTTCCGCCTTGGTGTGGTGGGGGGGCTTCGGCGCAGCCAGGTGCCTTGTTGTCCGCGCCAAAGAGCAGTACCTGGAAACAGGCACTGCTTTTTACCTGAGGGAAAGTTTTTGGAAGGGCTTGTATTTTTTGGCCTCCGTGATATAATACTAAAATGATAGGAAATAAAACTCACAAAGGAGTATCATATATGTTAGAGATCAGCCATCTGCGTTTTGATGTGACGGCGGAGGATGGGAGCGGGGTGGAGATCCTTCGGGATATATCCCTCTCTGTGGACGATGGGAAGCTGGTGGTCATTACCGGGCCCAATGGGGGTGGTAAGACCACCCTGGCCCGGGCTATCATGGGACTGAATCAGCCCACCGGAGGCTCCATCCGGTGGAATGGGAGGGATATCACCAACCTTTCCATTACCGAGCGGGCCAAGGCGGGGGTGAGCTATGGGTTTCAGCAGCCCCCCCGGTTCAAGGGGATGAAGGTGCGGGATCTGATCGCCCTGGCGGCGGGGAAGGAGGAGTTGACCCCCACGGAGGGGTGTCAGTACCTGACCCAGGTGGGGCTGTGTGCCGACGACTACATCGACCGGGAGGTGGACGCCTCCCTCTCCGGCGGGGAGGTCAAACGGATCGAGATCGCCACCATCCTGGCCCGGAAGGCGGGACTGATGATCTTTGACGAGCCGGAGGCGGGGATCGACCTGTGGAGCTTTGCCAGGCTCACCGAGACCTTTGAGAATATCCACAAAAAGGGGGATTCCACCTTGCTCATCATCTCCCACCAGGAGAGGATCATCCGGCTGGCGGACGAGATCCTGGTCATTGAGCAGGGCCGGGTGGACAAGCATGGAACACAGGAGGAGATATTCCCCCAGATCATGGCCCGTACGCTTCCGGGGTGCGGCTATATGAGAGAAGGTGTGCGCTGATGGACAAGGCGGAATGGAAGGTGCTGAAGGAGATCGCCGAGCTGGAGAAGGTGCCCCAGGGGGCCTATAACTTCCGGGTCAATGGACAGCTGGACGACAGGCAGGTCACCGCCAATATCGACATTGTCTCCAAGACAGACGGGAAGCCGGGGATCGATATCACCGTAAAGCCGGGGACAAAGGGGGAGTCGGTGCATATTCCGGTGGTGCTGAGCATGACGGGGATCACCGATGTGGTGTACAACGATTTTTATATTGGTGAGGGAGCCGATGTGGATATTGTGGCGGGCTGCGGAATCCACAACACCGGCTGCGAGACCAGCCAGCATGACGGGATCCATGTGTTCCATATCGGGAAGAACGCCCGTGTCCGCTATGTGGAGCGGCACTATGGGGAGGGGCCCGGCACCGGGGAGCGTATATTGAACCCCCGCACCGAGGTATACTTGGAGGAGGGAGCCTCCATCACCATGGAAATGACCCAGATCCGGGGAGTGGACTCCACCATCCGGGACACGGTGGTGGAGGTAGCCGCCGGGGGTGAGTGCGTCATCAACGAGAAGCTGATGACCGACGGGGAGCAGCAGGCCGAGTCCAATGTGGAGATCATCCTGCAGGGGGATGGGGCCACGGGCCGGGTGGTATCCCGGTCGGTGGGCCGGGGACGCTCCGTTCAGGTGTTCCGTCCCTGTATGACGGGAAAGGCAGGCTGTTTTGGCCATGTTCAATGCGATTCCATCCTGATGGACGAGGCCAAGATCAAGTCCATTCCCGCCATCGACGCCCAGAGTGTGGACGCCCAGCTGATCCACGAGGCCGCCATCGGGCGGATCGCCGGGGATCAGATCCTGAAGCTGCTGACCTTGGGGCTTACCGAGGAGGAGGCGGAGGAGAGGATCCTGGAGGGCTTCCTGAACTGAGTTAAAAACGAAAAGTGAAAAGTGAAAAAACAGGGGCATTTGTTATAGTTGCACTCAGCTTTTTCACTTTTCACTTTTAATTTTTCATCTTCAAAGGGGGTTTTGCTGTGGCAAAGCGTATTTTGGACTGTACCGCATCCGATTTTGCCCGCATGACAAAGGAGGAGCTGCTGTTTGCCATCGGGGCCTCTGAGGGGAGGACGCTGGCCTGTGAGACCATCGGGACGGTGACACCCCTGCTTGGGGACGTGACCAACGGGGAGCTGGCGGTAGCCCTGGGGGCGGATATCCTTCTGCTGAACCTGTTTGATGTGGACTGCCCTCAGATACAGGGTCTTCCCCCGGTGGAGCCCATGGGGGTGATCCGGGAGGTGAAGCGGCTCACCGGCCGGCCCGTGGGGATCAACCTGGAGCCGGTGGAGGTGGGGGCTGGGGAGGTGGACAGCCTTTGGGCCATGACCAAGGGCCGGATGGCCACCCTTGAGAACGCCCAGAGAGCCGCTGATATGGGGGTGGACTTTATCCTCCTGACGGGGAACCCAGGCACGGGGGTGACCAACCGGGCCATTACCGATACTCTGGAGCTGTTTCGGACTCACCTGGGGGACAGGCTGATCCTGGCCGCCGGGAAGATGCATGCCTCCGGGGTGCCGGGGGAGGGCGGGGAGAGGATCGTCACCCAGGGGGAGGTGGAGGCCTTTGCCCAGGCGGGGGCCGATGTGATCCTCCTTCCCGCGCCGGGGACGGTGCCGGGGATCACCACCCCCTTTGTCCAGGGGCTGGTGGAGAAGGCCCATTCCCTGGGAAAACTGGCTATGACCGCCATCGGCACCTCCCAGGAGGGGGCGGATGTGGACACCGTCCGGCGTATCGCCCTGGAATGTAAGATGACGGGGGCGGATATCCACCACCTGGGGGACTCCGGGTATACGGGAATCGCCGCGCCGGAGAATATCACCGCCTATTCGGTGGCCATCCGGGGGCTGCGGCACACCTACCGGAGGATGGGGATGTCTTTGGGACGATAAGGAAAGCCCGGAGCAAAGGCTTCGGGCTTTTTTCTTCTGAAATTGTGTTAAACTATTGACTTTTCCCCAGGGGCATAGTTTATTATAAACGAGGTATTTCAGGCCGGTGGGAGGGAAAACGCTTTGAAGATCAACGAGGTAATGAAGCGTACCGGGCTCTCCCGGAAGGCCATCTATATATATGAGGACAGGGGCTTTCTCTCTCCGCTGAAAAACGGGATCGGATACCGGGACTACAGCGAGACGGACGTGGAGCGGCTGCTGCTTATCGCCAAGCTCCGGGAGCTTGGCTTGCCCTTGGAGGAGATATCCCAACTGCTCCGCTTTCCTGAGGAGACCGATATCCTGCTTCAGAAGCATTTTGAGCGCACCCAGAGGGAGCTGTCAGAGGCCATGCAGCGGTTGAGCCAGGTGCAGACCGTTCTATATAACCTGCCGCCCAACGGGGGGCTGGAGGATCTGGTGCGGGCGGCTGACATTGCGATCCCGGCGAACCGGGCCATCGCGGCGGCCCGGTATCTGTCGGAGGAGCTGGCCCCCTCGGCGGCCCGAAGGCTCACCATGCATATATTCGAGACCTTTTTGGATGTGCCTCTGGACACCCCGGAGCGGTGGGAGGCGTGGTATGAGCTGCTAGACATTGTGGAAAACGCGCCCCACGCGGTCTGGGAGGGCTTTGAGGAATATTACGGCACCATGACCGCGGAGCAGAGCTACCGGGATTACTGCCTGCGCCGGGCATTGGTGGTGGGATATCTGGAATATGGCCCGGAGGAGGAGCGGGTCAAGGGGGAGGAGATCCTCCGTATGCTGGAACGGCTCACCGGGGACGAGGCCTATGCCGCCCGGTGGAGGCGGTACTATACCCTGGTGGTGCGGCATCCTCTTCGAAACGAGGAGCTGAATCGGCTGATGGAAATTCTCAGTAAAGTCTATCACCCCTACAATTCCAAATTCGATCAGGTCATCCGGCAGTATGTGTACCCCCGGCTGGAGGGAGAGGAGGGAGTCCGCCTTCAGGCTGAGCTTCACAGAACTCTTGGAGACGATTATGATATGAGTCCCTATGCCTTGATCTATTTCGACTTTTTCAACAACACCCTGGAAAAGCTGACAGACTGAGGCCGGATGTACCAAAATGGATGGGCAGCAAAAAAATGAGTATACATTTGCGCAAAACAGAAAGGAGAAAACAGTATGAAGCAGTGGAAGAAAAGAGTGTCCGCCATGGCTCTGGCCCTTGTGATGGGGCTGGGCACCGTGGCCGCGGCGGCGGGGGCGGAGAAGGTTATCACCGTCACCCCCATGGGCCTGAACATCAACGGCCAGACCGTGACCCCCACCAAGTCCAACGGGGAAGCCGCCGAGGTATTCGCCTATGACGGCGCCACCTATGTGCCCCTGCGCTACCTCAGCGAGCTGCTGGGCATCCAGGTGGAGTGGGATAAGAACGATCCCAACACCGCCAAGCTGGTGAACGTGCCCAACGCCCCCGCCGCCACCGACCGGGACGCGACGGTGGACTTTGTGGTGGTGGGCGCCGGCGCGGGCGGTATGTCCGCCGCCACCGAGGCCGCCCGCCAAGGGAAGAGCGTCATCCTCCTGGAAAAGCTCTCCTTTGCCGGCGGCTCCTCCGCCCTGTGCGAGGGCTACTTCTGGTCCAGCGGCGCCAAGATCAACGCTGAGACCGGCAAGGGCTTTGACGCCGAGGCCATGAAGACCGCCATGAAGGAGGCCGCCGGCGGCAAGGCGGTGGAGGGCCTCATCGACAACCTCTGCGACGTGTCCGGTCAGGTGATGGATACCCTGACGGATAACGGTGTGGTATTCCTGAAGGACAAGTTCACCGGCAGCGGCGGGGCGATCTCCAATCTGGACGTCTTTATCGCCGAGGGCGCGGGCAACGGCTTTATGAAGTCCATGCTGAAGATCGCCCAGGACAACAAGGTGGACATCCGCTACGAGTCCAAGGCCACCGACCTCATCTATGAGGACGGAAAGGTCAAGGGCGTCACCGTGACAGACAAGGACGGCAGCTACAACATTTACGCTGACGCCACCGTCCTGGCCACCGGCGGCTTCCTCCAGAACAGGGAGATGCTGGACCAGTATATGCCCGAGTGGGACCACACCCCCTACTGCACCGCGGGCGCCACCGGCGACGGCCACCAGATGGCCATGAAGCTGGGGGCCCACATGATCGGCTACAGCGTGGGCTGTGTGTGGGAGTTCGAGGGGAAGAACGGCTATCACATGGATGGAGGAATGACCCCCGCCGTCACCTTCTTCCGGGTCAACAAGGAGGGCAAGCGGGTCTACAACGAGTATGCCGGCGGCTCCCTGAAGAATGATGTGACCATGCAGCAGGAGGGCAAGCGGGTCTACGGATTCATGGACTCCACCTCCAACTTTGCCGGTCTGGCCGAGCAGAGCGTCGCCGTGGGCCTGGCCCACAAGGCCGATACGCTGGAGGAGCTGGCGGAGATCTACGGGCTGGACGTGGACGCCTTTATGAAGACGGTGAAGACCTATAACGACGCCAAGGCCGCCGGCAAGGACGACCCGGAGTTCGGCGTCCCCAACGCCGCCATGGTCTCCCTGACCCAGCCCCCCTTCTACGCCACCTATTACCAGCCCTGGGGCACCAACTGCCTTATGGGGCTGGAGGCGGATGAGTACTGCCGCCTGCTGGACGCCGACAACCAGCCCATCCCCGGTCTCTACGGCGTGGGCGAGCTGATCATCGGCTCTGTGGTGGGAGACGGTAACTACCCCTCCTGCGGGACCTGCCTGGCCGCCGGCATCTACGGCGGCGTGGTGGCGGTCCGCCATCAGCTGGGGATCTTCCAGTAAACTGCAGGAAAAGAAAAAGGCCGGAAGTCTTAAGACTTCCGGCCTTTTGGCACCCACGAGACGATTCGAACGTCCGACCTGCCGCTTAGGAGGCGGCTGCTCTATCCTGCTGAGCTACGTGGGCATATGGATTTTTTCGGACTGACAACATTTGCCGTGAGAATTGAGGCGGGCGTTCCTCCGTGACATTAGGAGGCGGCTGCTCCGCCGACTTCGTCGGCACTAACTGCCGCTATACTCTCTGCGTTCGTCAAGCGGCAGTAAGTATCCTGCTGAGCTATGTGGGCTTATATAGTGTGGCGGCTTTCCGATGGAGCGGCGCTTTTCTATTTTATCTCAACCGCCCCCCCTTGTCAACGCCTCAAAACCGTTTTATAATAGGTCTCATGCTTTTAAAGGAGATCATACTATGTTTGACAGTATTCTATTTGACCTGGACGGGACCCTTTGGAACGCGGTGCCCCAGGTGGCCAGGAGCTGGACCCTGGGGCTGGAGCAGTTGGGAATTGCCCGGGAGCCCATCACCGCCCAGGAGCTCTTCCCCTGTATGGGCCTTCTGCTGCCCGACATCGTGGACCGGCTGCTCCCCGGCCTGGAGCCTGGGGAGCAGGAGCGGGTCATCGCCCACTGCTGCGCGGTGGAGAACGATTATCTGGCCCGGCATGGGGCGCAGCTCTACCCCGGGGAGGAGGAGGCCCTGGCGGCCCTGGGAAAAAAGTATTCCCTCTTCGTGGTGAGCAACTGTGAGAAAGGGTATATCGAGGCCTATTTCCAGGGAAGCGGTATGGGAAAATATTTTACCGATTTTGAATCCGCCGGAAACACGGGACTACCCAAGAGCGAGAACATCCGGCTGGTGGTCCGCCGGAATGGGCTGCGCTCCCCGGTGTATGTGGGTGACACGGCTCTGGACCACAAGTCGGCCGTGGAGGCGGGGGTCCCCTTCATCCATGCCGCCTACGGCTTCGGCAAGGCGGAGAGCGTCCCCGTCATCCAGGCTCTGGGGGAGCTGGAGGGCCTGCTGGAGACGCTGAAAAAGTGAAAGGAGGAGCGGCATGGCCGCTCCTCCTCCTTTTTACACCTTTTCCACCGGGAACAGGACTCCCGTGGTCAACTCCCCCGGAGGCGTGGTATCCGGGTCGTTCAAATACCGGTCGATGGCGGGACCGCAGATGCGGTACTCCGGGTGCTGAGCCATCCAGGCCGCCAAAGCCTCATACGCCTTGGGAAGGCCGTCGTAAGCGCCCTTATGGAGCACGGCGGCACAGGCGGCGTAGGCGGGTTTTACCGTAGTGCCCGGGCCGGGCTCCACCACGGCCTGGACCTCCACGTCGGCCTTTTCGTAGTCGAACTCCTCACTGTGATAGAGCATCTGGATGGGGCCGGCCTGCTTCAGGCCCCGTCGGGCAAGCTCCCCCCGAAGCTCCTGAAACAGGTCGTGGAACTTCGCCACCGGGACGGTACGGCGGATCCCGAACACCGTCTGTTCCGGGTCGGGCATAACAGTGACATGATACATTTCCTCTGGCATAGGTCTTCCCTCCATCCGGAGGATGTCCGCTTCCATCTCCCGCAGCCTCTCCTGCATCCGGTACACCTCATAGTGGGCGTCCAGCCGGCGGCGGTGGAGGCGGGGCAGCAGCTCCTCGTCGCTCAGCCCCAGCAGCTCCCCCACCTGGGCCAGGGGAAAGCCGTAGTCCTGGAGCCGCCGGATGCGCAGCAGCCGTTCCAGCTGCTCCTGCTGATAATAGCGGTAGCCGTTCTCCCCCACCGCCTGCGGGCAGAGAAGCCCCAAGGCGTCATAGTGCCGCAGCATCCGGGGCGACACCCGCCCCAGCCGGGAAAATTCACCGATGGTGAGCATGACATCCCTCCTTTGATTTGATTGGGAACCGATTCCTGTGGACATTCTATTCCCTAACACTGTGGAAAGGTCAAGAAAAAATTTTCCCCCCGTGTACAATCCCCCGGAAATTCAGTATAATAGAGGAGCAATTTTTGGACAGGGGTCTCCCCCATGTACTATTTTTTTCTTTTA
>JAAWBD010000108.1 GCA_022792495.1 Oscillospiraceae bacterium
CTCCAGCTTCAGCTTCTCCTTGCAGATCTTCCGCATCTCCGCCTCAATTTGCTCCAGATGCTCGGGAGTGAAGGCGAAGGGGGCGTCCATATCGTAGTACCAGCCCTCGTCGATGGAGGGGCCGATGGCCAGCCTCACCTCGGGCCACAGCCGCTTCACCGCCTGGGCCATCACATGGGAGCAGGTGTGCCAGTAGGTCTTACGGTACTCCGGATTTTCAAAGCTGAACTCAAAATTTTCTTCCGCCATGTCAATGTCCTCCTTCAATATTGGGGGTGAAAAACAAAACGTCTCACCCCTGAGTATTCAGGGGTGAGACGCAAATCATACATCCCACGGTTCCACCCTGCTTGCGGTTTGAAAAACCGCCGCTTGTGTCCTCTGTAACGGGAGGGGCCCGGCCCGGTCATCCCGGGCGGCTCGGGAGTGGTACAGCCGCAGTCCTCCGTAAGGCCCTTCCACCAAGCGGACCTCTCTCTGAACGGGACAAATCGGTTTCTTCTCCGTCAAAGCCTCTTTGACAAGGGAAGTGTATCACTCCAATGGGAAAATGTCAACCCTTCCTGTTTTCCTTAATACCGATCCACCCACCCGGCAATAAAGGGGGTGGGCAGCATCCAGGCCAGCAGAAACACTGCCAAATTCAGCGGCGTCAGGGAGTCATAGGCCCCTACACAGGTGAGGTAGAAGGCCAGCAGGATCCCCACCATAGAGCCCAGGCAGCTCAGCGCCGCACTCAGCCGTACCGCTGACCGCAGCCGCCGGCCACCCACCACCGCCTCGGCATAGGGCCCCAGGCCCTCCCTGCACAGGATGGCGGCCAGGGTCTCCGAGTGCTCCTGCTCCGGATCGCTCAGCTCCCGCCGCCGGTTCACCGGGGGGAACTCCAGCCTCTCCGCCGGCAGCTTGAACCGCTGCCGAAGCATGGAGGGGATCAGGTTGAAATCCCGGGTGGCCAGCACTGGGGTGATCCGGTTCTGGATCAGGGAGTCGATGGCGGGGGCCACCGAGCCCGGAAGATGGTAATTCAGGGCGAATATCCCCGCCAGCTCCCCGTCAATGGCGCAGAACACAGCATTTTTTACCTTCAGCCCCGGGGGCAGGGCCACATCCATCAGCACCATGAAGGAGGCCGAGCCGATGAGCACCTGTTCCCCCCGGATGATCTCGCTGAGCCCGCCCCCCTCAAAGGCGGTGAGCTTCTCCCCCCGGCGGTAGACCGCCCCCTGGCTCCGGAGCAGGTCATGGAATACCTTGTCCAGGGCACAGCCTGAATCCCGGATGACGGTGGCGGTGACCGCCACCACCTTTTCAATGGGGAAATCCCCAAAGATCTTCACCCCGTTCAAGCTCACAGAGCCCACGGGGAACAGGTCGATATCGGTGAGGAGCAAATTACAGCTGCCCGTGGTATTGGTGACCCCCTGCCATCCGGCCAGGGCGGCCCCCGACTTGCTCAGCCGGGCGGATATCCGCCGCCAGGGAAGGCCGAAGCACAGAGTGGCCGATAAACTCCCCGCCGCGGTAAAGGTGGCCGACAGGCTCCACAGCAGATCCTCCGGCCGCCTCCGGCCCACTGAGGAGAGCAGCGAAAATACCACCGCCGCCAGCAGCAGGATGGGCGCCGCCACCCGGTAGATCCGCTCCGCTCCGTTCTCCCCCTGCACCTGACTTCCAAAGCCGTTCAGGGGCCCGGACCATTTGGTATAGGTGTCCCGGTTGTTCCACTTTCCCTCATCCCGGGTCACCAGATAGGGCTCCGAGGCGGCCGCCGCCGTCCGGCAGCACAGCCGCAGGCCCCGCCGCTCCTGGATCCTGCCCCACAGCACAAGCAGCAGCCCAAGGGCCGCCGGGAGGCAGAAGGGCTCCCGGCCCGGGGCTTCCCCCGCCAGGGAAGGCAGGGTCAGGGCGTCGGCCAGGGTAAACAGGTTGGCAAGGCAGATGAGAAGCTCCATCCCCATCCGTCCCTGGAAGGGCCGGATCAGCCCCTCCAAAAATATGTCCCCGGTCACCAGGATCATAAGGGCCTGAAGCCCCGCCAGCAGATAACAGCGCATACCGGGATCCCCCATGATCCCCATCAGCTCCCCGGGGAGCCCCGGAATCCTGTCCGCCCCCGTCACAACCGCCAGACAAAGCAGGAGCAGAAAGGCCAGTACGCTCCGCAGCCGGGCTCCCTTCAGCCCCCTGGAATACCGCTTGGACAATTCCGCCGGGGGGATATCTGGGGCGGGGGGCCGCTTTTTCCGGGGCTTCCGCTCCCGGACAGGGGCGGGGGAAACCTCCTCCTCGTCCACCCCGGGGATGAGCCGCTCCACCCGCCGGGCCTCCTTGGCCGACTCGGAGTCCTCCTCCCCCTCGTACATGTGCTCGGCAAACTGATCCGCCTTCCGCCGCAGGTGGTCGATCCCCGCCACCACCCGGTTCTCCGGCTCCGGGGCGGGAAACTCCAGCACATTGTCCTCCTGTGGCTCCTCCGGCTCCGGCTCGGGGGGCAGAGGGGGCGGAGCCTCCTCCCGCTGGATCCTGGGCCCGGCGCCGGGGAAGGTGGTCACCCTCCCCTTCTCCTGGGCCGCCGGGGTCTCCGGCCTGGGCTCCTCCCGCCGGGGGGGCGGGGTGGGAAACCAGTCCTTCTCCCCCAGCTCATCCTCCTGCGCCTCCGGCCCGGCAGGGGCGGCAGCTTCCTCCTCCGAGGCGTCAAAGGGGGCGGCAGGAGGCTCCTCCTGCCGCTGGCCGCTCCCAAATTCCGCAAGAATGGCGTCCAGGGAGAACTCATCCTGATTCTGTTGTCCGTCCCGATCCCTGGGCATGTGATCACCTGGCTCGCTCTAAAATATTATGTCAACCAAGCCGCTGCCGCACCGCCTCATAGAGCAGGATGGCGGCGGAGGCCGAGGCGTTGAGGGAGTTCAGCTCCCCCTTCATGGGGATGGACAGGAGCACGTCGCAGGTCTCCCGCACCAGGCGGCTCATCCCCTCCCCCTCGCTGCCGATGACGATGGCAGCGGGGCCCCGGAGGTCGGCCTGGTACATGGTCTGCCTGGCGTCGGCGGCGGTGCCGTAGACCCAGACTCCCTGCTCCTTCAGCTCCTTCAGGCAGGCGGTCAGGTTGGCCACCCGGGCCACAGGGAGATGGGACACCGCCCCGGCGGAGGTCTTGGCCACCACCGCCGTCAGCCCCGCGCTCCGGCGCTTGGGAATGACCACCCCGTGGGCCCCGGCGCAGTAGGCGGTGCGGATCACCGCTCCCAGGTTGTGGGGGTCGGAGAGCTCGTCACAGACCACCAGCAGGGGGGCCTCCCCCTTGTCCCGGGCAGCCCGAAGGATGTCCTCCACGCTGGCGTACTCCCGGACGGCGGCCACGGCGATGACCCCCTGGTGGGAGTGGGTAACGCTCATACCGTCCAGCTTCCGCCGGTCGCAGTCCACCACGGCAATGCCGGCGGCCCTGGCTTTGGAGGCGATGTGCCCCAGGGCGGAGTCGGTCTCCCCCTTGGCGATGTAGACCTTGTCGATAGGGGCGCCGGCCCGGAGGGCCTCAATAACGGCGTTGCGGCCCTCAATGATCCCGTCAGCCTCCTGCTGCCGCTCCTTCCAGTCCCTCTGCTTGTCCATGCCGGGCATGTCCCCTTTCGATGGTATAGATAGAAGGATTATATCACACTTCCCCTGGAAGAAAAAGGGGAAATTTTTCAAAGGTGGCGGAGGGAACCCCCAGCGGCGGACAAGCTATTCACAGAAAGTTTACCCCTGCCTTCCTTGTATTTTTTCCCACTATGTGGTATCATACCCCTTACATGACAAGTAAAGGGGGCTTATGTATGCCCGATCCCAACCAGAATAATCAAAACCGGCCGGAGGGGCCCAAGAAGCGCAGTCCCATGGCCATGGTGACTGTCATTCTCTGGGCCTTCGCCGTAACGCTGCTGTTCAACCATCTCTTCACCCAGCGGCAGCGGGCCAACACCACCGAGCTGGAGTACGGCGTGTTCCGCCAGATGATCGCCGACGGCAAGGTGTCCAAGGTGGTGATGGCCTCGGACAAGTACGTGATCTACCCCAAGGTGGACAAGGACGGCAACCCCGCCTCCCCCTTCCAGGAGCCCCAGGGGGAGCTGGAGGATCCCGCCGACCTGCTGGAGTCCGCCCAGAAGGAGCTCTCCACCCTCCAGTCCACCCGCCCCGATCCCAGCGATCAGGAGGCCTTCAAGACCTATCAGGAGAAATTCACCGCCCTTCAGGTTCAGGTGAGCGCCCTGGAGCTGTTCCTGGTGGAGAACGGGGGCGTTTACTACTGCGCGCCCCCCGCCTCGGGGGACATCGGCCTCATCGAGTTTATGGAGTCCCACGGCTTCACCCACTACGGCACCAAGTATGAGGAGCCTCTGTCCCCCCTCATCACCATCCTGCTCAACATCGTCCTGCCCACGGTGCTGATGGTAGGCCTTTTCTACCTGGTCATGCGCTCCATGTCCTCCAAGATGGGGGGCATGGGCGGTATGGGCGGCGTGGGCAAGGCCAACGCCAAGGTCTATGTGGAAAAGAAAACGGGGGTCACCTTCCGGGATGTGGCCGGCCAGGACGAGGCCAAGGAGTCCCTGGAGGAGATCATCGACATCCTCCACAACCCTCAGAAATACACCGATATCGGCGCCAAGCTGCCTAAGGGCGTCCTGCTGGTGGGCCCCCCGGGCACGGGCAAGACCCTCCTTGCCAAGGCGGTGGCCGGGGAGGCAGGGGTCCCCTTCTTCTCCATCTCCGGCTCTGACTTTGTGGAGATGTTCGTGGGCGTAGGCGCCAGCCGCGTCCGGGATCTCTTCAAGGAGGCCTCCAAGACGGCCCCCTGTATCATCTTTATTGACGAGATCGACACCATCGGCAAGTCCCGGGACAACCGGATGGGAGGCAACGATGAGCGGGAGCAGACCCTGAACCAGCTCCTGGCCGAGCTGGACGGCTTCGATCCCACCAAGGGGGTCATCCTCCTGGGCGCCACCAACCGGCCCGAGGTTCTGGATAAGGCCCTCCTCCGCCCCGGCCGCTTCGACCGCCGCATCACCATCGACCGGCCCAACCTGGCCGGTCGCCTGGCCACCCTCCAGGTTCACACCCGGAACATCCGGCTGGCCGAGGACGTGGATCTCAACAAGATCGCCCTGGCCACGGCGGGTACCGTGGGCTCCGACCTTGCCAACCTGGTGAACGAGGCCGCCCTCCGGGCGGTGCGGAAGGGCCGGAAGCTGGTGACCCAGGAGGATCTCCTGGCCTCCTTCGAGTTCGTCATCGCGGGCAGCGAGAAGAAAAATTCCGTCCTCACCGAGTTCGAGAAGAAGCTGGTGGCCTACCATGAGGTGGGCCATGCCATGGTGGCCTACCGCCAGAAGCACGCCGAGCCGGTGCAGAAGATCACCATTGTCCCCCACACCGAGGGGAGCCTGGGCTACTCGCTCCTCATGCCCGAGGAGGACTAGTCCAACCTCCGCACCACGGAGGAGCTCATGGCCAAGATCACCGTCTCCATGGGCGGCCGGGCCGCCGAGGAGGTGGTGATGCACACCATGACCAACGGGGCCAGCCAGGACATTCAGGAGGCCACCAACATCGCCCGGAACATGGTTGCCATGTTCGGCATGAGCGAGGAATTCGGCATGATGGCCCTGGGCTCCGTCCGCAATCAGTACCTGGACGGTGGCTACGGCCTGGACTGCGCCCAGGACACCGCCGCCGTCATGGATAAGGCGGTGAAAGCCATCCTGGATGTGTGCTACAAAAACGCCGTGGAGCTCCTGAAGGAGAACCTGGAGGACATGGACAAGGTGGTTGCCTACCTCCTGGCCAAGGAGACCATCACCGGCGGCGAGATGGTTGCCATCCTGGAGGGCCGGGATCCCGCCACCGTGGAGAGCCCCTACGCCTCCACCATGCCCAGGGAGGAGACCCCCCAGGCGGAGCCCCCGGTCATCCCCGCCCTGGAGCCCGAAGGCCCAACGGAGGAGCTCCCCGCCCCGGAACCCGAAGGGGAAGAAAAATAAACACAAACGCAAAAAAGAGAGGGAAGTCCGCCGGCCTTCCCTCTCTTTTTATAAGCTCTAATAGTAATAGCGGGCCCGGTAATTCTCCCCATCACTCACAAAATCCAGGATCTCCGGATCCCCCCCGTTGGCCGAGACAAAGGTGGGATCCCAGATCCGCCACCCCTCCCCCTCCGGGGTCTCTACCCAGGCGTGGTACACCTCCCCCGCCCAGCCCACCGCCAGGCGGCAGGGCTCCCCCTGGCTGCGGAGCATGGCGGCCATCACCGCCGCGTAGTCAAAGCAGATGCCCTTCCCCTCCTCCAGCACTCTGTCCACATCAGGAAGATACCCCGGCTCCACCGTCTCCGCCTTCTCCCCGTCGTAGCCCAGGCTCTCCACCACATAGTCAAAGACCGCCTCCGCCCTCTCCTCCCCGGTCTCCGCCCCCTGGGTCACCTCCCCGGCCAAAACGGCCGCCCGGGACTCCGGGGTGAAGGAGACAAATTGGCAGGCCTGCCGGAAGGGCTCCAGCGGATCCTCCAGCTCCAGGCTCAGCTCACAGCGGAACACCGGCCTGTACCGGTCCTCCTCCACATGCTCCAGCACCTGGAGCACATACTCCCCCTCCCCTTCGGTAAGGGTAAACTGCTCCCAGTCCCCCCGGGTATTCAGGTCGTAATTGTAATCCGTCCCGTCCTTCTTGGTGAGCTGGAGCTTGACCCGGGTTTCCCCCTCCCCGGTGTAGCGGACCCGGATCACACCGTCCTCCAGCCGGGACACATCCGCCTGGGCGTAGTCGTTGGCGTAGGGATCCGGGGCGGGGGCGCAGGCGGTCAGAAGGGCAAGCAGGATCAAAAACGCCACTATCCTCCTTTTCCCCATGCCGCTCCCCCCTTTTTCGATATTATACATCAGGAGCAGGGCAGGGTGCAAGATGGGGTGAGGAGAAGGTAAGCAGGCGAATCTTATCCACCCCTACTTTTCCCTTTCTAAGTCAAGGAAAAAATCCTCAAAACTAACCTGAAATATTTCCTTCAAAGCCAATAGTTCGCTTACTTTTATATTCATACGGTTAGTTTCAATTTTCGCATATGTGCTTTTGGAGATATCCAATTCCATTAACTGCATTTTCGCCACCGTTTGATCCTGCGTAAGTCCAGCTTTGTGCCTCAACGCACTGATTCGCCGGCCTATATCCATATCTGGTCGAATCTTCTGCATAAGCCCACCCACAAGATTTCGTCATAAAGAAACTTTTTCTTGATTTTATCCATCTTGCGGGATATAATGTTTCGTGATAAGGAAACATGGAGGGGAGTGCAAAGAAATGTATGAAAAAATGTACTGCAAATTATTTAATGCCGTCACGGATGCCCTGGTACAGATGGAAAGTCTGAATTTTGGGCTGGCAGAACGCATTTTGAGAGACGGTCAGAGAAAAGCGGAAAACATTTACGTGGGTGAGGAAGAGGAGGAAGAAACCGAACTTCCCTATAAAGAACTTCTTTCACCCGGTATGAACGTAATTCTTCATTCTGAACCATCAAAACGCAAATCTTAATAAAAAAAGGCCCTGCCAGCTAAGCTGGCAGGGCTTTTTTTATCTTCTCAGTACATCCCGCCCATATCGGGGGCGGCGGGAGCCGGAGCCGGGGGCTCGGGCTTATCCGCCACCAGGGCCTCGGTGGTCAGCAGTACGCTGGCGATAGAGGCGGCGTTCTCCAGGGCGGAGCGGGTCACCTTGGTGGGATCCACGATCCCCGCCTTCACCATGTCCACATAGGTCTCGTTGTAGGCGTCAAACCCGGTTCCCACCTTGCCGGACTTCACGTGCTCCAGCACCACGCTGCCGTCCACGCCGGCGTTCCTGGCGATCTGGCGCACCGGCTCGCTCAGGGCGGCGGCGATGATCTGCACGCCGGTCTTCGCGTCTCCCTCGGTCTCCTTCAGCAGCTTCTCCACCGCGGGGATGGCGTTGACGTAGGCGGTGCCGCCTCCGGCCACGATGCCCTCCTCCACCGCGGCCCGGGTGGCGTTCAGGGCGTCCTCGATCCGCAGCTTCTTCTCCTTCATCTCGGTCTCGGTGGCGGCGCCCACACGAACCACAGCCACGCCCCCGGCCAGCTTGGCCAGCCGCTCCTGGAGCTTCTCCCTGTCGTAGTCAGAGGTGGTGACCTCCACCTGGCTCTTGATCTGGGCCACCCGGTTCTTGATGTCGGCGGCCTTGCCCGCGCCGCCCACGATGATGGTGTTCTCCTTGTTGACCTTCACCTGCTTGGCCTTGCCCAGCATGTCCAGGGAGGCC
>JAAWBD010000109.1 GCA_022792495.1 Oscillospiraceae bacterium
CGGCCAGGGCGCACTTGACCTGGTAGGTGATCAGGTCGATGGTGACCCCCAGCTCCCGCTGCTCCAGGCTCTCGCCTACGCAGACGATGGGCCGCAGGCCCGCCTCCAGGGCGGCCTTCACCTTCTTGTTGACGGTGAAGTCGGTCTCGTTATAGTACTGGCGGCGCTCGGAGTGGCCGATGATGACGTACTTTACGCCGATGTCCTTGAGCATCTCGGCGGAGACCTCGCCGGTGTAGGCGCCGGTGGACTCGTAGTGGCAGGTCTCAGCACCGATGGCCACCCGGCTGTCCTTGAAGAGGCGGATGGCGGCCTGGAGGTTCACAGCGGGAACGCAGAGAACCACCTCGCACCACTTGGGCCGGCCCAGGATGGGCTTGAGCTCCTCGGCGAAGGCCTTGGTCTCAGTAAGGGTCTTGTTCATCTTCCAGTTGCCGGCGATGATGGTTTTGCGGTAACGACGATTCATAACGATCAATTCTCCTAATTGTAAATATTGATAAAGTGAAAAGGTTCGGCGTCCGGCAGGGCCGGACTATTTTTGATCCTCCGCCTGGGGCGGCCACAGGATCATCACCTCTTCACTTTTTATTTATCCAGCAGGCAAGCCACACCGGGCAGCTCCTTGCCCTCCATGAACTCCAAAGAGGCTCCGCCACCGGTGGAGATGTGGGTCATCTTGTCGGCGTAGCCCAGCTGCTGAACAGCGGCCGCGCTGTCGCCGCCGCCGATGATGGTGATGGCATCGGTCTTGCTCAGGGCCTCGGCCACAGCCTTGGTGCCCACGGCGAACTTCTCAAACTCGAATACGCCCATGGGGCCGTTCCAGATCACGGTACCGGCGTCGGCCACGGCGTCGCAGTAGAGCTTCACTGTCTCGGGGCCAATGTCCAGGCCCTCCCAGCCGTCGGGGATCTGACCGGCCTTCACCACCTGGCTGTTGGCATCGGGAGCGAAGGCGTCGGCGCAGACGGTGTCCACCGGGAGCAGCAGTTTCACGCCCTTCTCAGCGGCCTTCTTTACCATGTCGTTGGCGTAGTCTTTCCAGTCCTCCTCCAGGAGGCTGTTGCCCACCTTGCCGCCCTGGGCGGCGGAGAAGGTGTAGGCCATGCCGCCGCCGATGATGATGGTGTCGGCGATCTCCAGCAAATTGTTGATGACCCCGATCTTGGAGCTCACCTTGGAGCCGCCCAGGATGGCCACCAGGGGACGCTTGGGGGCAGCCAGGGCCCCGCCGATGAAGTCCAGCTCCTTTTGAATGAGGAAGCCGCTGACGGCGGGCAGGTAGTCGGCCACCACAGCGGTGGAGGCGTGGGCTCTATGGACTGCGCCAAAGGCGTCAGAAACGTATACGCCGTCCTCCCCGGCCAGAGCGGCCATCTTCTTGGCAAGCTCGGGATCTCCCTTGGTCTCCCCCTTCTCGAAGCGGGTGTTCTGGAGGAGCATAATCTCACCGCTCTTGAGGGCGGCGGCCTTGGCCTGGGCGTCGGGGCCCACCACGTCGTCAGCCAGGATCACGCTCTTGCCCAACAGCTCGGAAAGGCGGGCGGCCACGGGCTCCATGCGCAGCTCGTTGAGGGACTTCTTCCACTTCTCCTCGGTGAGGGTAGCGGGATCCTTGCCCTTCTCGGTCTGCTTCTGGACCCACTTGTCAAAGCTGGCCACAGGCTTGCCCATGTGGGAGCAGGCAATGACGGCAGCCCCCTGCTCCAGCAGGTACTGGATGGTGGGCAGGGCGGCCCGGATGCGCTTGTCATCGGTGATGACCCCGCTGCCGTCCTTGGCCATGGGCACGTTGAAGTCACAGCGCAGCAGGACCTTCTTGCCCTTTACGTCCACGTCCTTTACGGTCTTTTTGTTGTAGTTCATACTGTTTGACCTCCTTACATAGATAGGGTTGTCAGTTTGCCGCGGCCATCTCCCCCGTGGGCTTCAGACCCTGGAAGCCGGTCTGGCGCAGGGCTTCGTAGGCGAGGATGGCCACCGAGTTGGACAGGTTCAGACACCGGGCCTCCGCCCGGATGGGGATACGGATGCAGCGGTTGGCGTAGGCCCTGCGGAACTCCTCCGAAAGGCCCGCCGTCTCCTTTCCAAAAAAGAGCCAGCAGCCATCCCGGAACTGTACCCCGGGATCCACGTAGCTTTTGGCCCCCTTGGAGGTGGCCAGCCAGATATCCTCCGGCTTTTCCGTCTGGAAAAGCTCCTCCAGATCATGCCACACGTGGAGATCCACCAGGTGCCAGTAGTCCAGTCCCGCCCGCTTCACCGCCTTGTCGCTGATGTCAAAGCCCAGAGGCTCCACCAGGTGGAGGCGGATGCCGGTGGCGGCGCAGGTGCGGGCCACGTTGCCCGTATTGGGGTGGATCTCGGGCTCCACCAGAACGATGTTGAGCATGAGCTCCCCCCCCTTGTTTTGGGAATGCTTGCAGGCCTTGGCTTTCAGCCCGCACTGCGTATTGTACCCTATTTCCCCGATAATTTCAACCAGAATTGGAGGAAAATAGAAATTTTTGTAGGGTTTTTCTTTGCGTTGTCAAAACTTTCACAGTTATGTTTACCGATTCGTCTATTTTTCCCAAAATCTCTCTTGCCCCGGGATAATTTTTTCTTTTTCCTTGTTTCTTTTCCCAAACGTGATATGATAGAAAAAAATATTTGGACAAGGGGGACTATGGATATGAACGGACGACGGCTGGTTGTCAAGGTGGGCACCTCCACCCTGCTGCGGCAGGGGGGAGGGGTCAATCTCCGGGAGATGGACGCCCTGGCCCGGGTGCTCTCCGACCTGAAGAATATGGGCTATGAGGTGATCCTGGTCTCCTCGGGCGCCATCGGCGTGGGAGCGGGAAAGCTGGGGCTTCGCCAGCGGCCGGCCGAGCTGCGGTTCAAGCAGGCCACCGCCGCCGTGGGCCAGTGCGAGCTGATGCACCTTTACGACAAGCTTTTCGGTGAATACGGCCAGACGGTGGCCCAGATCCTCCTCACCGATGAGGATGTGGATCATCCCGCCCGGGTCGAGCACCTCTCGGGCACCTTCGAGGCTCTGCTGGAGATGGGCTGTATCCCGGTGGTAAACGAGAACGACTCGGTCTCCGCCAGCGAGATCGAGACGGGTCAAAGGAAGGTTCTGGGGGACAACGACACCCTCTCCGCCATCGTGGCAGGGCTGTGTAAGGCCGATCTGCTGGTGCTCCTCACCGACATCGACGGACTTTTTGACACCGATCCCCGGAAGGATCCCAACGCCAAGCTCATCCACCGGGTGGAGGCCATTACCCCGGAAATAGAGGCTCTGGGCGGGGGCGGCGGCACCCAGTGGGGCACTGGAGGCATGGCCACCAAGCTCACCGCCGCCAAGCGGGCCATGGCCCACGGCATCGACATGGTCATCGCCAACTCCTGCGACCTGAACGCCCTCTATGACATTGTGGAGGGGAAGGATGTGGGCACCCGGTTCCTGGCCGGAGGGCAGGGATGAGAGGTAAGGACTGGCCCAACCTGGAGCGGATGTTCGCCGCCCTGTGCCTTCTGGTCATCTCCCCCCTTTTGGGCATCCCGGTGGGGGCGGTCTTTTGGGGTTCTTTGGAACGGGGACTGCTGGTATTCAATCTACTTGGATTGGGTGGCTTTACCCTGGTCACAAAGCCCTTCTGGCGCGGAGATTCCAAGCGGATCCAAGGTCTTCTCCGCTCCGCCGCCGCCCTGGGGATCTCCGCCCTTCTGGATATCCTTTCAGGGCGGCCCATTCCCTTTGCGGTCTATTTCTCCTCCATGGTAGAGTGCTTCTCCCTGATCCCCTGGATCACTGAGATCTTAAACGAG
>JAAWBD010000110.1 GCA_022792495.1 Oscillospiraceae bacterium
CCCTGAACATGGCCCTTTCGGGCATACGGGACATGTCCACCCTGGAGGAGCCCCCCCTGGACCGGCAGCCGGTGCAGACCTATGTGATGGAGCACGACTGGTCCGCCCTGGGCGACGCCATGCGCCGGGAGCTGGAGCGGGGCGGGCAGGTCTACTACCTCCACAACCGGGTGGACACCATCGCCCGGACGGCCCGCCGCATCCAGGAGCTGCTGGGGGAGGAGGCCACGGTGGCCATCGCCCACGGGAAGATGACCCAGGAGGAGCTCAATGACGTGATGACCCGGATGTCCCAGGGGGAGGTGGATGTGCTGGTGTGCACCACCATCATTGAGACGGGCATCGACATCTCCAACGTGAACACCCTGATCATTGAGGACGCGGACAACATGGGCCTGGCCCAGCTCCACCAGATCCGGGGGCGGGTGGGCCGGTCCAACCGCCGGGCCTTCGCCTACCTCACCTTCCGGCGGGGGAAGGTGCTCAGCGAGGTGGCCTCCAAGCGGCTGGGGGCCATCCGGGAGTTTGCCGAGTTCGGCTCCGGGTTCAAGATCGCCATGCGGGATCTGGAGATCCGGGGGGCGGGGAATGTGCTGGGGCCGGAGCAGTCCGGATTTTTGATGAGCGTGGGCTACGACATGTATCTCCAGCTCTTGGAGGAGGCGGTGCTCACCGAACGGGGAGAGACGGTGGAGAGGCCCGCCGAGTGCTCCGCGGATCTGACGGTCACCGCCTCCATCCCCGACCGGTACGTCCCCTCGGCCCAGCAGAGGATGGACCTGTACCGGCGCATCGCCCTGATCCGCAGCGAGGGGGAGGCCGACGACCTGACCGACGAGCTCATCGACCGGTACGGGGATCCCCCCCGGCAGGTGAACAACCTGATCGCCGTAGCCCTCCTCCGGGCCGAGGCCGCCCGGTGCGGGGTGAAGGAGCTGACCCAGAAGGGAAACAACGTGATCTTTGCCCTGGAGCGGTTTGACCTGCGGCGGGTATCCACCCTCTGCGCCGGGGAGCGGTGGAAGGGCCGGATCCTCTTCTCTGCCGGGGAGAAGCCCGCCCTGACCCTGCGGCTGAAAAGGGGGGAGGATCCCCTGAAGTGGGCCAGAGTGATGGTGGAGGAGTATGGAAAAAGTGAAAATTGAAAAAGCAGATGAGGAATACATGGCCCTGGCCTTGGAGCTGGCCAGGGAGGCCCTGGAGGATGGGGAGGTGCCCGTGGGGTGCGTCATCGTGAGAGCGGACGGAGCCGTTGTGGGACGGGGGCGAAACCGGAGGGAGAAGGACCGGGACGCCCTGGGCCACGCGGAGATCATGGCCATCCGGGAGGCCTGCGAGACCCTGGGGGGCTGGCGGCTGACCGGGTGCAGGCTCTATGTGACCCTGGAGCCCTGCCCCATGTGCGCCGGGGCCATCCTCAACGCCCGGATCCCAGAGATCCACTACGCCGCCAAGGATCCGGCCATGGGGGCCTGCGGGTCGGTACTGAACCTGTTCGAGGAGCGGTTCGGGTTCCACCCCAGGATCTTCCGGGGGCCCATGGAGGCCCAGTGCGGGGCGCTGCTGTCCCAATTTTTTGCCAGCCGGCGGGAGGGAAGGGAGATTTAATCCTTTTGTAACAAATGGGGGTTTTGTTCTTAACATTTCCCCGCTATGATAAGGCTTGTGCAAGGGAACATCTTTTTCATTCTATCCTCCAATCCTTTTGCAAAAAAGCAGCGGGTCTCCGCTGCTTTTTTGTTGCCTGAAAAAGGGGGACGGGAGATCCCCCCGGGAAACGGGCAGATTACAGGAATACGACAGAACTTCTTCGAGATTTAAAGCTTCTGTAACAACTTTTGCGTGAATCGTTTACAACTGTCCTGTATCATAATACTTGCAAGAGACAGCTTCTTTTTCATTTCATTATCCTCTTTCCTTTGCGGCAAGGGCCGGACGTCAGGAGCAGACGTCCGGCCCTTGCCGCGTCTGTTTTTTCTTCTATTGTCACGGGAAATAAAATATGCTATACTGCTCTCCCAGCGCTTCTTGGAAGGAGGAGGCTTTTATGCTTCAGATTTTTCTTATCGCCGTCAGCCTGGCTATGGATGCCTTCGCCGTGGCGGTATCCACGGGGATCTCGGTGCCCGGGTTTGGGGGGCGGGAGGCCGCCCGGATCGGGCTTTGGTGCGGGGCGTTCCAGTTTTTGATGCCCCTGGCGGGGTGGGTTTTGGGCTCCAGCGTGAGGAGCTACATCGTGTTTATCGACCACTGGATCGCCTTTGGGCTTCTGGCCCTGATCGGGGGGAATATGATCCGGGAGGGACTCTCCGGCCAGGGGGAGGAGGGGATGGCGGACCTGTCGGTGCGGCGGCTGTTCCTGCTGGCCCTGGCCACCAGCATCGACGCCCTGGCGGTGGGGGTCACCCTGGCCTTTGACAACAGCGTCAACATCCTGCTCTCCGCCGCCGTCATCGGCGCGGTGGCCTTTGCCCTGGCCATGCTGGGGGGGCTGCTGGGGCGGAAGCTGGGGCAGCTGTTTCAGAGGAGGGCCACCCTGCTGGGGGGGATCGTGCTGGTGGGGATCGGGGGGAAAATCCTGATGGAGCACCTGTTGGGAAGTTAAAAAATCGGGGCCGCCGGAGGCGGCTGATTCAAATAGTCCGGCGAAGCCGGATCCCGGAATTTTTCATTTTTCCCTTTTCCCTTTTAACTTTTTCTTGACTTTCCTTTTTCGCCGTGGTATATTGCTTTCAAATTCAGCATGATAGAGGCGCGGTTCTCATGAGTACCCTCTTCCCTTCGGCCTGACAGCCGGAGGAGGGGAAAGGGAGCGCCGCCGAAGGGAGCGCCGGTGTCTGACGGGGCTTGCCTGGGCCAGGGGGAAATACCTTCTGGACTGTCACAGTGATGTGAAGCGCTATCATGGTTCCATACGGGCGCTTTGCCGTCCCCTTTGTGCGTATGTGGCCATGAACGCTTTGCGTTCATGGCCTTCTTTTTGCCTCCCTCATGCAAGATTGGAGAGGAAAACCATGGAGAGAAAAACACGCTCACGCTCTATCCCGGCCCTGCTGTTCCTGCTGGCCATGCTGACCCTGTGCCTGGCCCTGCCCGCCCTGGCCGCCGGGGGGGAGGGGGAGGCGGGGAGCCCCTTCTACAACACCGTCTGGGCCTTTTTGCCCCCGGTGGTGGCCATCGCTCTGGCCCTGATCACCAAGGAGGCCTACTCCTCCCTGTTCATCGGGATCCTGATCGGGGCCCTGCTCCACTGCAGCTTCGCCCCGGTGGACACCCTGGACACGGTGATCGGGGACGGGCTGGTCACCGCCATCGGGGACAACGCCGGCATCTTCCTGTTTCTGGTGATCCTGGGGGCCATCGTGGCCCTGGTCAACGCCGCGGGGGGCTCCGCCGCCTTCGGACGGTGGGCGGAGAGAAACATCAGGACCCGGGTGGGGGCCATGCTGGCCACCTTTGTGCTGGGCATCCTTATCTTCATCGACGACTACTTCAACTGTCTGACCGTGGGCAGCGTCATGCGGCCGGTGACCGACAGCCACAGGATCTCCCGGGCCAAGCTGGCCTACCTGATCGACGCCACCGCCGCGCCGGTGTGCATGATCGCGCCGGTGTCCTCCTGGGCCGCGGCGGTATCGGGTGTGGCCGCCGAGCTGGACACGGGGGTCTCCGGCATTCAGCTGTTTGTCCAGGCCATCCCCTTCAACTTCTATTCCCTGCTCACCTTTGTGTTTATCATCGGCATGGCGGTGATGGGGCTGGACTACGGGCCCATGAGGCGCCACGAGAAGCTGGCCCGGGAGGCCGGGGAGCTGGGGGCCCAGGAGAACCAGGAGGGGGAGGCCAGCAACCCCAAGGGGAGGGTGATGGATCTGGTGCTTCCGGTGGCGGTGCTCATCGCCTTCTGCGTGGTGGGGATGATCTATGTGGGCGGCTTCTGGGGGGCCAACCGGTGGACGGCGGACAGCTACGCTGGGGACTTCATCGGAGCCTTCGGCAACACCGACGCCTTTGTGGGGCTGCCCTGGGGGGCCATTATCGCCCTGATCCTTACCATCGGATATGTGGTATGCCGGCGGCTGATGAGCTTTAAGGAGGCCATGGCCTGCATCCCCAAGGGCTTTATCGCCATGGTGCCCCCCATCACCATCCTGACCCTGGCGGTGAGCCTGAAAACCATGACCGGCTTTTTGGGGGCCGACGTGTTTGTGGAGGGCGTGATGAAGGGGGCCTCCCAGGGGCTTTACAGCCTGCTGCCCGCCGTCATCTTTGTGGTGGCCTGCCTGCTGGCCTTTGCCTCTGGCACCAGCTGGGGCACCTTCGGGATCCTGATCCCCATCGTGACCGCCATCTTCCCCGCCGGCTCCACCCTGCTGACGGTGGGGATCTCCGCCTGCCTGGCGGGGGCGGTATGCGGGGATCACTGCTCCCCCATCAGCGACACCACCATCATGGCCTCGGCGGGGGCCCAGTGCGACCATGTGGCCCATGTGTCCACCCAGCTGCCCTATGCCATCACGGTGGCGGGGGTGAGTTTTGTCAGCTTCCTTATCGCCGGGTTTGTCCCCAACGTGTTCATCGCCCTGCCGGCGGGGGTGGCCCTGATGATCGCCACCCTGCTTGTGATCAAGGCCAGAGTGAAGGCCCAGGGGGATTAAGCAGACAGCAAAAACGGGAGGCCCTGCAGGCCTGCAGGGCCTCCCGCCGCTTTTCCTCTTTTCAGCAGAACTCGATGCCTTCTCCGCTCATGCTTTTGATCCGGGCCAGGGACTCTATGCGCAGGCCCTTTTGACGGTGGCGCTCGCCGCCGGGCTGGAAGGCCTTCTCCACGCAGATGCCCGCCCCCACCAGGGTGGCGCCGGCCTGCTCCACCAGGGAGGTGAGGCCGTCCAGGGCCGCGCCGTTGGCCAGAAAGTCATCGATGATCAGGATCCGGTCCTCCGGGTGGAGGAAGTCCTTGGAGACCATGATGTCATAGACCTCCCCATAGGTGTAGGAGCGCACCGGGGCATGGTAGACGGCGGCGTCGATGTTTTTGCTCCGGCTCTTTTTTGCGAAGAGGACGGGCACCTTGAAGTACTGGCCGGTGATACAGGCTACCCCGATGCCCGAGGCCTCCACCGTCAGGAGCTTGGTTACTCCCTCCCCGCCGAAGAGGCGGTGGAACTCCCGGCCGATCTCGTTGTAGAGCTCCATGTCCATCTGGTGGTTGAGAAAGCTGTCCACCTTCAGGATGGTCCCATTTTCCCGGATCCTGCCGTCCCTGCGGATCCGATCCTCCAGCAGCTTCATTTTCGATTCCTCCCCGTAGGATTTTGGCCATATTCTACAGGAAGTTTTGAAAAAAAGCAAGTCCCTTCCCCCCTTTCCGTTGCCATTTCTGTCGAAGGCTGATATAATGAAATGAAAAGTTAAAAATGAAAAATTGCAGTGTCCGGCAGAGACTGGACTATTCAAATAAGCGGCCATAGCGCTTTTTTCACCTTTCCCTTTTCATTTTTCTCTTTATGGAGGTTGTCATGGGCTTTTTCAAACGCCATTTTGTCCCCGCCCTGCTGACGGCGGGAGTGCTGCTTGCCTTCTCCCCCCTGGTACCCACCGCCGGGGCGGTGTATGCCGACGCGGAGAACACCTGGGCCGCCGAGGTCATTGAGAAGGCCGGGGAGTATGGACTGATGGAGGGCCGGCCTGACGGCACCTTCGGGGTGGGGGTCAACATGACCCGGGCGGAGTTCGCCACCGTGCTGTGCCGGATGCAGGGCTGGGAGGGGGCGGAGAGTGTCCCCGAGACCCTTTTCGACGTGCCCGGGCACTGGGCCCAGGGCTACATCGCCGCGGCGGCGGCCCACGGGGCCATCGATCTGGCGGGGCCCTTTCGGCCCGACGACTACATCTCCCGCTCGGAGATGGCGGTGATGCTGGTGCGGGCCTTGGGGTACGACTCCCTGGCCCAGGCCCTGGGGGAGACCGACCTGCCCTTCCCCGACGTGGCCCAGGACAGGGGGTACATCGCCCTGGCCTATGGCTTTGGCATCATCAACGGGGTGAAGGAAAATGAGACCCTTAAATTTTTGCCCACCTTCTCCGCCCCCAGGGAGCAGGCCGCCGCCATGCTGGTGCGCTGCTATGAGCGCAGTCTGCTGAAAACCCAATGGCTCCATGGCTTTTACGCCTTTAACTCCTACCCCCAGCTGGAGCTTACCGCCGCCATGGACGCGGTGAGCGTGGGCTGGGCCCGGCTGGAGATGGGGGAGGATGGGCCCAGAGTCAACTCCACGGCGGAGAACGGCAACGACTGGGTCAAGCCGGAGCAGTCGGAGCTGACCACCGACTTTCTGGCCCAGCGGGCCATCCCCTGCAACCTGAATATTTTCGGCTCCGCCGCCACCTTTATCGCCATCTCTGAGGCCGGGGCCCAGGGCTCTGCGGTGGAGGGGCTGGTGGAGGCCGCCCGCCCCTACGCGGGGCTCACCATTGACATTGAGGGGCTGCGGACGGAGCAGAGGGAGGGCTTTACCGCCTTTATGACCGCCCTGCGCCAGGCCCTGCCCCAGGAGCAGAGCCTTTACGTCTGCGTCCAGCCCGACACCTGGTACGGAGGCTTTGACTACCGGGCCCTGGGGGAGCTCTGCGACAAGGTGATCCTGATGGCCCACGACTACCAGTGGGCCTCCATCCCCGACTATTATCTGGGTACCGCCAACACCTACTGCCCCGTGACCCCCATTGACAAGGTGTCCACCGCCCTACGGCACATCACCGACCCGGAGACTGGGGTCCAGGACAGGAGCAAGCTGGCCCTGGCCATCTCCTTCAACACCTCCGGGTTCCACATCGATGAAAACGGCCTGCTGCTGGAGCAGACCTTCTACCACCCGGCCACCGCCACCATCGCCCAGCGGCTTCAGCAGGAGGATTCCATCCGGCTGTGGGACGAGCAGAGCCGGAACCCCAACCTTTACTACACTGTGGACGGGGAGCACTACCGGCTGTGGTACGAGGACGCCCAGAGCGTGGCCGAGAAGCTGGAGCTGGCCCGGATGTTCGGCATCACCGGGGTGTCCGTATGGCGGGTGGGAATGATCCCCACCTATGGGGAGATCGGGAATTACGATGTGTGGAGCGTATTGAAAATGAAAAATTGAAAGTGAAAAATTATGGCGTCCGGCGGAGCCGGGCGATTGAAATCTGTGGCCTTTGGCCGCTGCCTTGACTTTTGCTTTTTCACTTTTCACTTCCAAGGGGGAGTTTTCTATGGAGAGCGCCAAACCATCGCGGAGGCAGACCCTTTTCGCCTTTCTTCTCATGTCCCTGGGCGCCGGACTGGTGGCGATGGGGGTCTACTTTTTCAAGTTTCCCAACCATTTCTCCATGGGTGGGGTTTCGGGGTTATCCATTCTGCTGGGGCAGATCATCCCCTCCCGGCTGGTGACGCCGGCCACCATCAACACGGTGATCACGGTACTTTTTCTGATCCTGGGATTTCTGGTGCTGGACAAGTCCTTTGGGCTGAGGACGGTATACTGCTCCCTGCTCTATACCGGGATCATCCAGGTGCTGGAGCGGGTATGCCCCCTGGCCCGGCCCCTCACCGACCAGAAGATGCTGGAGCTGTTTTTCGCCGTCCTCCTCCCCGCCCTGGGGGCCGCCATTCTGTTTAACATGGACGCCTCCACCGGAGGCACCGACATTATGGCTATGATCCTGAAGAAATACACCGGGCTGGACGTGGGGCGGGCGCTGCTGCTGTCCGACGTGGCCATCGCGGCCTCCGCCCTGCTGATCTTTGACATTGAGACGGGGCTGTTTTCCTTACTGGGCCTGGCCTTGAAGTCGGTGCTGGTGGATACGGTGATCGAATCCCTGAACCGGAAGAAATCCTTTACGGTGGTGACCCACTTCCCCGAGCCGGTATGCCATTTTATCAATGAGAACCTTCACCGGGGGGCCACCGTCTGGAAGGGGCAGGGGGCCTATACGGGGCAGGAGCAGTTTATTATCCTCACCGCCCTGTCCCGGCAGCAGGCGGTGCAGCTGCGGAATTATCTGAAGCAGACCGACCCCCACGCCTTTATGTTAATAACAAACTCCAGCGAGATCTTCGGTAAGGGGTTCCTCCGGGCGTAATCCCCTTCCCTTTGGGGCGTGTGGACGTATCATCCGTAAGGCGGCATAGCCGCCAACGGCTGAACAGCCCCACGCCTTTATGTTAATAACAAACTCCAGCGAGATTTTCGGCAAGGGGTTCCTCCGGGCGTAATCCCTTCTCTTCGGGGCGGTTCTGCGGATCAAATGGATTTTTATGGAAATATTTCCCGGCGTCGCCCCGGTTCCCCTTCTTTCCCCAGCAAAAAATGGTAAAATCTGGTTATCCAGATGAAACTGTTGGGAAAGAAGGGTTTTTTATGCCGTTTCTCCGTAAGAAGGGTCTTTTTGAATCCACCCGGGTGCAGTATCTCTCTGTGGACGCCATCGTGCCAAACCCGGCCCAGCCCCGGAAATTTTTCTCCCCGGAGGGGCTCCGGGAGCTCGCTGACAGCATTTCCGCCCACGGGATCCTGCAGCCCCTCTCCGTCCGGAGGGTGGAGGGAGGCTATGAACTGATCTCCGGGGAGAGGCGGCTCCGGGCCGCAAGGCTGGCGGGGCTGGAGGAGGTGCCCTGTCTGATCCTCACCGCCGACGAGACCCGCTCCTCCCTGCTGGCCCTTATTGAAAATGTCCAGCGGCGGGATCTGGACTTTTGGGAGGAGGCTCAGGCCATCCAGGCCCTGCTGGCCGCCACCGGCCTTTCCCAGGAGGCCCTGGCCAGGCAGCTGGGCAAGAGCCAATCCGCCCTGGCCAACAAGCTGCGGCTGCTGAAGCTCTCCCCCGAAGCACTGGAGCTGCTGCGGCACAGTGGGTTTACCGAGCGGCATGCCCGGGCCCTCCTTCGGCTGCCGCAGCCCGGCGATCAGCTCCGGGCCGCCCGGTACACAGTGGAGCACGGGCTGACGGTGGCCAGGACGGAGGCCTATGTGGAGTCCCTCCTCTCCCCTGCCCCCCTGCGGAGCAAGCCCACCTTTTTGCTGAAGGACGTGCGGTTTTTCCTCAATACGGTGACAAGGGGGCTCTCCCTGATGCAAAGTGCGGGGGTGCAGGCCAACTATACCCGGCAGGACAGCGACAATGAGATTTTGCTGACCATCCGGATCCCCCGGGAGGCTGTTCCACGGCCAGTTCGTTAATTTTTTAATTAAGTTGTTCCACGTGAAACAGATAGCTGTATATGAAAAAGCAGGGAGGTGCGGTATGACGCCGCGCTTCCCTGTCTTTTCTCTTCTTTTTCCTTTTTATCTATTGCAACTCCTTCCTTTTCTGGGTATAATGGGTATTATGGCTCTTATTTTAGAAAAAGAAAGGATGTGCGTCCATGGCTAAACGGATCGCCATCGTGAACCAAAAGGGGGGCGTGGGCAAAACCACCACCTGCGTAAATTTGGCCTCCGCCTTACGGGCCCAGGAGAAACGGGTTCTTTTGTGCGACTTTGACCCCCAGGCCAACGCCACCTCCGGGCTGGGGGTGGACAAGACTACCGCCTCCCCCAGCATCTATGAGGTCTTGATCGAAGGGGTGCCCTGTGAGAAGGCC
This sequence comes from Oscillospiraceae bacterium, assembly GCA_022792495.1. Taxonomy (GTDB): domain Bacteria; phylum Bacillota; class Clostridia; order Oscillospirales; family Oscillospiraceae; genus Vermiculatibacterium. The sequence continues at coordinate 9,629 of JAAWBD010000110.1, forward strand.
ATCGTCCCCACCCCCTACTGCGATGTGCTGCCAGTAAACAAGGCGTTGGCCGGCGCCGGCATTGAGATGATCGGCATGGCCGACCGGGAGCATCTGCTGAGGAAGGCGTTGGACAGTGTGGACGGACGGTATGATTACATCCTCATCGACTGCCCCCCCTCCCTGGAGCTGCTGACCTTGAACGGGCTATGCGCCGCCCACTCGGTGCTGGTGCCCGTTCAGTGTGAGTACTATGCCCTGGAGGGACTCTCCGATCTGCTGGGGACGGTGCGGATCGTAAAGCGGTCGCTGAACCCGGAGATCGAGCTGGAAGGGGTGCTCCTCACCATGTACGACAGCCGCACCAACCTGTCCATGCAGGTGTCGGAGGAAGTGAAACGCCACTTCCCCGGGCAGGTCTACGCCACGGTGATCCCCCGGACGGTCCGGCTCAGCGAGGCGCCCAGTCACGGCAAGCCCATCGACGCTTACGACCCCTATAGCCGGGGCACCGAGGCTTACCGGGATCTGGCGGCGGAGGTCATCGGGAGCGAAAAGTGAAAAAGCTATGACCTTTGGTGGCCGCGGGCCGTTTATTCCAATTGTCCGGTAAGGCCGGGCACCGCATCTTTTCACTCCTTTATTGTTTCACGTGAAACAATTCTGCCCACCTTAATTATTACATACCTATGAAAGGACTGATCCTATTGGCAGCAAAGGAACGTGGTTTGGGAAAGGGATTGGGCGCCCTTTTGGGGGATGCCGCCCTTCAGACACAGCAGGAGGGGCAGGGCTCCTTCTCCCTGCCCATCTCTCAGGTGCAGCCGGGGCTGAACCAGCCCCGGAAGCGGTTTGAACAGGAGGCTTTGGATGACCTTACCGATTCGGTGCGGACCCATGGGATCATCCAGCCCCTTACCGTCCGGCGGCTCAGCTCGGGCTACTACCAGATCATCGCCGGGGAACGGCGGTGGCGGGCGGCCAAGGCGGCGGGGCTGAAGGAGGTTCCCGCCGTGGTCATCGAGGCCGACGACCGGAAGGTGATGGAGCTGGGGCTTATTGAAAACCTTCAACGGGAGGATCTGAACCCGGTGGAGGAGGCTAAGGGCTATCAGGTGCTTTTGAAGGATTTCCGGCTGACCCAGGAGGATCTCTCCCTACGGATGGGAAAGTCCAGGCCCGCCATCGCCAACGCCCTGCGGCTGCTGGAGCTGCCTGATGTGGTGCTCCAGCTGCTGGAGGAGGGGCGGCTCTCCGCCGGACACGGGCGGGCCATCCTGGCCGCCCCCTCCAAGTCGGATCAGCGGGCGCTGGCCCAGCGGGTCATGGAAGAGGGCCTCTCGGTTCGGCAGACTGAGGCCTTGGCCAAGAAGCTCTCCCAACCCAAGAAGGAGCCGGCGGAGAAGGCGGAGGATCCCTACAAGATCTACCGGGACGCTGCGGCCAAGGAGCTTTCCGACCGGTTCGGGCGGCGGGTGTCCATCGTCCAGGGGACGAAGAAGGGCAAGATCGAGCTGGAATACTATGACGACAACGACCTCAACGCCCTGCTGGAGCTCCTGGAGCAGATAAAGGCGGGCAAGGGGCCGAAGGGAGGGGCCAAGGCGTGAGCCGTAACCATTCCGGGGATCTGCAGCACCAGGCGGAGCACTCCCGCTTCCGGCGGCCGCCGGTGCTGAGCTATCTGGTGATCCTCTTTGCGGTGGCCTTTCTGCTGCTCCTGCTGGCCTACTTCCAGCAGCAGAGAGCGAGCGACCAGACCTCCGACGCCCTGAAGCAGTCGGTGTCGGCAGTGGGAGCCATTGAAAATATGATGAGCGAGAACGAGGCCCTTCGTCAGGAGGTGGAGGCGCTGAAGGAGAGCCGCCAGGAGCTGGAGGGGCAGTATCTGGCCGAGGCCCAGGCCCACAGGGAGCTGGAAGAACAGGCCGCCGCCCTGGACTACCTGTGGCGGATCCAGCGGTTCTGGGATAGGGGCAGCCGGACAGAAGCCCTGAAGCTGGTGAAGGAGCTGGAGGAAAAGGGGCTCGCCTCCTCCCTCCCCCGCACCAGCCCCTCCGGAGCGGAGGGCAGCTCCCCCCTGGATCAGTACAACGCCCTTCTGGACGCCCTGGATTACCGGGCGGAGCCCTGAGAGGGCCGCTCCCCTTTCTGTTTGATCTTCCATGTTTCACGTGAAACATTGGCAGGAGGACAGAGCCTGCCGCACCATCTATCAAATATCTACTTTATCTAAAGGAGAGGATCTTCTATGCTGGACATTCGGTTTATCCGGGAGAATCCCGAGATCGTGAAGGAAAACATCAAGAAAAAATTTCAGGAGGCCAAGCTGCCCCTGGTGGATGAGGTCATCGCCCTGGACAAAGAGAACCGGGAGACCATCGCCGCCGCCCAGGAGCTGCGGACTGCCCGGAACGCCAAGAGCAAGCAGGTGGGTATGCTCATGGGCCAGGCCAAGAAGGATCCCGCCAAGCTGGAGGAGGCCGAGGCCCTGAAGGCGGAGGTGAAGGCGGACGCGGACACCCTGGCGGCGTTAGAGGAGAAGGAGGGTGTGCTGGCGGAGAAGATCCGGCACATCATGCTCCAGATCCCCAACATCATCGACCCCAGCGTACCCATCGGCCCCGACGATTCTGCCAACGTGGAGGTGGAGCGGTTTGGGGAGGCCACAGTCCCCTCCTTCCCCATCCCCTACCACACCGAGATCATGGAGAGCTTCGACGGCATCGACCTGGACGCCGCGGGCCGGGTGTCGGGCAGCGGGTTTTACTATCTGCTGGGGGACATTGCCCGGCTCCATGAGGCGGTGCTAGCCTATGGCCGGGACTTTATGATCTCCAAGGGCTTTACCTACTGCATCCCCCCCTTCATGATCCACGGCAATGTGGTGGAAGGCGTTATGTCCCAGACTGATATGGACGCCATGATGTATAAGATCGAGGGGGAGGATCTCTACCTCATCGGCACCAGCGAGCACTCCATGATCGGGCGGTTTATCGACCAGATCCTGCCCGAGGAGAAGCTGCCCCAGACCCTCACCTCCTACTCCCCCTGCTTCCGGAAGGAGAAGGGCTCCCACGGCATCGAG
>JAAWBD010000011.1 GCA_022792495.1 Oscillospiraceae bacterium
CCACGGCATCGAGGAGCGGGGGGTCTACCGCATCCACCAGTTTGAGAAGCAGGAGATGATCGTGGTCTGCAAGCCCGAGGAGAGCAAGGACTGGTACGAGAAGCTGTGGCGGTATTCCGTGGAGCTGTTCCGCAATTTTGACATCCCCGTGCGGCAGCTGGAGTGCTGCTCCGGCGACTTGGCCGACCTGAAGGTGAAAAGCTGCGACATTGAGGCCTGGAGCCCCCGGCAGCAGAAGTATTTCGAGGTCTGCTCCTGCTCCAACCTGGGGGACGCCCAGGCCCGGAGACTTCGCATCCGCTACAAGGACGCCGAGGGCAAGACCCAGCTGGCCCACACCCTGAACAACACCTGCGTGGCGCCCCCCCGGATGCTCATCGCTCTGCTGGAGAACAACCTGCAGGCCGACGGCAGCGTGAAGATCCCTGAGGTGCTGTGGCCCTATATGGGGGGCAAGAAGGTGCTGGAGCCGAAGAAATAAAGGGAATGTTTCACGTGAAACATTCTGCGCATCCTTTTAACAATGGGCGGTGACCACCCCGGGCAGCTTTGCCGCTTAGGTTCTTCCACTCTATTACAGCGGAGGATAACACCATGAGCAAACGACTTTTGGCCTTGGCACTGGCGCTGGCTTTGGCCCTCCCCCTCCCCTCTTTTGGGGCGGAGACGGCTCCTGCCAAGACCTATGAGCAGGCGGTGGAGTGGCTGCGGAACGAAGATATGTACGCCATTTTCGACACCATCGACACCGACTCCTGCACCGTATTTTTTTACCGGCGCATTGGTACGCCTCATATTCAGCTTCCCATTGTGGATATCATTTATAAGGATGGGGTGGTGGTGAGGCCAGGCCTGTCCCCGGAGAAAATTCGGCTGAGCGGGGATGGAAAACAGTTGATCTGCACCGACCCCTTTGACCCAAGCCTGGGCACAAATATCTATACCGTAGATTTGGCCTCGGGAGAGATCGTGGGGAAGGAGTGCATCCTTCCCACCCAGGAACAGCTTTTTGACTGGTTTTTGAAAAACAGTATCGAGGAACGCCGCCTGGAAGGGGTGGAGGACACGGTGCTCCTCTTTTCCTCCGATCCCTCCTACTGGGTGGGCCGGGAAAAAGAATACTTTCTTTACCTGATCTGCCGGGAGCCGTCCCAGAGGGCTGATCCCGAGGGATGGTTCCGGCGGCTGGTGCTGCCCAGCACGGCGGTGATAGATGGCCAATATCCCACAGATCGGGCGCCGGACGAGATGTTTTTGAGCGAGGATGGGATCACACTGACCTATGTGTACTCCTTTGAGGATACTCTTTTTAACGCGGAAGGGGATCTGCTCCATGATTCGGGAACCTACACCTACACCGTGGACACCGCCACCGGGGAGCTGGCGGTAGAGCACACCCCTCTCCCCTCTTCCCCGGCGGATCCTGTCTTTTCCGACGTGCCCGCCGGCAGCTGGTTCGCGCCCGCCGTGGAGATATGCGCCCGGGAGGGCATCATGGTGGGCACTTCGGCAGACACCTTCTCCCCCGACAGCATCCTCACCGACGCGGAGTGTTTGACGCTGGGCTGGCGGCTCTATGACCAAGCCCGGGGCGGAGACGGAAGCGTCCCCAAGGCACCGGAGGATTGGGGCGCCATCGCCCTCAAGTCGGACAACGGTCTGGTGGACGTCAGCGGCTATCTGAGGGAAGACCGGTGGCTCAAGTTTCGGTACTACGACCGGGATGAGGATGCCAACTATGACCACCTATCCCTGCACCTGGGGATGAGCTGGGGGCTTGCGGAGACCTACGCCCCCTGCGGCTCAAGGCAGAATCCCACCGGAGCTACCCTTATCTTTGGGGGGGTGGAGCACCGGGGTCAGATCTATCTGGACTTGCGGCGCATTGGCTCCGGGCAGCCCCCTGACTGTTCCCTGGTGTTCCTGACGGAGGATGAGGCGCTGAACCAGACCCTGCTGGACTCCATAGCCTTCGCCGTACCGCCGGATCAGTGGTGGCGGGATCTGAGCTGGGCCATCCAGCAGGAGTCTGGCGGCTCCGGCCACTGGGACTATGACCGGTTCCCTCTCAACGCCTCCGGTGCTGAGTCCTACCGCGCCGGCTTTGCCCAGGTTCTGGCCGCTGTCACCGACCTGCCCAAACAGTACGACGTGCCCCAGATCCCCGAGTTCGCCCGGGACGAGGACAAGGAGTACGCCTACCGGCTCTACGAGGCGGGCATCCTGGGGGGCGTGGACGAGTACGGTACCTTTCAGGAGTATAAGTCCCTGACCCGGGCGGAGGCCGCCACCATGGTGGCCCGGGTGCTGGATGAGAGTTTGCGGCTCACACAGCCCCCCCGCCCTATGCCCCAGGAGGGGGTGGACTACACCCTCACCTATCTGATGGAGGGCGAGGGGGACGACTGGCGGGAACACTCCTACCCGCTTTACCACGTTATGGAAACGGACGAGGAAGGGTGGCTCCACTCTCTGGGTATGCTGACCCTGGATGGGCGCCTTGTCCCCTGGCCGGAGGGCTGGGAGGGCGAGTTTCAGTACTTTACCAGTCAGGGAGAGACCCTGTCCATCACTCTGCGGGACGTCACCGGGTCGGACAGGCAGGATATGCAGGGCATCATGGACCGGAACGGGAGCTGGCTGGTGGAGCCGGGCCGTTATCTTTGGGTCTCCCCACTGGCACAGGGCGGGTTTTACGGGCCAGGGCCCTGGGATGAGAGTCTTGAAACCTACGCTTGGTATGACATTTTGGATGGGGACGGCCACCCCATAGACCGGGTGGAGCGCTTTGAGGCGGTGGAGGAGCTGCTGGGCACCGACCAGGACACCTGGGAAAACTGGGGCGGTCTCACCCTGCCCAACAGCTGGTACCATGACTGTCTCTACTACTCCTGGCCCGACGGAACCCCGGCCACTAACTGGCTGGATTCCGCCGGGCGTATCGGGCCTGATGGAAAAGGCTTTGTGGAGAAGGACGGAAAGATCTACCGCATTGCGTTCACAGCGCAAAACGAAGAAAAATAACGGCTTTGGGGCTCTTTTGGCCGTTGCATCTACGCTGAGCCTCTTTTCTCCAGTCTTAGGGGCGGAGGGGACTACTTTTGTAGACATCTCCCCTGGGGGCGGCGGGTATGTGCGCTGGAGAAAGGATGTCTGACGGATCCAGTTTGAAAAGCGGATCTGAACGGTTTTATGTAAGAGATCCCAAAATAAAATGGAGGTCCATCCCAAATGAAAGAGAAGAGCAAAGGGTTCTTTGGAGAGTTCAAGGCGTTTATCGCCCGGGGGAACGTGATGGATATGGCGGTGGGCGTTATTATCGGCGGGGCCTTCTCAGCCATCACCACCTCCCTTATCAACGACATCATCATGCCCCTGCTGGGGATCTTCACCGGCTCCATCTCCTTCGCGGACATGGCGGTGGAGGTCAACGGCGCCCTGATCGGCTACGGCAACTTTATCCAGGCCATTCTCAACTTCCTGGTGATGGCCTTTGTGGTGTTCTGCATGGTGAAGGCCATGAACTCCTTCCACCGCAAGAAGGAGGAGACCCCCGCCCAGCCCGCCCCGGAGCCGGAGCCCTCCAACGAGGAGAAGCTGCTGATGGAGATCCGGGATCTGCTGAAGGCAAAAAATGAAAAGTGAAAAGCGAAGGGCCTCTAAGGCCGCCTATGGCGGCTATTAAAAATATAGTCCGGTAAAGCCCAACAGCACAATTTTTCACTTTTTCTTGCGAGGTATAACAATGGATGAGAACAAAATTCAAGGCCAGGAGAAGCCCGCCCAGCCCATAAAATACGCCACCCCCACCCAGAGGGTGTGGGCCTGGGTTGGGGTGGTCTATATGGTCATCCTGGTGCTGCTATCCACCTATGCCCTGAGCCACGGGGACTACCTGCGGGGCATCGGGGGCATCATGGTGGCCCCCGGGCTGTGCGGGCTGGGGGTGACCGCTATCCTGCGCTACCGGCAGGGGGTGGGCCGGGGCGGTCTGCCCGCCTGCATTCTGGTCAGCGGGGCCAGCTTTGTTCTGGCGGTCTGGAACCTGTTCCGGGGGCTTCCCGCCCTGCTGGCCCAGCTGTGAGGTGACCCATGAAGGATATTCTGACCCATGGATTTGAGGAGCTGAGGATCACCCCGCCCCCGGGGGCCGCGGAGAAGCTGTGCCAATATGCCGAGCTGCTGATCCGGCAGAACCAGGTGATGAATCTTACCGCCATCACGGAGCCCGAGCAGGTCGCCCGGCTGCACTTTCTGGATTCGGCGGCTATTTTGGCCTGGGGAGCACGGCCCGCCGGAGCCGCGGAGCATGGCGGGAAAAGCTGGCTGGCCGGGAAGGCTCTGGTGGACGTGGGAACCGGAGCCGGCTTCCCGGGGATGGTGCTGAAAATTCTGGAGCCCTCCCTCTCCCTCACCCTGGTGGACAGTCTGGGAAAACGGGTGACCTGGCTGGAGGAGGTCTGTAAAGCCCTTTCTCTTGACGGCGTTCGGTGCTTCCATGGCCGGGCGGAGGAGCTGGCCTTGGAGCCTGAGTTCCGGGATGGGTTCGACGTGGCCACCTCCCGGGCGGTGGCCGCCTTTCCGGCCCTGTGTGAGCTGTGTCTGCCCTATGTGCGGCCCGGCGGGTATTTCCTTGCCATGAAGAGTGTGGAGAGCGGCGGGGAGGTGGACGGCGGCCAGAACGCGGTGAAGCGGCTGGGCGGCAAGCTGTTGGGCGGATGGGACTACCCTGTCCCTGGGGCGGGAATCACCCACCGGATCGTGGGGGTGGAGAAGCTCTCCCTCACCCCGGAGGGACTGCCCAGGAGCTGGGGGAAGATCAAAAAGGCTCCTTTGTGATCTTCTTTCTGTTCTCGTAATTTTTGCGAAAATTCATAAAAACCGTTGCGGCTCAGCCCATTCTTGTGCTATAATATTTTTCCTGGGAGGTTTTTGGCATATGGCAACTGTGATCGCTGTCACCTCCGGCAAGGGGGGGACGGGAAAAACCTCCCTGGTCGGGGCCGTAGGCTCTTGTCTGGCGGCCCTTGGGCACCCCGTCCTGTGCATCGACATGGACGTGGGGCTGCGGAACCTGGATCTGACTTTGGGGCTCTCCGACCGGGCCCTGATGGATTTTACCGATGTGGCGGAGGGCCGCTGCCCCTTGGAGAAGGCGGTGGTGGAGCACCCCGAGATCCGGAACCTGTTCCTGCTCACCGCCCCCTTTTCCCTCCCCCTGGACGTGCCTGAGGAGTCCATGAGGGCCCTCCTGCGCCAGGCCCGGGAGCGGTATGATTACGTTCTGCTGGACGCCCCCGCCGGACTGGGGAAGGGTTTCCAGCTGGCTACCTGCGGGTGCGACAGGGCCATCGTGGTGTCCACCACCGATACCTCCGCCCTGCGGGACGCCCAGCGCACGGTGACTGAGCTGATGAAGCGGACGGAGCAGATCCACCTGGTGGTGAACCGGGTACAGCCCAAGCTGCTGAAGAAGCTCCACACCACCATTGACGACGCCATGGACACGGCGGGGCTGCCCCTGCTGGGGGTGGTGCCGGAGGACAGCCTGGTGATGCTCTCGGCCAACCAGGGCAAGCCTCTGATCCTCTGCGCCAACAAAGGCGCGGCGGTGGGATACCGGAACATCGCCTTTCGGATCGAGGGCAGGAAGGTGCCGGTGATGGATCGGTAAGGCAAGAAGCCTTTACGCTTTTGCCAAACGATCCGGCTTTCCGCGCAGACAGAGACAAATGCTGCAAGGGTGCTGTAGCTGCGCCCCGCAAGGCCAGCTTTTGATTTTTATTTACAGAAAGGATGGGGTCGGGTTGAATATTGCGCTTTTGTGCCATGACCACAAGAAGGAGCTGATGGAGCAGTTCTGTCTTGCCTACTCCGGCATTCTGGCCAAGCATCAGATCTGCGCCACCGATTCCACGGGGCGGCTGGTGGCGGAGGCCACGGGGCTGCCCATTACGCTGTACCTCTCCCACGAGCATGGGGGGAGCCAGCAAATCGGGGCCCGGATCGCCTACAACGAGATCGACATGGTTCTGTTTTTTACCGATCCTCAGACCCATGAGCTGGATGAGGATCTGGACTATATCACCCGGCTGTGCGACCAGTACAATATCCCCTTCGCCACCAATGTAGCCACTGCCGAGATGCTCATTATGGGCCTGGCCCGAGGCGATCTGGACTGGAGAAACATTGTTAAGCCGGGCTCTGCCCCCTTCCTTCCCTAAGGGGCGGGGACCCATCGTTTTACACACCGTGAGGAACGGGCATGAGTAGCGGAACACCGCCGCACAGAGAGGGGCTCCCCGGCTGAAAGAGCCCTGCGGCAAGGATCCGGGAAAGACGGCCCGGGAGCGGGGGCGGAGACGTCCGCGGTACCCTTCCCGTAACAGAAGGCCAAAGGGCGGCAGGCTTTGCCGCTGAACATGGGTGGCACCACGGAAGCAGGCGCTTTCGTCCCGTGAGGTTCTCCCCCTTCCCCTCCCGGGGTGGGCGGGGACGGCGGGCGGAAGCGCCTTTTTGAGTGAAAAGGGAATGCGCCGGACGCCATCACCTTTCACTTTTTATTCCCTCCCTTGGGGTGAATAAAAAAACGTATCTGTATCTTTTGGAAAGGATGTATATGGCATGGAGAAGGTAAAGGCAAGAACCTTGTCGGGGTTTATGGAGCTGCTGCCCCCCCAGCAGGCACAGTTCGAGCGGGTGAAGGGGATCCTGGAGGAGACATACAGCCGGTACGGCTTTACCCCCCTGGACACCCCCGCCATCGAGGCCAGCGAGGTACTGCTGGCCAAGGCCGGAGGGGAGACGGAGAAGCAGATCTACCGCTTTACCAAGGGGGACAGCGACCTGAGCCTGCGCTTTGACCTGACGGTGCCCCTGGCCAAGTATGTGGCCCTCCACCACAACGAGCTGGCCTTCCCCTTCCGCCGATACCAGATCGGCAAGGTCTACCGGGGGGAGCGGGCCCAGCGGGGCCGGTTCCGGGAGTTTTACCAGGCGGACATCGACGTGATCGGGGACGGGGCCCTGGACATCATCAACGAGGCGGAGATCCCCGCCATCATCTACCAGACCTTTACCGCCCTGGGCCTGAACCGGTTCCGGATCCGGGTGAACAACCGGAAAATCCTCAATGGCTTCTATGAGATGCTTCACTGGAGCCACAGGGCCCCCGACATCATGCGTATCGTGGACAAGCTGGAGAAGATCGGCGCTGAAAAGGTGGGGCTGATGCTCTGCACGGATCTGGGCCTGGACGAGGACGCCGTGGGAGAGATCGTCCGGTTTATGGCCATCAAGGGCTCCAACAGCCAGGTTTTGACCGCCCTGGAGGAGTACCGGGGCCGGAACGAGATCTTTGACCAGGGCCTGGAGGAGCTGAACACGGTGGTGAAGTACCTTTCCGCCTTCGGGGTGCCCGAGGATCACTTCACCGTGGATCTCACCATCGCCCGGGGGTTGGACTACTACACCGGCACGGTGTACGAGACCGTTCTGCTGGATCACCCGGAGGTGGGCAGCATCTGCTCCGGGGGCCGGTATGATAACTTGGCGGAATATTATACCGATAAACAACTCCCCGGAGTTGGTATTTCCATCGGTCTTACCCGGCTTTTCTATGTTCTCCAGGAGCAGAACCTGCTCAATAAGGCCCTGCCCACCTCCCCCGCCGACGTGCTGGTGCTGCCCATGACGGAGGATCTGTCCCCTGCCATCGCCTTTGCCACCGCCTGCCGGGGAGCAGGGGTAAAGGCCCAGCTCTATACAGAACCCAAGAAGTTCAAGGCCAAGATGAACTATGCCGACCGGATCGGTGTCCCCTATGTGGCCTTCCTGGGGGAGGACGAGGTGGCAAACGGTGTGGTATCCCTGAAGGACATGGTCTCCGGAGAGCAGGAGAAGGTGGCCCTGGAGGCCGCTCCCGAATGGCTCCGGGAGAAGGTGGCCACCCGGAATGAGGGGACTCCCATCAAGGAATAAACTCAAAGAAGGGGGATCAATAGATCGCCCCCCGTCAAAAGGCCTGGAATTTGAAAGGAGCGCTTCCCATGAAAAAACCAGTCCTCTGCGCGGTTCTGTCTCTGGCCCTTTGCCTGCCCTCCCCCGCTTTGGCAGCGGAGGAAACGGGCTTTTCCGACGTGTCCGGGGCGGACTGGTTTGCCCCCTATGTGGAGGTCTGCACCCAGGAGGGGCTTCTCAATGGCGTGGGGGACGGGCGATTTGACCCCCAGGGCCAGGTGACCATGGGCCAGGTCATTGTGATGTCGGCCCGGGTGTTCTGGCAGGCCAACGGGGGCTCGGGCCCCCTGCCCCAGGGCGGGACGGCGGAGGAGCTGGCCCGGAGCTGTATTGGAAAGGGCGCAGAGGAGTATCTCCCCTTCCTCACCAAGTGCTTTGAGCGTTACCAGGGGGGGTATGTCTGGGACGGACTCTATTACCTTTACCTCCACGCCAGGGAGCAGCGCGGCGGCGGAGATCTTCCCGACTTCCACCTCTGCGACCCGGCGGATCCCGCCACCCGGCAGGCCTTTTTCACCACCCTGGGCTTCGCTGCCCAGGGGTTGGAGCTGGAGGCCATCAATGAGGTGGACGGTATCCCCGACCTCCGGGGCGGCTATGTCTCCGACCTCTATCGAACGGGGATCCTCTCTGGGGTGGACGAATACGGCACCTTTGCGGCAGAACAGTTCCTCACCCGTTCGGAGGCGGCCGCCGCCCTGGCCCGGATCGCCCGGCCGGAGCTGCGGCTGCGGTTTACCCTCACCCCCACCCCCATGCCCCAGGCTTTGGCAGAGCTTGAAGCGCCGGTGAAGCGGCTGGGGGGCTCCTTCTCCTTCGGCACGGTGGACTTGGAGCACGGGCTCAACTACCGGGACGACCTGGTGATCACCGACCTGGAGGGAAATATGATCCTGGACTACGGACAGTTGGGGTATGAGCGGATCAACGGATGGTATTCCAGGGTGGGGTATGCCGTTCTTCAGAGGGGAGAGGAGTACGGGCTGGTCTTCCCCAGCGGGAAGATCCTGTTCCCCTGGCCCTCTGACGACCATTCCTTTCTCCACTCAGACGGCGCCCTTCTGATGCCCGAGACCGACGGCAGCTATACCATCTATGACAATCAGGGAAACGTCCTCTCCACCATCCAGGGCCGAACAGGGCTCGCCGACGGCGGGGAGGGACTGCTCCTCTACACCGAAAACGGGAACCAGGGGACCCGGTGGGGCTACCTGAACCGGGAGGGGCAGGTGGTCATCCCGGCAGCCTATGAGAGGGCGGCAGTGTTCTCGGAGGGACTGGCCGCCGTGGCGGAGAGGCAGTCCCCGGATGGCGATTTTGGCCGGCCTGTGTTCTCCCGGGCCCTGTGGGGCTACATTGACCGCTCAGGCCAGCCTGTCATTCCCTGTCAGTTTGAGAGGGTCGGGGCCTTCTCCGAAGGACTGGCGGAGGTACAGGACGACAGCGGCCTTTGGGGCTACATTGACCAAACAGGAGAGACCGTCATCCCCTGCCAGTTCGACTACGCCGCCCCCTTCTCCAACGGTCTCGCCCTGGTAACGGTGTATGGGCGGGACGAGAACGGGGATTTTCTGGAGAGCGACACAGGCTGGCGAGTCATAAAATACGGCATTATCGACCGGCAGGGAGGCTGGGTTGCGCCCCCCATCTACGACATGATAGAAAAGTTTAACTCCTTCTCCAACGGCTGGGCTCCCTTTGCCCGGATGGAGGGAGACACCAAGGTCTTTGGCTACCTGGCCCCCGATGGGACGGAGCATCTATTTGACCAATTTGACCATGTGAACCGCTCCCCCGAGCTGCCCCTGCCCTTTGCGCACGGGTATGTTCCCTTCTATGAGGGGAAAAAGTGGGGGCTGATGGACGCCGATTTCCAGGTGGTGCTCCCCGCCCAGTTCCAATCCCTGGAGGTGGCCTCCGGGGGGCAGGTGCTGGCCCGCTATGACGGAGTCTACTACCTGGTGGAGCTGGGAGAGAGATAAAAGGAGGGTAAGGCTATGAAGGGACTGATCCGGGATCTGGTCTGCGGGCCCGCTCTGTTTGGAAGGCTGCTGGGATGGAGGCAGACCATAGCGCCCCGGAAGCTACGCTACGGGGCCCATCCCGCCCAGTACCTGTTGGATTTTGTCCCCCCTGTGCCCCAGCGGGAGACAGTTGTGGTCTACCTCCACGGGGGCGGTTGGGACAAGGGCAGCCCCTCTTTCTTCTCCTTTATCGGTCAGCGGCTGGCCCGGGAGGGCTACCGCTGCGTTATGCCGGGCTACCGGCTGGTTCCCAAATACCGTTTCCCCGCTCAAATCAAGGACGTGACCGCCGGAACCAAGGCGGCCCTCTGCTATCTGGAGAAACAGGGGGTGGCCGCCGCCCGGATCGTGGTGGTGGGCTCCTCCGCCGGGGCTCAGCTGGGGGCCCTGCTGTGCTACACCGGGGAGCTGGCGGGGCGGTTTACCGGGTTTGTCGGTCTGGGCGGGCCCTATCGGTTCGACCGGGAGGCTCCCCTGTCTCTGCGGGTGCTCTCCAGACGGCTTTTGGACGGCGGAGACCCCCGGGCAGCCCAGCCCTATTACCTGCTGGATGAAAACAGTCCGAAAACCCCCATGCTTCTGATCCACGGCCTGGAGGACGGGGTGGTGGGGTTTGCCTGCGGGCAGGATCTTTACCGCCGGGCCCTGGAGCTGGGCATCCCCGCCGCCCTTTACCTGCCCGAGACCGGGCGGGACAGCCACTCGGACTATGTGGTGGGGTGTTTTTTGGAGGAACGGGATTCCTGCGGCGCCATAGACCGGCTGTTCCGCTGGCTGGAGGAATTGGAGGAAGGGAGCCGGGAACCTTTGGGCCCACAGAACGTCTAATAGAGCATCTTTTATTACAAGGAGATTTGACGCCATGAAACGATTTTCCGCTTTTCTTCTTTCCGCCGCGCTCCTCCTCTCCCCCGCCCTGGCGGTGGGGGCAGAGGAAAAGTTCCCCCCAGTAAAGGAGTACCCCGGCTACGCCGATGTGAAGGAGGCAGACTGGTTCTATGACAATGCCAAGCTGTGCTACGAGATCGGTATTATGACGGGTACCGATATAGGCTTTGAGCCAAACAAGACCCTCACCGGGCCGGAGTGCGCCGCCCTGGCCGCCCGACTGCGGGAGGGGCTGACGGGGAAAGCCATCCCTGCCCCGGTTCCCGACCCAAGCCTTCCTTGGTATCAGCACTATGTGGACTACCTCCAGGACGCCGCCCAGGAGAGCGGCTCCAGCCTCTACGGGATCATCAAATGGTACGACCTGGAGGAGTTTGAAAAACCTGCCACCCGTTATGATTTCCTGGTCTTTATGGCCCTGGCGGCCGATGGAAACTGGGACTATTTTTCTGACATCAACACCATCACCTACGAGGATCTGCCTGATGTAAAGGACGACAATGTGATTCTTCAATTCTACAACTGGGGTATCCTCACTGGCACGGATCAATACGGCACCTTTGCCTCGGACAAGACCCTCACCCGGGCGGAGGCCGCCGCCATGGTGGCCCGGATGGCCACGCCCAACCTGCGGAAGACCTTCGTCCCCGCCGACTATACCCCCTTCACCGCCGCCTACCTCACCCCGGACACGGTGATGTTTGACAACGGCCTCACAGCCGAGGAATACCTGATCGCCGTCAACAACGCCATCTCCGCCTGGGAGGGCGCCCTGGGGGAGGACTTCAACTGGCACTACGTCTGGACCGATGGGAAATCGGTGCTGGATCATGTAAAGGAGGACTCCCTGTCAGCTCTGGGGGTCACCGGGAAGCAGGGAACCGGGGCCTACAAGGATTTTGACGTTCAGGTCTACTACTCCCGGCTCATCAGCCTGACAGGGGAGACTCTGGCCCCGGATCAAGGCACCAGCGTGTAACAGGGAGGAAAGCCGGACAGATCCCGTCCGCCGCAACACCAAACAGAAAGGTCGTATTTCATGAAAAAGAGACTGCTGTGCGCGTTTTTGTGCCTGAACCTGTGCTTAGGCTTTGCCCGGGGGGCGGGGGATTCCTTCCCCGACGTGAAGGATACCGATTGGTTTGCCCCCTATGTGAAGGTCTGTGTGGACGCCGGGCTGATGAATGGCACCGGGGACGGCGGCTTCTCCCCTGCCGATACCATTACCGTGGCCCAGGTGGCCGCCATCGCCGCCCGGCTGGGGGAGCAACTGAACAGCAAGCCCATTGTGGAGGGTACCCCCGCCCCGGGGGAGACCCTTCCCTGGTACCACTGGTATGTGGAGTATCTGAAGGGCTATGGCCTTACCCTGACCCGTCTGGAGGAGCAGGCCACCCGGCAGGAATTTTTCACTCTGCTCTCGGCGGTGACCCCGGCGGCTTCCCTGGCTCCCATCAATTCCATCACCCAGCTTCCCGACACCCAGGACAAAAGCGTGCTGGCCTTCTACAACGCCGGAGTGTTGACGGGCACCGATGAGTACGGCACCTTCTCCCCCGGCCGGGGCCTCACCCGCTCGGAGGCGGCGGCCATGCTGGCCCGGATCGTAAAGCCGGAACTGCGCCAGTCCTTCACCCCCCGGGAAAAGCCCCAGGGAGAGGCCGACGTGGAGCTGAATACCAAGGTCGCCCTTGTGATCAACGGCCAGGAGATGACCGTCGGGGAGTTTGCCTCCTGGCTGGTGCAGGTGGCTTACTATTGGGATTCCTATTACTACAACAATTTCAATACCCGCCTTCCCTGGGATGAGGAGACCGAGAGCATCCTTCTGACCCAGGCCAAAAACCAAGCGGTGGCCTATGTGACCATGTCTGCCCAAGCAGCCCAGCTGGGCTGCTCCATCCAGGATCTGGCCGCCGTCCTCACCCCCTCCCCCACCCGGGAGCAGCTGGCCGCCTTTGTGGCCCAGGAGGGGCTGCTGCGGGCCAAGCATATCCTGGTGACCGACGAGGTCTCCGCCCAGTCCATCATCGACGCCCTGAACGCCCAGCCCACCCAGGCCCAGTTCGACAACATCCTGTCCCTGCTGGGTACCGATCCGGGTATGGCCAGCAACCCCGACGGCTATCTATTTGTCCCCGGAGAGATGGTGGAGGAGTTTGAAGCGGGCACCAAGGCCCTGGAGATCGGAGCCTACTCCTCCCAGCCTGTCCCCTCCTCCTTCGGCTTCCACGTGATATTGCGGCTGGATCCCCTGGATCACCCGGAGCTCCCCGCCATGTATCAGGAGGATCGAATGAACGACCTGGTGGATCAATGGATCGCCCAGGCCTCTGTTCAGGTGGATGAGCTCGTGATGTCCGAGATCGACATCCAGAGCACCTACGAATTTTACCTCCAGAGCCTTAGCCAGAACGGGACTTGATCCCCAAAATCGAATACAAAAAGGGCTTTCTTTTTGCAAATATACTGTTTAGGAGTTGATTTTCATGGATCAGTGCAAAACAGCCTACCGTTCCCACAACTGCGGAGAGCTCCGCATGGAACAGGTAGGCCAGACCGTCACCCTCTCCGGCTTCCTGGAGAACTTCCGGGAGGTGGGCGCGGGCCTGG
>JAAWBD010000012.1 GCA_022792495.1 Oscillospiraceae bacterium
ACCAAAGAGAAAGAAGGGACCCCCTTGGGAAAATTTGATGGAGTGCTGCTGGTCTCGGATTACGACGCCACCTTCGCCATGGGGCAGAATGTGCCCCCGGCAAATCTGGAGAGGCTGGAATACTTTCAGGCCCAGGGGGGAAGATTCACCATCGCCACGGGACGGTCGGTCCTTACCTTTAAGCAGGTGCGGCCCCTGATCCCTTTCAACGCCCCGGTGCTGCTGGCCAACGGCTCCATTATCTGCGATTTCCACCGGGGGGAGATCCTGTTTGAAAAGCCCCTGCCCCCCTCGGTTGTGGAGGATATGGCTTTGCTTGCCCGGCTCCGGCCCGAGATGAGCCTGGAGGCCTACGTGGGGGAGAACGACCTCTATGTGTGGAACACCAACCCCTACGTGGAGCGGCATATGGCCTATGTGGGCGCCACCGGGCATTTCAGCCGGGTGGAGGAGATGCCCTATCCCTGGGACAAGGCCATTCTGGAGCATGAGCATCCGGTTCTGGAGGAGCTCCAGCGGGAGATCCTGGTCCGGTGGGGAGACCGGTACGAGGCCATCTTCTCCGCAGAGCATATGCTGGAGCTGAACGCCAAGGGCTGTACCAAGGGTACCGGGGTAGAGCGGCTGGTGGAGCTGCTGGGGCTTAAAAGGGAGAATGTCTACTGCGTGGGGGACAACGAGAACGATATCTCCATGCTGGAGGTTTCCGCCCTGCCCTTTGCCCCGGAGAACGCGATCCCCGCGGTGAAGGGGCTGGCGGGGGTACACGTGTTACCGCCGTGTGGGGAGGGAGCCATCGGGGCTCTTATTGAGGTTTTGGATCAAAGATATTAAAAAATAGAAAACAGGGCGTATTTCCCTTTCGGAGAAATACGCCCTGTTTTTATTCAAAGGAGGGTCACTCCCACAAAAATTCTACCGTCTCCACAGAGCGTTCCACGTCATCGCCCCAGAGACCTGCGCCGTCCACGGTCATCTCTCCCAGTTGGTTGTCGTAGGGGTCGTTGCGGTAGCAGGGGTTGGGAGGGGTGAGGGGGGCCTGAAACACCGAGTTGGCCACCATGCGGCAGGGATCCAGGTTGCCGAAGTAGTGCTTTCTGCGGCTCACCTCTCCGTTCCGCCGGGCTCCGGAGCCGAAGGAGGGATCGGCGTAGAGCCAACCGTAGGGGGCGATGTAGAACATGGCCCAGTCGTGGGCCCCGGAGTCGTCAGGGCGGGCGGACAGGCCGCTTTGCCACCGGGCAGGGATCCCAGCGATGCGGCACAAGGTGATAAAAAGGAGGGCCATGACCCCGCAGTCCCCCCGCAGCTCCTTGGCGCAGGAGTCGGCGATGCTGTCCAGCAGCACATAGGCGGGCTGGTAGCGGTAGTCCACGGTTCCCGTCACATAGTCATAGATGGCCCCCGCCTTCTCCACCGGGGTCTTACAGCCCTTTGTGATACGGGCACACAGCTCCCGGAGGTAGGGGGTAAAGGCGATGTGGGGCAGCTCCTCCTGGGTATCAAAGGTGGGCTGGAGATCATCACAGGTCAGGGTATAGGGATCTACATAGGCCGCATGGTGCTTATAGCGGTATGTGACCTCAAAGGAGTCCCGATCTCTGCTCTCCCAATAGATGGTGCGGGCGGGGGAGTCCGCCGGGCCCAGGACATAGCCGAGGGTGGCGTCCAGGATCTCGATCTCGCTCTGCTGGGGGCAGTCGGCGGGAATGGGGAGCCAGGCCTGGATCTTCTTTCCGGCGGAGGGCTTCCTGGTTTTGATGGAGGCCTTCAGCGTGATGCGGGCGGTGAGACCGCCCTCCCGCTCCATCCGGGCAAGCATCTGATCCCGCTGGGTGTGATCCTCCTGCTCCGCCTTCAGACCGGGGGCCTCCCTCTGGGCATAGATGCGCACACAGCTGAGAAAGCGGTCATGGTACTGGACACGGCCGTTTACATACCGCCAGTCGATGCGGCGGTTGTCCACCAGGGCGTCGAACTGCTCCTCGGTGAACTCCGGCCACTCCTGGCGCACCTGGGCCATGGCCTCCTCCTTGGAGAGGGGGTAATTATCCGTCAATCGGGAAAGGCGGATCTTTTCAGCCCGGAGCCGGGGGGCCAGCTCGGGCTGGATCCCGGCGGAGAGACAGCCTTCGATAAGCCGGAGGGCGCCGGTGATGTCCCCAGCCTTCACCCGCCGGTCTATGTCGGCGGGGAGGGGATCCATGAGATGGCGGAAATCCTCATTTTGAGAAGGGTTCATGCTTCCTCCTCCGCCGTAATGGCGATACACAGCTCGTCCAGCTGGGCCTGTGTCACCTTGCTGGGAGCGTCCATCATCAGATCCTGGGCGTTCTTGTTCATGGGGAAGGGGATGATCTCCCGGATGGAGTCCTCTCCGGCCAGGAGCATCACCATCCGGTCTACGCCGGGGGCGATGCCGGCGTGGGGGGGCGCGCCGTAGGTGAAGGCGTTATACATGGCGGGGAACTTGGACTTGACGTCGTCCTCCTCCAGACCCACCATCCAGAAGGCCTTGATCATGATCTCCGGGTCATGGTTCCGCACGGCGCCGGAGGAAAGCTCGATACCGTTGCACACCAGATCGTACTGGTCGGCGGTGATGCTCAGGGGATCGATTTCGCCCTTGATGGCCTTTTCCACTGTTTCCATTCCACCGGCGGGCATGGAGAAGGGGTTGTGGCAGAACTCCAGCGCGCCGGACTCCTCCCCGATCTCGTACATGGGGAAGTCCACGATCCAGCAGAACTCGTAGCGCTCTTTGTTAAAGTGGTTGGGGCAGAATGCGCCAAAGGTTTTGACCAGCACGCCGGCGGTCTTTTGGGCGGTGCCCTTAGGCCCGGCGGAGAGGGCCACGAAGGTGTTAGGCTTCAGGCTCAGGGCGTCGACGACGGCCTGCTTGTTCTCCTGAAGGAACTTGGAGATGCCGCCCACCAGTTCGCCGTTTTCGTCCATGCGGAACCAGTAGGCCTTATTGCCGGACTGAACCTCCACATCGGCGCACAGCTTGTCGATCTGTTTCCGGGTACCCTCGAAGTCAGAGACCACCACAGCCTTGACCACCTGGTTTTCAAAGGCGGGGAAGCCGCAGCTAGACAGCAGCTCGGTGGCGTCTGTCACGGTCAGGTCGATGCGCAGGTCGGGCTTGTCGGTGCCGTACTTCTCCATAGCCTCCAGATAGGGGATGCGCATAAAGGGGGCGGGGGAGGCGGTATCGTACTTGCCGTACTTGGCGAAGATGGGGGGCAGTACGTCCTCCAGCACGGCGAACACGTCCTCCTGGCTGGCAAAGGCCATCTCCATATCCAGCTGATAGAACTCGCCGGGGGAGCGGTCCCCCCGGGCGTCCTCGTCCCGGAAGCAGGGGGCGATCTGGAAGTATTTGTCGAAGCCCGAGGCCATGAGCAGCTGCTTGAACTGCTGGGGGGCCTGGGGCAGGGCGTAGAACTTGCCCGGGTGCTTCCGGGAGGGCACCAGGTAGTCCCGGGCGCCCTCGGGGGAGGAGGCGGTCAAAATGGGGGTGGTGATCTCCATAAAGCCGTGGTCGATCATGGACGAGCGCAGGGCGGCCACCACCTGGGAGCGGAGGATAATATTTTTCTTCACATCGGGGTTGCGCAGATCCAGATAGCGGTGCTTGAGCCGGGCGGACTCGTCAGCCTCCCGGGAGCGGTTGACCTGGAAAGGCAGCTCGTTGTGGATACACTTGCCCAGCACCGTGAGGGCGGAGGGCACCACCTCGATGTCCCCGGTGGGGAGCTTGGGGTTTTTCGAATCCCGCTCTCGGACTACGCCGGTGACCTGGACGGTGGACTCCTTGTTGAGGGCCTTGAAGGCCTTCACCATGTCCTCAGTTTCGCACACCACCTGGGTGACCCCGTAAAAGTCCCGGAGGACGGCGAAGCCCAGGCCCGCGCCCACCTCCCGGAAGTTCTCCAGGAAGCCGGAGAGGGTGACGGTCTGGCCTACCTGTTCCATGCGGAGCTCTCCGCAGTTGTGGGAACGGTAGGCTGTTTTGCACTGATCC
>JAAWBD010000013.1 GCA_022792495.1 Oscillospiraceae bacterium
TCCGTCAAAATTCACATCCTCCGCGGTAAGCTCCCCGATCCCTCCTTGCCAGACATCCAGCTCCCCGATACGGAACTCCTGTGTAGTCCCCTCCTCCGTTATCAACCGCACTGCGGCGGGGCCGCCATACTCCGCCTGACAAAATACCTCCATCTGCACCCCCGGAGCCCGCCGGCGGGCGTAAGCCTTTACCTCCTCAAGGGGCTGGGACAGCCTGTCATAGCCCGTATACGCCTGGAGCCGCTCAAAGGGCATCCGTTCCGCGTCAAAGCGCAGATATACGTCTCTGCCAGTCTCCAGATACCGCAATCTTTCCCGCTCCCAATCCTCCAACTCCGGGTTACGGGAAAGGGGCAGCTCCGCCTCATGCTCCTTGGGGGCAAAGACCCAGGTGAGCTGATCCCGCCCAATGCAGTTCAAGATCCGCTCCCACAGGCAGAGTGTCTCATGGCGGTAATACTCTGCACAGATCCGCCAATGCTCACTTTTTACAATACTCCCCGGCAAAACTTCCCTCTCTTGATCCTTACCAGAGAAAGCGTTGGAATAAAGATAGAGGGACATAGCATCTCCATAGGCCGGAGCCAGTTCCATCAGGGTATCCCGGGCGGCCTCGATCTTATTGGAAATATCCATTACAGGATTCGCGTGGGCCGCCAGCACATCATAGGTATGGTACAGCTCCTCCTGCCAGATCTCCGCCTCCCGATAGGCGTCGCCGGCCATGGCGTAAGTATTCCCATCCTGATACAGCCATTGAGACGCCCAGCCGTCAATGGGGTTTTCCAGTAACTCCTCCCGCTTCGATTCGTCCCTTATCTCCAACCGATACTCCCCCTGGGCAAACTCCAGGTCATTTCCCTCTGTCAGCCGAGCCAAAGCCTCCTCTAGAGAAAAGACATACCAGTCTAAAGGGGTCTCGTCCTTCAGCCAGGTAAAACTGTCATACCAGCTCTCCACAAAATAGCGGTAATGGCCGATCCGAGCCAGGGCCTCCCCCGCCTCCCGCCCGGTGCCAAAATGGACACCCTCTCCCTCCCCCGTCATAAGATTGGACCAACTGACGTCGGCATCCAGGGCGGATTGCGTTTCCACATAGGCAAAGAAATCTTCCTCAAACTGCTCCAAATCCAGTCCCAGGTAGGAGCTTTCCAACTCCGGGTGGGCGTTTTCCTTCAAATAGGCAAAGATATGCCGGGCCTCCGCCTCCCAGGCGTTGGCCTCCTCCCAGGAAAGGAAAGCCCAAAAGGGCGTACAGCTATAGCTCCCATCATACACCAGGGTATCATAAAAGGCCGTGATGGGATCGGAATATACGGGAAGCTCCTCGGGAGCCTCCGTGATCTCCGGAGTCGGCGGGGGCGTTGCCGGGGCAGAGGCCGTTGGCTCCGTCTCCTCTGCCGTCTGTGCGCAAGCGGAGAGACAAAGGACAAGGGCGAGTACACCCACCCACCTTTTTTTCATCCGTGATACCCCCTTTTATAGCAGTTTATCACAATTTAAAGACAAAAACAATCGGCAGACGAAACCGTCTGCCGATCATTTTTCCTCCCTCAGGAGATGCTGGTCACCTCATAGCCGGCCTCGGCGATGGCCTTCTTGATGGCCTCGTCGCTCACCTCTCCTGTGACGGTGGCGCTCTTGCTCTCCAGATCCACCGTGGCGGTGACCCCGGGCAGGGCGTTCAGGGCGTTGGTGGCGTGCTTCACGCAGTTCTGGCACATCATGCCCTCAATGATCACGGTCTTAGTCATAGCAATTTCCTCCTTTTTAATGGGTCGTTCCTTGATCTTCCTTTCCCCTACCGGAGCGGCGGGGGCATATGTTCCTACCCCGGCGTGCCGGGGCTTGAACAGCTTGAGACGCAGGGCGTTGGTCACCACGCACACAGAGCTCATGGACATGGCGGCCGCCGCCAGCATGGGGTTGAGCTGAGGCCCTCCAAACAGGGTCAGCACTCCGGCGGCCACCGGAATACAGACCGCATTGTAGAAGAAGGCCCAGAAAAGGTTCTCCTTGATATTTCGGATGGTGGCTCTGGAAAGCTCCACCGCAGTCACCGCATCCAGAAGGTCGCTCTTCATCAGCACCACATCGGCGGACTCAATGGCTACGTCTGTACCTGCTCCGATGGCCAGGCCCACGTCGGAACGGGCCAGGGCCGGGGCGTCATTGATCCCATCCCCCACCATAGCCACCTTTTTCCCTTTGGCCTGGAGATCAGCGATGACCTTCTCCTTGTCCTGGGGCAAGACTTCAGCTACAACATCTGTCAAGTCCAGATCCTTGGCAATTGCCTGGGCGGTACGGCGGTTGTCGCCGGTGAGCATTATCACGTCCAGCCCCAACCCCCTCAGGGATCGAATGGCTGCGGCGCTGGTGTGCTTCACCGTATCCGCCACTGCCAGGATACCAATAAGCTTTCCGTCCTGGGCAAAGAAAAGGGGGGTCTTTCCCTCCCCGGCCAAAGTCTCGGGAGTCATTCCCGCCGCAGAGAGATCTACATGATTTTCCTCCATCATAAGCCGGTTCCCTGCCAGGAAGTCTCCCCCCTGGAGACTGGCGGCAACGCCCTGCCCGTGGATAGCCTCAAACCTTTCCGCAGGAACCAGGGGGATCCCCCTCTCCTCCGCTTCGGCCACCACCGCTTGGGCCAGAGGATGCTCAGAGGACTTCTCTAGGGAGGCAGCAACGCAGAGAAGCTCCATCTCTTCCATATCAAAGGTTTGGATGTCTGTGACCCGTGGCTTTCCCTGGGTCACGGTTCCCGTTTTATCCAACACGATGGTCTGGATGGAACGCAGCTCCTCCAAGGCTTCGGCGGACTTAAAGAGGATCCCGTTTTCCGCCCCCTTTCCTGTTCCAACCATGATGGCCACAGGGGTAGCAAGTCCTAGGGCACAGGGGCAGGAGATCACCAGCACGGCCACACCGGAGGTAAGGGCCTGGGCCACATTTCCCGTGGCAAACAGCCAAACAGCGGCGGTCACCAAAGCAATACAGATCACCACAGGGACAAACACCCCCGCCACCTTGTCGGCCAGCTTGGAGATGGGAGCCTTGGAGGAGGCCGCCTCATCCACCAAGGCGATCATCTGGGCAAGGGTGGTATCATCCCCCACTCTGGTCGCCTTGAAGGTAAAAGATCCGGACTTGTTGATAGAGGCTGCTGCCACCTTATCTCCCGGCACTTTATCTACCGGTAGGGATTCTCCGGTAAGGGCAGACTCATCAACGGAGGAGGTTCCCTCCACGATCTCCCCATCCACCGGGATAGACTGACCGGGACGAACCAGGAGCAGATCGCCCACCGCCACCTCCTCCACGGGGATCTCAATCTCTTTCCCATAACGAAGGACAGTGGCCGTCTTGGGAGCCAGATCCATGAGGCGGGCGATGGCTTCCCCTGTTTTCCCCTTGGAGCGGGTCTCCATATACTTCCCAAGGGTGATCAAGGTCAAGATCGTTCCGGCAGACTCAAAATAAAGATCCATGGACCACTGTTCCACACGGGCCATATCTCCGTGCCCCAATCCCCAGCCGATCTGATAAATCCCCGCAAGGCCATAGATCAATGCCGCGGCAGAGCCCAGGGCAATCAGGGAATCCATATTGGGAGACCGATGGAGCAGGGTTTTGAACCCTACTTTATAATATTTGTCATTCACATAGAGAATGGGCAGGAGAAGCAACAGCTGGGTCAAAGCATAGCTCAGCGCATTCTCCGGGCCGTGAAAGAAGGATGGGATCGGCAGCCCCACCATATGGCCCATGGTAAGATAGAACAGGGGGATAAAAAAGGAGAAGGAAAACATTAAGCGGCGCTTCATCCCCCTCAGTTCCTCCTCCATATCAGGGATGCCGGCCTTTGTGTTGTCCGCCTTTTCCGCCATTTTTCCAGGCAGCTGGGCTCCGTAGCCAGAGTCCACCACCGCAGCGATAATGCTGTCGTCGCTTTGCAGAGCGGGGTCAAAATCCACCTGCATGGAGCCGCCCAGCAGGTTCACATTCACCGAAGCGACCCCCTCCAGCTTGCAAACCGCTTTTTCCACATGGGCTGAACAGGCGGAGCAGGTCATGCCGGTAACAGTATATTTTTGCCGCATAAAAATCACCTCTCAATTTCAGCAATCAGATCTCTACTTCAGTATTTTATCCAAGGTGGAGACCAATTCCTCCACCTTCCTCTCCCGATCCTCCGCGGTGACCGCCTGACGAACACAGCCCCGAAGGTGGGCAGAGAGGATCTCCCGGTTTACCCGGTTCAAAAGCGCCTCAGTGGCCATCACCTGTTGGGAGATCTCCACGCAGTAGCGATCCTCCTCTATCATCTTCAGAATTCCATCCAACTGTCCGCGGGCTGTTTTCAGCATCCGGGCAATCTTCTTTTCATCCGCCATCATAGGGCTTCCCTCCCCACCTAATACCCCCCAGGGGTGTAGTATTATCATACAGCATTTTACCCCTCCTGTCAACAGGAGGGGTAAGTTTTTTCCATCACAAAATTTTTCAGTGATACTCCTCGCACCTCCACAAGCTGTTCTCTCACAACCTGATAGCCCCGTCGTTCAAAAAAGGGGCGGGCAGTAATAGAAGCGTGAGTCGTAAACTTCCTCCCGGCCACTACCCTCTCCAGCTGATCACAGAGCGTGGTAGCGATCCCCTCCCCCTGGTGATCCTTATGAACAAAAAGACGATCCAGATAGCCGGAATCATCCATGTCCGCAAAGCCAACCGGCGTTTCCCCCTGTATGGCCACCAAGGAGTGATGCTGGAGGAATCTGAGATCCCACTGTGACATATCCATCTTGCCAGGCGCCCAGGCGTTCAGCTGCTCCGGCGTATAATCTTTGGAATTCACAAAGTGGACGGTATCGTAAAAAAGAACGGCAAGGCCCTCCGCATCTGCTGAGCGGTAGGGACGAAGGTATATCCTTCCAGAAGGCTTCCTCACTTGTCAAGCCTTTTCCCTTTCTTCCAGGCCGCCACGACCGCATCTATGGCGGCAGCCCGAAGACCATGGCGCTCCAGCTCGGCCACCCCCTCAATGGTAAGTCCGCCGGGGGAGCAGACCGCATCCTTCAGCTCTCCGGGATGCTTTCCGCTTTCCAGTACCATAGCTGCCGCTCCCATGACCATCTGGGCAGCGTAGCGGATGGCCTCCTCCCGGCGGAGTCCCGCCAGCACTCCGCCATCGGCCAGGGCCTCAATATAGGGATAGACGAAGGCGGGGCCGCAGCCGGCCACCGCATTATAGGGCTCGATCATCTCCTCCTCCATCCGCTCCACCAGACCGGAGCAGGCCAGAATATGCTCCACATCCGTAAAGTGTTTTTCATTGGCAGCCCTTCCGCCGGA
Source organism: Oscillospiraceae bacterium (assembly GCA_022792495.1). Lineage (GTDB taxonomy): Bacteria > Bacillota > Clostridia > Oscillospirales > Oscillospiraceae > Vermiculatibacterium. The sequence continues at coordinate 5,359 of JAAWBD010000013.1, forward strand.
GAGGGCAGTCAATCCTTTTCCGATCTCGCAGGGGGTGTTGGGCATGATCCGCAGGACGGGGATCTCCTCCCCCACCCAGCTCTGGAGCTCTGCCAGGGTCACTCCGGCAGCCACCGAGACCACCGTCTTTCCCTTTAAATCAGCCGACAGCTCCTTCACCAAGCCCCGGATCTGTTTGGGCTTAACGCACAAAAACACATACTCCGCCGCCTGAACCGCTTCACAGTTTGTGCGATAGGCATGACAACCCAGCTCCTGGGCCAAGGATTCCGCCCTGGCATAGGTACGGTTGGATACCGCCACCTCCTCCCCACCCAGGCTTTTACAAGCTGCCTTCGCCAAGGCCCGGCCCATGTTTCCCACTCCGATAAACGCTGCCTTTTCCATATCTGTCACCTCATTCGATGATTCAAACTTGTGGCTTAATTATACCATGCAATTTCCTGCCCGTCCATGGTCACCTTTCGGATTTTGTACGCATAGGGATAGAAAAAGGAGGTTTTTGCACATGGAAAATCAGACTCCTGCTCCTGCCGCTCCCACTGCTATGGCCATCCTACGAGGGGATCCCTCCCACTCCAGAATCATGGGAGAGGCCACCTTCACCCCGTACGGGAGAGGAACCTTGGTCGTGATCCGGCTACTGGGCTTGCCGGCTCCCGGCTTCCTGGGGTTCCATATCCATGAGAAAGGGGATTGCTCCACCGGGGGCGACGTCCCCTTTTCCTCCGCCGGAGGGCACTATGACCCCCACGGGGTGGCCCATCCATGGCACGCCGGAGATCTCCCCTCCATTCTGGCTACCCCAGAGGGAACCGCCTTTCTCGCTGTCTACACCGACCGCTTTCGCCCCTCGGATGTGATCGGCAGGGCGGTCATGATCCATGAGATGGCAGATGATTTTCATTCTCAGCCTGCCGGAGACAGCGGGATGCGGATCGCCTGTGGAGTGATCCGAGAGGCATAAAGAAAGCGGGGAGCGACAATGCCGCTCCCCGCTTTTATTCCTTCAATCAGATCTCCAGATCCCCAAAGAGAGCATTGGTCTCGGGATCCTCCGCGATCCGAACAGCACCCTGCACCTTGGCACCCTGAGCCATCATAATGGTAGCGGCAATCACGTTACCCGCCAGCAGAGCACAGGAGGAGAAGGTGGCGGCTCTGGCAATCTGAAGGTTACCCTTCACCTTACCGTCGGACTGGAAGTCGGTGGCCAGCACGTCGCCCACCACCATAGCTCCCGCATCCAGGGAAACGAAGGAGGTGGATGTAACATTTCCCTGCACCGTGCAGCCTTCCAGAACCACGGCCTCGCCCTTCACATCACCCAGCACTTTGCCGATCACCCGAATGTTGCCGGTCGCCTCCAGGTTGCCCTTTACTTTACCCAAAACCTCTACATCACCCTCAGCCCGGATATCCCCGAAGAAAGTAGCCCCAGCCGCGATAACGGTGGCACCGGGACGGATGAAAGGCGGATGGATGGCGCCATCCTCCTCCACAGGAGCATACTCCCGGGTAAAGATCTCTTCCTTGGGAGCGGTATAGGTCTCCTCGAAGGAGGGCGCCTTTGCCTTGGGCTTGCCAAAGGGGAAGAAACTCCGCTCCACGGTAGCGGCCACCTTCTGGCGGGTCTCCTCCATCTCCACCTCCGCAGGGGCGGCAGGACGGACAGGCTCCTTCTTCTCCACAGCGGGTTCGCGCTCGATCTTGGGCCGCTGAACCGGGCGCTCGGGAGTCTTGGGGGGCTCCTGCACCACAGGCCGCTCCTGCATCTTGGGGGCCTCGGGAGCCGCAGTCACCTTCTCCCGCACCACAGGCTGCTCCTTCACTGCCTCCGCCCGGGGGGCGGCGACCTGAGGTTCAGCGGGCTTCTCCTGAACCTCGTTCTCCTCAGGCCCAAATCCCACCAGGCCAAGGAGCTCCTTCATCGCTTGTCTCATATTGTCTTTGTTGCCGCCCATATGCTGCACCTTCCATTCATTCCATACTCAAAACACCCTGCTGTCTTTCCTTAGGGTGCGGCTTTGTAACTAAAAATCACCGGCTGGATCAATGGCGTCAATGACTGGAACTGATAACCGGCATCCCGCAGTCCCTCAATGATCCCAGGCAGAGCCGCCACCAGCGGTTCGCTGCCTGGCATATCCTGCAGGGCAATAATCCCGCGATCCTTCCCCGCCATTCCCGCCAGCACACTATCCCGGATCTGCTCAGCAGAGCTTCCCATCAGGGCGCTTTCCGCGCGAACGTCCCAATCAAAAAACACAAAATTGCGCCGCAGCATTTCCGCGTTCATGGCCTGATAAACTCCGCAGTTATAGGGATTCAGGCTCCCACCCGGGTAACGGAATATCTCCGCCCGAACGCCGGTGACCTCATAAACCAGATCGTAAATCGCCTTGAAATCATCCAAAAAAGTTTCTATCGAATTTGCGCCGTAGATCTGCTGATAGGAGGTACTGTAGCCCCGCAGACCAATGGTGTGGCCCCGCTCTACGATCGCGCGCATCCAATTATGTGCCTCCGGCTCCGTGCTTCCCGATACAAAGAAGGAGGCCTTGATGCCATACTCATCTAGAATATTGAGAATGGTCTCTGTATTGGAGTTGGGATCACAGTCAAAGGTCAGATAAACCGTCTCTGTATCTCTGATCCATTTTTCCGGGATAGCCGCCGTACTGACAAGCTCGGGATACAGCAATTGATACTTCAGCGGCTCTCCCAAGGGCTTCTGTGGATCGCCGAAAGGGTCATGTTCAACCTGCGCTCCCCCCGCCAACCGGCTGCGAAGCTCCCTATTCTGCGCCCAAAGCGCCATAGACGCCACCATAGGAATCAGGATAAGAAGGGCCAGGATCACCAAGATCAGTCTTTTATAAAAACGGACGCTCAAGGTTTTCATCCCATTCTCCCTTCCATGCAAGTCCCAAACAGCGACCTACATAGCTTAACATGTTGATTATAAAGCAGATGGCTGGAAAAGGCAAGGAAAATTTGAAATTATTATGGCTTTTTATGAAACTTTTATGAAAAGTCTGACAGGCAATTTTGTGCCCCTATCCCCCGTTTCAATCAAATTTTCCCCAAAAACCTCCCTCTCTCAGAAAATGTGAACTAATTATGAAGGTTTTTCCTTTTCTTTCTGGTATTCTGAAAAGGAGATCTCCTTCAGACAGTTTTCAGGTTTTCACTGTATACTGAACCCGAAAATAAAGAAAGGCGGAATCTTAAAATGCGAATTTTAATTGTGGAGGATGAACGTCATCTGGCAGAAGCCCTGGGACAAATCATGACCGAACAAAAATATCAGGTGGATCTGGTCTTTGATGGTGCGGAGGGGCTGGATTATGCCCTCTCCGGACAGTATGACGCCGTCTTGCTGGACGTGATGCTTCCTAAAATGGATGGCTTCGAGGTGGCACGTCAGCTCCGGGAGGCACATATCTCCTCCCCTATCCTCATGCTTACAGCCCGGGACGATGTGCAGGACAAGATCTCCGGTTTGGACTGTGGGGCAGATGATTATATGACCAAGCCCTTTGACCCCGGAGAGCTTCTGGCCCGGGTCAGAGCCCTCACCCGCCGACAAGGCGAGGTGGTGGGAAACTCCATCACTATCGGAGATCTGACCTTGCGGCTGGACGCACGGTGCCTGGAGTGCGGAGAGGACATGGTTCGCCTAGGCTTTAAGGAATTTGAGGTCATGCGCCTTCTGATGGGGGGCAGTCCGGCGGTCATTCCAAAAGAGGAGATCATCTCCAGAGTATGGGGGCTGGAATCGGAGGCGGAGGACAATAATGTGGAGGTCTATATCTCCTTTCTGCGAAAGAAGCTGGCCTTCCTCCACTCCTCTGTTGTTATCAGCACCATACGCAAGGTGGGATATTTTGTAGGAGGAGACTGACCTATGATCCAAGCGCTTCGGCGAAAATTTATCGCCACCAATATGCTTCTGGTCAGCATTGTTCTGATCGCCGTCTTCTCCATCCAGGCCTTCTCTGTATACAGCCAGACCCGAATTCAGATCAGGCAGGCGCAGGAGCTGGCCCTGCGGGTGCTCCTTCGAGAGGATCCCTTTGAGTTTGAGTTTGGCCCTCATCATCCCGGGAGAGACCGAAAGCCAGAGGATGGGTTTCCAACAGTTCCTGTGTTTTCCGTTGAGATCGGCGAGGACGGCCAGCTGATCTCCGTCAGGGAGGGCCCAGGCTCCACTGTGACCTGGGAAACGGCCCAGGAGCTGGTGGATAAGGCTCTCTCCCGCAGCAAAGAGCAAGGGAGACTTTCCGGCTCGACCTTAAGCTACCTTTATCGGGAGGAGAACGGCCGATATTTTCTTGCTTTCTCAGATGTCAGCGTGGTCTCCTCCTCCCTTCGGACTCAGCTTTTTATATCTATCCTTATTTGCCTCCTGGCTTTGGCGGTATTCTATGTGATATCCCGCTTCCTGGCCAGACTCTCTCTTCAGCCTGCAGAGAAGGCCTGGAAGCAGCAGAGGCAATTTGTTGCCGATGCCTCTCACGAGCTGAAAACCCCCCTTACCGTAATATTGGCCAACACGGGGATCCTGCTGGAACACCGCTCTGATATGGCGGCAGAGCAAACAAAATGGATATCCTATATCCAGGAGGAAGCCCAGAGGATGAAGGCTTTGGTGGACGATCTGCTGTTCCTGGCCAAAAATGACAGCGCAGCTCCGTCGGCCCACCTCGCTCTGGTTCGTCTTTCAGAGCTGGTTACCGGTTCCCTCCTCCCCTTTGAATCGGTGGCTTTTGAGTCCGGAGTGACCCTCTCTGAAAGCGTGAGCCCCGGCATTACCATTTTGGGTGATGCGGATCAGCTTCGACGTTTGATCATCATATTGATAGACAACGCGGTAAAATACGCCGGGAAGAGTGGATCGGTAACAGTTCATTTGGAATTGCGACAGGATATGCCCTATCTCACAGTTCATAATACGGGAGCACCGATCCCTCCCCAGCATCTCCCCCATCTTTTTGACCGTTTTTACCGGGCAGACCCCGCCCGTAACCGGAGCCAAGGCGGATATGGCTTGGGGCTCGCTATCGCGAAAAGCATTATAGAATCCCATGCAGGCGCCATCTCTGTTTCCAGCTCGCAGGAAGCAGGCACTCTCTTCACCGTTTCCTTTCCCAAGAAATCAAACACAAAAATGGATGCGGAGACTTGACAAACCCTCTCCCTGCCGCTATAATGTTCAAGTGCCCCAAACGGGGCGCAAATGCGGATGTGCTGGAATTGGTAGACTGGCCAGCTTGAGGTGCTGGTGTCCACTGGACGTGCGGGTTCAAGTCCCGCCATCCGCACCACGAACAACAAATCCGAACCTAACCCCCATTGGGGATGGGTTCGGGTTTGTTCTTTATTTTGAGACTTACGAAAGCACCCATTTCAGAAACGGCGTTGTCAAGCGGCCCACTTCAAAACCGAGAGGGCCACGAA
>JAAWBD010000014.1 GCA_022792495.1 Oscillospiraceae bacterium
CTCTTCCAGATGGTCGATCTGGGCGGAGATCTTCTCCCCGGGGATGCTGTCGTTGAGGCGGCGCATCTCGCTTACCGCTTTATCCCGCTCAGAGATGAGGGCGTCCAGCTCCGGATTGCCGGTGGTCTCCGGCTTTTGGGGGTCGGCTGTCTTTGGGGCCTCGGGGGTCTCGTAGGTCTTATCGGGGAAGATGGCCTTCCCCACCACTCCCGCCAGGAGGGACGCTCCAGCGGCCAGCAGATAGTCGGAAAGCCGGTAAAGGGGCAGACACAGTCCCCATGCCAGCCACACCGCCGCCGCAAAATAGAGGGGCGCGGGGGACTTTTTTACCATTTTTGCCATAGCCTCGTCTCCTGTCCGGGGGTACACTCCCCCTTATATTTCTTGATTTTACCTTTTTCCATCCCCCCTGTCAAGAAAAGGAGGGGCGAATTTACACTTCCTTCATGTTCGCCTTCCCAAAGCTCTGTCCCCGGTTGACTTTCCAACCAAAAAACGGTATGATAATGGGCGATACCAACGGAAAAGAGTTGACATTTCAAATGATGACATTAGAGGATTTCAAGGCCGCGCGAAGGGTGCTGGACGGGGTCATCTCCCCCACCCATCTCATCCACTCCCCCGCCTTCTCCAAAGCCACGGGAAACCATGTGTTTCTGAAGCCGGAGAATATGCAGATCACAGGAGCCTACAAGCTCCGGGGGGCCTATTTCAAGATCAGCTCCCTCACCGAAGAGCAGAAGTCCAAGGGTCTTATCACCGCCTCGGCGGGGAACCACGCCCAGGGGGTGGCCTTTGCCGCCCAGCACGCCGGGGTGAAGGCCACCATCGTCATGCCCACCACCACCCCCCTGGTGAAGGTGAACAACACCAAGGATTACGGGGCTGAGGTGGTGCTCTTTGGAGAGACCTTTGACGACGCGGCCGCTGAGGCTCAGCGGCTTGTAAAGGAGAAGGGCTACACCTACATCCCCCCCTTCAACGACCTGACGGTGGCTACGGGCCAGGGAACCATCTCCTATGAGATCTTCTCCGACCTGCCCGATGTGGACGTGATCCTGGTACCCATCGGGGGCGGCGGGCTGGCAGCGGGGGTATCCACCCTGGCCAAGCTGCTCAATCCCAAGGTCACTGTCATCGGCGTGGAGCCGGTGGGGGCCGCCTCCATGAAGGCCTCCCTGGAGGCGGGGCATATCGTCACTCTCCCCAAGGTGGACACCATCGCCGACGGTGTGGCGGTAAAAACCCCCGGAGACTTGGTGTTCCCCTACATCCAGGAGAATGTGGATGAGATCCTCACCATCCCCGACTCTGAGCTGGTGGACGCCTTCCTGGACATGATGGAAAAGCACAAGATGATCGTGGAGAACGCCGGACTTCTGACGGTAGCCGCCCTGAAGCATCTGAAGGCGGAGGGCAAGAATGTGGTGCCCGTCCTCTCGGGGGGCAACATGGACGTGATCACGGTCTCCTCCCTGGTGCAGCACGGGCTGGTGAGCCGGGGGCGGATCTTCACCTTCTCGGTGATCCTCCCCGACCGTCCCGGCGAGCTGCTTCATGTGTCCCAGGTGCTGGCTGACAATAACGGCAACACAATCAAGCTGGAGCACAACCAGTTTGTCAACCTGAACCGGCAGGCAGGGGTGGAGCTGAGGGTGACGCTGGAGGCCTTCGGCCACGAGCACAAGGCCCAGATCCTGAAGGCGCTGAAGGATGAGGGGTACGACGCCAGAGAGGTTTCCACCACGGAGGTATACTGAGCCAGGAGTTCCCGGCAGTTGGAAAACAGACGCTCCCGGCCTGACCCAGAGGCCAGACCGGGAGCTATATAATGCGGCGCCGCTTCCCGCCTCTGCCGCCGACGCCGGTTCCGTGGGTAGGGCGCAGCTTGAGGGAGGTCGGCGGGGACGAGTCGGCTATCCGCTTGGTTCATCCTATGTCGGGGCCAGGCCCTGGGTGCCCATCCAGGGCTTGCAGGCCTGGAAACGAACCGGCAGCCCCAGTGAAACAAACTTCTTTTTATACATTTATTTTTGAAAGGACGATGCTTTATGGTCAAAGTGGCTCCCTCTATCCTCTCCGCTGATTTCTGCGAGCTGGGGAGAGACATCCAGGCCGTCTCCACCGCCGACTGGCTCCATGTGGACGTGATGGACGGCATGTTCGTCCCCAATATCTCTATCGGGGTGCCGGTGGTGCAATCCATCCGCAAGCACACTGATATGTTCCTGGACACCCACCTGATGGTGGAGAAGCCGGGGCGTTACGTAGAGGCCTTTGCCAAGGCGGGGGCCGACCTGCTGTCCATTCATCTGGAGGCCGATATGCCCCCCGCCATCCACGCCGCCTTGGCGCAGATGGACTCGCTGGGGGTAAAGAAGGGCATCGTCCTGCGGCCTATCACGGGGGCCGAGGCTGTCCTGCCCTATCTGGAGAAGGGGCTGGATCTTATCCTGGTGATGACGGTGGAGCCAGGCTTTGGCGGGCAGGCCTTTATGGCCGACCAGCTGCCCAAGATCGCCGCCATTCGGAAGTACATTGAGAAATATTGCCCCTCCTGCCACCTGGAGGTGGATGGAGGCATCAACGCTGAGACCGCCAAGCTCTGTGTGGAGGCGGGGGCCGACGTGCTGGTGGCGGGAAGCGCGGTCTATGGGGCGGCGGATATCCCGGCGGCCATCGCGGCGCTGCGGGGGAACTCAAAAGGGTAATGGTTCATGAAGGAAATCTATTATCTGAACAAAGAAACCTTGCCAACCATATGTGTGCCCCACGATTGCGTGATCAAAGACATCCAGATGAAAGACCAGACCCTCACCTTTATCTTTGAGGACAACATTTCCTCCCACGATTCTATACGGGCTATCCGCCCAAACGCAAAGTCGTTGATCATACGATATCATTTGACAGAGGAAAACGGTTTTTCCGTCTATGAGTGGAAAAAAACCGGAAGGTTCTCCCGGAAAGACGGCTGTTATCGCCGTTTGGGCAACTCTCGGCTGTTTGCATATGCGGGTCATCTTGAATATTTGTATCACAATGTGGGCTACTGTTCCATCATCATAAAGCTGTTTGCGGACAGTGGGGTAATCCTGGACGCATATGTAGATCGTTTGGAATACGAGTGGATTGAGTGAATCAGACGAACCTTCAACCACTCTTTACGAAATGAGGTGTACTCCCATGGAATACTTCCCCCCCGCTTTGGAGGCCCTGACGGAGCAGTTCGCCCGACTGCCCGGGGTGGGCAAAAAGTCTGCCCAGCGGCTGAGCTTCTTTGTGCTGGGGCTTCCCGACGAGGAGGCCCGGGCCTTCGCCGAGGCCATCGTCACCGCCAAGAATACCATCTCCCTGTGCCCAGTGTGCCGCAGCTTTACCGAGGGAGAGGGCCTCTGCCCCATCTGCGCCAGCTCCCGGCGGGATGAGTCCACCGTATGCGTGGTGGCCGACCCCAAGGATGTGGCAGCGTTGGAGCGCTCCCGGGAGTATAACGGACGGTATCACGTGCTCCACGGGGTCATCTCCCCCATGAACCATGTAGGGCCCGACGACCTGCACATCAAGGAACTGCTGGAGCGGGTGGCCGCAGGCGGGGTGCGGGAGGTCATTATGGCCACCAACCCCACCACCGAGGGGGAGGCCACTGCCATGTACCTGTCCCGGCTGCTGAAACCCTTTGGGGCCAAGGTGACACGGCTGGCCTACGGAGTACCCGTGGGGGGGCAGCTGGAGTTCGCCGACGACGCCACGTTGACCCGGGCTCTGGAGGGACGAAGAGAAATGTAAAAACGCCGGGGCGCTATTCCTGCGCTCCGGCGTCCTTGCCATTTTTCTGCCTGTTCTTTTTCTTCGCCCTCTCCCGGAGGGCGGGCTTTAGGGTGTTCTCCACCAGGATCACGCCTATCATGCCGAAAAAGCCCAAGGCCCAGGCGGTGGTGAAATAGAACAGCCGAACCCAGCCGCCCCGGTGGATCAGGGGCTGGAGCTCCCCGTCCTCCCTCGCCCGGTAGACGGTCAGGTCGTCATAGCAGCCCTCCCCCGGCGTCCACGCCCAAGCCTCCTTCGTCTCTCCGGGAGCGCGCTCATCGGGGAAATCCTCCTCTCTCCCCTCCCAGGGGAAGGAGTTTTTTAATTCTCCCGTCTCCCTGTCGAACTGGTAGACGTCATGCCGGCGCTGGTAGAGGTAAAAAGAGCTCTCCCCCACCCGGAGGCGGACGTCGGAATCGTGGTCGTGCCAGGGGATGGAGATGGCCCAGAGAAACTGTCCCTGGCCGTCGTATACGTTCACCGCCCCGCTGTCGCGGTACAGGATGTAGATCCGCCCCCCCACCTCGGCGGCATCCTCGATCCGCCGGGGGACGAACCAGGGGCGATCCCGAACCTCCCCGTGGGGGCCGCGGCGGATCAGGCCCAGCATAAGGAATTGAAGGGCAAAGAGGAGAAAGCCCAGTCCCACCACGCCGTGGAGGAGCAGGCTCAGCCAATCGGCAAGGCCCCGCTTCTTCATCTGTCCTCCCCCCTTCTGCCCAGATTATAGCACGCCCCACAGTCCTCCGCAAGTCTATACGTCTACTGAAAAGAGGTGTTTCCATGTCCCAAGCACGACTTTTTGAGATGGTCTATCTGCTTTTGGAAAAGGGAAAGATGTCCGCCACTGAGCTGGCAGAGCGGCTCGAGGTGTCGGTGCGTACCGTCTACCGGGATGTGGACGCCCTCTCCGCCGCAGGGGTGCCCATCTATACCACCCCGGGACGGAGGGGCGGCGTGGCTTTGATGGAGCAGTTTGTGCTGAGCAGGGCCGCCCTCTCTGACAAGGAGCAGGGACAGCTTTTGACCGCCCTCAAGTCCCTGTCGGGGAATTCCAGCCTGGGGACGGCGGAGACCCTGTCCAAGCTCTCCGCCCTCTTCCGGCGGTCGGAGCCCGATTGGCTCCAGGTGGATCTGTCCCGGTGGGGAGACTCCGGGGCGGCCAACGTCAAGTTCCAAAGACTGAAGGAGGCCATTCTGGCTCACAGGGCTGTCGCCTTCACCTACGTCAGCTCCTGGGGGGAGACCACCAGCCGAAAAGCCTTTCCCGCCCGACTGGTCTTTAAGGGCCAGGGGTGGTATCTCCAGGCCTTTTGCCCGAAGAAGGGGGATTACCGCACCTTCCGCCTATCCCGGATCCTGGGGCTTGAGGTCACGGAGGAGGTCTTCTCCATCCCCCTCTCCCCTCCCCCCATCCAGGACGCCGGGGGCGCTTCCCCCATGGCAGACCTGCGTTTGCGCTTCTCCCCCGCCATGGCCTACCGGGTCTATGACGAGTTTGAGGAAAGGGAGGTCTCCCTCCTGCCCGACGGCTCTCTGGAGGTCTCTGTCTCCTTCCCCGAGGATGGGTGGGTCTACGGCTATCTTCTCTCCTTCGGGGCCCAGGTGACCATTCTCTCCCCGGAGCGGATCCGGCGAAGGGTGGGAGAGATGGCCGGGGAAATTTTCAAAAAATACAAAAACCATGACACAGGATGTCATAGTTTCGGTGTTACCATGGGGACATCTCAAACAAAGGAGGATGCCACCATGAAAGAACAGACCTTTTGCCAGTCCTGCGCCATGCCCCTCTCCGACGACCTGCGGGGAACCGAGGCTGACGGGAGCCCCAGCCCCCACTACTGCAAGTACTGCTATGACAAGGGAAAATTCACCCAGGATATGACCATGGAGGAGATGATCGCCTTCTGCGCCGGGCCTATGGCCCAGGCCAATCCTGACATGACCGTGGAGCAGGCTAAGGCGCAGATGGGGACATTTTTTCCCCAACTTTTACGCTGGAAGAAAGAGGGAGCCTAATGGCCTTTGATTTCAAAAAGGAGTACCGGGAATTCTATCTCCCCCCTGCCAAGCCTGGGCTGGTGGAGATCCCCCCTATGGACTTTATCGCCGTCCGAGGCAGGGGGGATCCCAATGAGCCCGGCGGAGAGTACCAGCGGGCCATGGGGCTGCTCTACGGCGTCGCCTTTACCATCAAGATGAGCAAACTGGGAGCCCGCCCCATCAAGGGGTACTTTGACTACGTAGTGCCGCCCCTGGAGGGCTTTTGGTGGATGAGAGATGGCGGGGCCATGGACTACAGCCGGAAGGAGGAGCTTTGCTGGGTCTCCCTCATCCGCCTGCCAGATTTCGTCTCCCGGGGCGATTTTGAGTGGGCCCTTGGGGAGGCCGCCCGGAAAAAGAAACAGGACTTCTCCCCGGTGGAGTTCTTGCCCTATGCCGAGGGGCTCTGCGTTCAGTGTATGCATATCGGCTCCTATGACGACGAGCCCGCCACCCTTGAGGATATGGAGGAGTTTGCCGCACAGCAGGGGTATGCTCTGGACATCACCCCGGAGAGATATCACCACGAGATATACCTCTCCGACCCCCGGAAGGTGCCGCCGGAGCGGCGCAGGACGGTGCTCCGGGTGCCGGTGAGGCGGAAATGAGAACAGGGGCGGCCGGATCCGGCCGCCCCTTGGTAATTTTTTTAATGTTTGGAAATGAAAATCCTTCCCCCGTGCGTCTAATGGGTGAAGAAAGGAGGCGAGGGCCTTTGAGCGAGCAGGAATTTGTCCGGCAGGCAGAAGGGTTAAAGGGGCGGCTCTACCGCACCGCCCTGCTGTACCTGGGCAGTGAGACCGCCGCTGTGGACGCAGTGGACGAGGCGGTCTACAAGGGGTATCTGGCCCGAAAAAAGCTGCGTCAGCCGGAGTTTTTTGCCACCTGGCTCACCCGCATCCTCATCAACGTCTGCAACACCGAGCTGCGGCGAAGAAAACGGGAGACGGCGGTGGAGGAACTGCCGGAGACCGCCGTGGAGGAGTTTGACGCCCTCCCCCTGAAGGAGGCGGTGGAGCGATTGCCCCGGGAGATCCGGGCGGTGATCGTCCTTCGATACTTCTCCGGATTCACCCTGGCGGAAACCGCCGCCGCTCTTGACCTTCCCCCGGGTACCGTGTCCACCCGGCAGCGGAAGGGGCTTGGTTTGTTACGTCTTGAATTGGAGGAGGACGACTTATGAATCGCAACGAAGAATATCAAACGCTTCTCTCCCAACTGGAGCAGGAGACCCCCGTCGCTTTGGACGCCTGTGTGGAGAAGGCCCGGAAGCGAGCCCGGCGCCGCCGGGGCTGGGGAACCTCCCTGGCCTCTCTGGGGGGCGTGGCCGCCGCCTTTGTGCTGCTGGTGAACACCTCCGTCCCCTTTGCCATGGCCTGCGCCAGGATCCCCGGCCTCCGGGAGCTCACCGCCGCCGTAGCCTTCTCCCCCAGCCTGAAGACGGCGGTGGAGAACGA
>JAAWBD010000015.1 GCA_022792495.1 Oscillospiraceae bacterium
CGTTCCCACCGGCTTGGGCGTCAGGTCGTAGAGCACCCGGCACACACTGGGAACCTCCTTCAGGATCCGGTCTGTGATGGTCATCAGCACCGACCAGGCGATCTCGGGCACGGTGGCGGTCATGGCGTCCACAGTGTTCACCGCTCGGATGATGACAGGCCAGTCATAGGCCCGCTTGCCATCCCGGACTCCGGTGGCCCGCATATCTGGGACTACGGTAAAGAACTGCCACACCTGCTCGGCAAGGCCGGCCTTGGCAAATTCCTCCCGCAGGATGGCGTCGGACTCCCGCAGGGCCGCCAGCCGATCCCGGGTGATGGCGCCCAGGCAACGCACACCTAGACCAGGCCCGGGAAAGGGCTGCCGCTCTACCATGGAGACGGGCAGGCCCAAGGCCTTGCCCACCACACGAACCTCATCCTTAAAGAGCAGCCGCACCGGTTCCACCAGCTCAAACTGCATATCCTCCGGCAGTCCGCCCACATTGTGGTGGGCCTTCACGCCGTCGCTCTCCAAAATGTCGGGGTAGATAGTCCCTTGGGCCAGAAAATCAATGCCCTCCAGCTTTCGGGCCTCCTCATCAAAGACCTTGATGAACTCTCCGCCGATGATCTTCCGCTTCCGCTCCGGCTCATCCACCCCGGCAAGCAGATCCAGGAACCGGTCGGTGGCGTCCACATAGATGAGGTTGGCATCCAACTGATTCCGGAACACCTCGATGACCTGCTCGCTCTCCCCCTTCCGCATTAGCCCGTGGTTTACATGAACGCATACCAGCTGCTTTCCGATCGCCTTAATGAGGAGCGCCGCCACCACAGAGGAGTCCACACCGCCGGAGAGAGCCAGCAGTACCTTCCGATCCCCCACCTGCTCCCGGACTTCCTTCACCTGCTCCGCGATAAAGGCCTCCGCCAGCTCCGAAGAGTTGATCCGCTTCATATCCGCAGGCCGTACATTGTTCTGCATATTCCATCCTCCCTGTCTTTGGTTTTTCTGATTATACACCAAGAAAGCCGTCGACGCAAGAGCTGTCGACGGCTTTCTTTTCACTCGAATTCCACAGTTGCGGGGGGCTTGCTGGTGATATCATAGAGCACCCGGTTGATATGGGGAACCTCGTTGACGATCCGAACGCTGACCCGATCCAACACCTCATAGGGGATCCGTGTCCAGTCCGCCGTCATAAAGTCGCTGGTGGTCACGCTTCGAAGGGCGATGGCGTAATCGTAGGTTCGCCCGTCCCCCATGACCCCCACCGACCGCAGATTGGTCAGCACGGCAAAATACTGATCCATACTGCCCTCCAGGTGAGCCTTGGCAATCTCATCCCGGAAGATGAAATCGGCCAGCCGCAACAGATCCAGCTTTTCTTTGGTGATATCCCCGATGATCCGAATGGCCAACCCCGGCCCCGGGAAGGGCTGGCGGGAGACCAGATACTCCGGCAGCCCCAGATCCCTTCCCAATTGCCGCACCTCGTCCTTAAACAGCATCCGCAGAGGCTCGACGATCTCCTTAAAATCCACATAATCGGGAAGTCCGCCCACATTATGGTGGCTTTTGATAACGGCGGCATCCCCCGTCCCGGACTCAATGACATCGGGGTAGATGGTGCCCTGAACCAGGTAATCCACCTGCCCGATCCGTTTTGCCTCCTGTTCAAAGACCCGGATGAACTCCTCCCCAATGATCTTCCGCTTAGCCTCCGGCTCAGAGACGCCGGAGAGCTTGGACAGGAAAAGCTCCTCCGCGTTGACGCGGACAAAATTGATATCCCATTTGCCAAAGGCCTGCTCCACCTCGTCCCCCTCATGGAGGCGCATCAGGCCATGATCCACAAACACGCAGGTGAGCTGATTCCCCACCGCCTCCGCCACCAGGGCGGCGGCCACAGAGGAATCCACCCCACCGGACAGGGCCAGCAATACCTTCCCCGAACCCACCTTCTCCCGGATCCGGCGGACGGCGGTATCCTTATAGCTCTCCATGCTCCAGTCTCCTGCGGCCTTGCAGATCTCATAGAGGAAGTTGCGGATCATGGCGGTACCCATCTCCGTATGGTTTACCTCGGGATGGAACTGAACCCCATAGAACCCTCTGCTTTCGTCGCAGATAGCCACGTTAGGACATGCCTCAGAATGGGCTGCAAGGGAAAACCCTTCCGGAACCCTTTCCATGTAGTCCCCATGGCTCATCCAGGAAATGCCCTTTTCCGGCAGACCCTGGAACAGCTTACAGGCGGTATCGTAGAAGGTCTCCGTTTTTCCGTACTCCCTGGCGCTGTCACTCTGGGCCGCTGTCACCCTGCCTCCCAGGCTGTGGGCCATGAGCTGACATCCGTAACAGATCCCCAAAATAGGGATCCCCCAGTCAAAGATAGCGGGATCCACCTGGGGAGAACCGGGGGCGTACACACTGCTGGGGCCGCCGGTAAAAATGATCCCGATGGGCTCCAGGGCCTTTAACCGCTCCAAGGGTGTGGTGCAGGGCTTTACCTCGCAGTACACCCCGCACTCCCGCACCCGGCGGGCGATAAGCTGGTTGTACTGTCCGCCGAAATCCAATATGATCACAAGCTGATGGGACATATATTTACCCCTTCCCGGGCCGCTCTCCGAGGGCCCTTACCACCACAGGAACTGATCCAACTCACCGTTGCAGAACAGCACATTTCCCTCGTGCTTTTCCTCATCCCGCACCGGCAGAAAGGGATCCAGAAGGGTCACCCGCTTGCCGCAGCTGGGACAGCGGTACTGAATGGCGCCACAGGCATACATCCCGGAGGGAATATCCGCCTTCTTCTCCACCTTGTGCAGATTCTTTATGTAGAACTCAGGATTCTTGTGCTCCGTATAGTGGCCCACGATCATACAGGGAAGGGCATATAGCTGCTTGCGGAGCTTCTCCATGGCGCAGTTGCACTCTTTACACCAATCGTCCTGGTATTTGGCCAGGAATTTCTCAAAGAAACCCATTTTTACACACCCGAGCTCTGCTGCCGGGCGGCTTCCAGCACCTGGACCCAGCGATCCGCCTTGGAGATCCCCTCCAGCACCTTGGGATCCTCCATCTTCCACCGCTGGTTGGAGGTGAAGGTATCCACCCGGATCTTTACGCCGTCCACCTGAAACAGGAAGCTCACCCGGCTGGTGCCCCGCAGGAAGCCCGCGCCGCCGGCGCCGTCCTCGCTCCAGGCGTTGCTGATACGGCTGGCGGGCAAAACATAAAGCTCAAATGGGTTCCAGAAAAACAGCATCGCCACGGTTCCCTTCTTCATGTCCACCACCACGGTCTGATTGTTGCCATAGAAGGTCTGGTGCCGCTCAAAGCCCTGCTCGTCCAGAACCTTCATCATATTCTTTTTCCGCATTCTCCAGATGGTGGTGGTGCCAAAGACCCACCAGATCACCGCCAGAGCGGTGGGGCACATAAAGCAGATCACTGCACCGTTTCCTCCGTCACGGAAGAACTGATAGCCAATAAAGCCGCCCAGCACAATGATGGCGATGGGCAGAAAAATGGTGGCCAACAGATAGACAGCGTTTACTTTTTTGACAGGCTTGGTACTCATCTCTCATTCCTTCTTTCCTGATATATCACCCGAACCAGGGCTTCAATCCCATTCACTCTTGGGTTCCCCCTCTTTCCTTTTGGGGGTTATAAAGAATGGGAAGATCCCCAGATGAGCGCCAAAGGAGTGGAACAGGGGAAAGCTGATAAAAATGGTGGCAACCTGTACGATTCCGGCGTAGTGCCCGGTATAGTCCTCCTGGCTGACCGTGCCGCCATTTCCCCGCATATCTACGTAAAAATCCGTACGGCTCAGTTCTCCGCCATACTGGATCTGCTTCATAAAATACTCATCCTTGGACAGGTCGTCATACACCACCTGTCCCACCGGAAGGGTGTGGTCGCTGGTGTAATAATCCCCCTCCTGCTGGACATTCTCCATATTGATCACCGCAGCGATCACCTCGCCGGAGGGGAGGGTCACGGCATATGTATAGACCCCGTTATGATAGCCCGCACCCCGGTTTCGGTACTCGATCCCTGGGGAGACGATGGTGAATCTCTCCTCCTTGAGAAGCTCCTCCACACTCTGGATCCGGGGGATATCCGCCCCCGCCTTGCCGCCGATCTCCCCGTCAGCCACCGTGTGTTCCTCCACATAGCTCTCATAGGCGGGGGGCAGAAGCATGGTGGTCAGCTTGGAGGTTCCCAGACTGAGCCCGTATGCCAAAAGCATACAAAGCCAAATGTCAAAACGCAGCAGATACCTTCGTCTCAAAGGATCTCCTCCCCTCGTCGGCCAGATACAGTGCTTTATTATACAAAATTATTTCGAAATTGGCAAGACCTCAATTTTTCACGAAAAGGATCTTGCCGGAACCAGATCCACGACCACCACCTCCGGCCGGTCAAAAAAACGGGGCACCCGGGTGCTCTCCTTGGACAGGCCCCGCCCGACGATCATCACGCTCCCGTCCGCCAGTCGGTATTCCCCGCCGGCATAGGCGGGAAACCATCCCTGATCCGGGGCGAACAGGCCGTTGACCACCCCCGGCAGCCGCCATTGCCCCCCATGGGCATGACCGGCCAGTACAAGATCAAAGCCGTCGTACTCCTCCACCCTTTCCGGTCGATGGGTCAACAGAAGGGAAAAGTTCACCTCAGACAGTCCTCTCTTCCCCTCTGCCAGCTGCGCCCTCCACAGCTCCTCCCCCGCCGCCGGATCGTCGATCCCGAAGATCCGAAGTCCACCGGGCAGAAGGGCCTCCTCCCCCTCCAGAACCGTCACTCCACATTCGGCTATCTCCTGTTTCAGTTCATCCCCATATCCGCTCCAAAGCTCATGGTTTCCACTCACATAAAAGGTGGGACACATCTCCCCCAGAGCCCTGGCCGCTTTATAGGCCAACCCTGGCGGCCGGTGTCCAAAGTCATCATCCACCCAGTCTCCGCCCAGCAGGATATAATCAGGCGCCTGCTTCCGAACCAATTCCAATAGCATTCCCTGTCCCGCCCCATGCTCGCAGGAGTGAAGGTCAGAGAGAAAGACGACCCGCACCGGCTCAGTCAGCTTGTCACTTTCGATCCGGTACTTCCGGACAACCAGCCTGGTATCCAGCCCCAAAAGAAAAAAGAGCAATACCCCGGCCAACATGACCGTCAAAACCACCCGTTTCCGCTTCATTACCCCACCTCTTTCCGGAAAAGAATAGCATATCAAGCCCAAACATTCAAGAAAATTTTCCTGTCCTTGCCCTCATAACCCCACCCATTCGGGCCATACTGAGAGGGAGACACATTGGGGAGGTCTTGCCATGGTCATCGCTTTTGTCCGTACAATCATCCTCTATCTCTTCATTATCGCCGGTATCCGCCTTATGGGTAAGCGCCAGGTGGGGGAGCTGGAGCCCTCTGAGCTGGTGCTGGCTCTCATCATAGCGGATCTGGCGGCAGTCCCCATGCAGGACTTTGGGATCCCTCTCCTTTCTGGCATCATCCCGATCTTCACTCTCCTGGCCCTCACCATGATCATCTCAGTGGCCTCCATGAAAAGCGTGAAGTTTCGGGCCCTCATCTGCGGCCGCCCCTCTATCATCATAGAAAACGGAAAGCTAAAGCAGGCTGAGATGAGCAAAAACCGCTTCACCGTGGACGAGCTGATGGAGGAGCTACGGATGAAGGGGATCACCGACATCTCCACGGTCAAGTATGCCATTTTGGAGACCAACGGCCAGCTCTCTGTCCTCCCCTTCGCCGACCAAAAGCCCCCCTCTGCCAAGGATATGTCCCTGGCCCCCCAGGAGGCAGGCCTGCCCCTGGTTCTCATCAACGACGGCCGGGTGTTAGAGCACAACCTGAAGCTCCGGGGCTACGATGAAACATGGCTGGAGAAACAGCTCAAGGCCCATAAGGTCAAGTGCCCGGAGCAGGTCTATCTCCTCACCGCCGACGAGCTGGGCCGGGTCTACTTTGCCCCCAAGGAGGAGCCAAAATGAAACGGATCATCGCTGCCACAGCCATTCTGCTCCTGGTTTTTGCTGCCACCCTCTGCCACAGCTTCTATATCTCCTCCTTCACCCAGGAGTTGACCTCTATCCTGGAGGCGGCGGAGGCCAATGCGGAGAGGAACGACTGGGCCGCCGCCGAAAAGCTGACCCAGGCCGCCCGCGACCGCTGGGATTCCACCGACGCCTATCTCCACATCCTCCTGCGCCACAGTGAGACCGACGCCATCTATACCGGCTTCCGAGAGGTAGCGGAGTTTATCCAATGTCAGGAAGGGGGCGAATACTCTGCCGCCAACGCCCGCCTTATCGCCGAGCTGGAGCTTCTCTCCGAGGCGGAGCAGCTTACCCTAAAGAATATCCTGTAAGAAAAGGCGGAAGCACAGAGGCCCTATCGGCCCCTGTGTTTCCGCCTTTTCTTCTCCTGCCGGAGGAGAAATCTCCGCATCTCCTCATCCTCCCGCTCCTGCCGGGAGCTCTCCCGGCGCGCCTCCTTCCCCTCCGCTCGTTGGAGCTTCAAGGCTTCCTGAGCCTTGGTTCCCTTCGGCCGGCCCTCCAGATGCCTGGCGGCATCCCGCCGTACCCGCTTCGGGTTTCGGTGTTCAAACTCCCTTTTTTCTGTGGGAATGGTGGGAGAAAACCGAAGGCGGCACCAATTCTCCAAAAGGAACTGATACACCTCAAAATCCTTTGGTTCCCCACCGAAGGTGATCTGGCAGACCGAATATCCCTCGGCCTCCCTCCGCTCCACCAGCCCTATCCAAAAGGGATCCTGAAAGCAGACGGTGACAGAACAGCAGTCGCATTCCATAGAGCATCCTCCTTTGTATTCCTTCCGCGGAGAACGGACAACCAAGGAGGCAGGTTACTGACGATGTGGGCTTCAACCCACACCGCGCCCGGACTACCGACCGAGCCGTGTTTTTATCCCCGCGGGCGGCTCTTTGCCACCAATTCCATTCTACTCCATTCCCTCTTCCTTTTCAAGGCCTCGGCCCCTGTCATGTCTTGTTTTCCCAGCAGGACAAAAAAAGCGCCCCGCCTGGTCTCAGGCGGGGCGCCTCTCTCATTTCTCCTGCAGCAGCTTGTTCAGCTCGCTCATAAAGGTGCTGATATCCTTGAACTGCCGGTACACCGAGGCAAACCGAACATAGGCCACCTCGTCCACATCCTTCAGCCGATCCATGACCATCTCTCCGATCTTGGCGGAGGGCACCTCCCGGTTCATCTCATTCTGAAGGATCTGCTCGATCTCGTCCACCATCTTCTCCATATTCTCAAAGGACACCGGCCGCTTTTCACAGGCACGGATGATACCGTTGAGCAGCTTGCTGCGGTCAAAGCTCTGGCGGCTTCCATCCTTCTTGATGACCACCACGGGCAGAGACTCCATCACCTCAAAGGTGGTGAACCGCTTGTGACACTCCAAACACTCCCGGCGGCGGCGGATGCTGGCCCCATCCTCAGCAGGGCGGGAGTCCACCACCTTGCTGTCCAGATACCCACAGAAAGGACATTTCATATCTCAGCACGCTCCTATGTAATTAGAGGTTGTGATTTTGCTATTTTCCAGTTTATCATAAAAAAACAGCTTTGACCAGCCCCTACGCCAAATTTTGCCGTCTTTTGGCGGCCAAAAGGGTATTCTCCATCAGGGCCGCCCGGGTCATGGGCCCCACCCCTCCAGGAACCGGGGTCAGGTAGGACGCCTTCTCCGCCACTGCCTGGAAGTCCACATCCCCGCAGAGTTTTCCATTCTCATCCCGGTTCATGGCCACATCCACCACCACAGCCCCCTCCTTGACCATGTCTGCGGTGATGAGCCCTCTCCGCCCCACCGCCGCCACCAGGACATCTGCCTGCCGGCAGATCTCCCCCAGGTCAGGGGTCTTGGAATGGCAGAGCGTCACTGTGGCGTTCTTTCGGAGAAGGAGCAGAGCCATGGGTTTGCCCACAATGTTGCTCCGGCCCACCACCACCGCCCGCTTTCCGGCGGGGTCGATCCCATACTCCTCCAGCAGATCCATCACCCCCGCCGGGGTACAGGACAAAAAGCCGGGCCGGCCAATCAGCAGGTTCCCCGCATTCATCGGGTGGAACCCATCCACATCCTTCCTGGGATCAATGGCCTCAATGACCGCCTCCTCGTTCAAATGCCCCGGCAGGGGCAGCTGTACCAGGATCCCGTCAATATCCTCCCTGCTGTTCAGCGTCTCTACCAGCTCCAATAGCTCCTCCTGGGTAGTCTCCTCCAACAGGGCGTATTCCTCGCTGTAGAACCCGCATTCCTCACAATCCCTGCGCTTGCTGGTCACATAGACCCGGGAGGCCGGATCGTTCCCCACCAGCACCACCGCCAGTCCGGGCTTCCGGGGTAGGCCGGCGGCCTCCTCCCGAACCCGCACCTTGATCTTGGCTGCCAACGCCTTTCCGTCAAGTCTTGTCATGGCCGTTCTCCCTCGCCTCCTCCAGTATGCTCTCCAGGGAGGGCTCCTCCTCCAGCTCCCCCACCGGGCTTTCCGGCTCCACGGCCGCCTTCGCGGCGGCCTTCCGCGCCTTCACCTGGTTTCCCCACAGCTCCTCCGGAGAATGGGGCCTGCGAAGCTGGACTGTCAGTATGATCGCCGCCATCACAAAGAACAAAATAGCCAGCATCTGGGATACCCGCAGCCCGGTGGAAAAGAAATACAGGCTGTCGGTCCGCAGCCCCTCGATCCAAGCCCGGCCCAGGCCATACCAGGCGAGATAGCTCCAAAAGAGCTGCCCGTCAAATTTTCTGCGCTTCTCCACCACCAGAGCCAACAGCAGAAGGCCCGCCAGATTCCACAGGGACTCGTAGAGAAAGGTGGGATGAACCTCCATGTACTGATAGACCCCGTCCACCGTATCATAGATCCCCATCCGCCAGGGCAGGGTGGTAACACTGCCGTAGGCCTCCACATTCACAAAGTTTCCCCACCGGCCCACCAGTTGGCCGATAAACAGTCCGAACACGCCCAGATCCGCCAGGGAGAAAAAGCTGATCCCCCGCTTTTTACAGAAAAGAAAGGTCACTAAAATGGCCATAAGGACAGCCCCATAGATGGCCAGCCCCCCATCCCAGATCCGGATCATCCGGCCAAGATCCAGCCTTCCCTCCCCGTCCCGGTAGAGCTCCAGATAGAAAATGATGTAGTATAGCCGCGCCCCGATGATACATAGGGGCACGGCGTAGAGGAGCAGGTCGATGATATCCTCCTGCTCCACACCGTAAGCGTCCGCCTTCCGGCTGCAGTAGATTACCGCCAGCAGAAAACCGGTGGCAATGATGATGCCATACCAGTGTATGGGCCAGCCAAACACCCGAAAGGCGATATCCTTTACATTAAATGCCAGCCCAAGGCCGGGAAAGGTCACTGTACTCATCTCTGTCAAACTCCTTCCTTTGGGCGGATCACCGCCAGGGTGGATCGCTCCCGAGTTACTGCCCGGCGGATGCACTCCTCCACGTCGGCCTTGGTGATGGCTGCAAAGCACTGTGGAAAGGTGAGGTATTCATACCCGTTAAAGTGGGCCATGGCCTGGCTGACGCAAATGTTCTCAAAGGAATTGAGGCTCCGCACCGTATAGCCGTAGGCCGCCTTCTTCAGCCGCTGGAACAGGGCCTCATCCAGCCCTTCCCGGCAAAGCCGCTCCGCCTCCGCCAGCACAGCGTTACGAACCGCCGCCGGATCCCTGCTCTCCCCTCCGGCGCACAGAAAAGCCGCACCGGGATAGGCCTCGCTGCCATAGCCGAAGCTCTCGTTGACAAGCCCCTCGCCGTACAGCTTGGCATATAGGGGGCTGGAGGTTCCCAGCAGAGCCTCGCAGGCCAGATTGCCCGTCAGCTCCCATTTAAGCCATCCCGCCCCCTTCTCTGGGGGAGTATCCTTGAACCCCAGCTGGAAAATGGGGGTGGATACCGCCATCACCTTCTCCCAGTCCCCCTTATGGGCCTGGGGCGCCTCCGCCTCACCATAGTCCCTCTCCACCCGGGGATGCCCCTGGGCGGGCAGGATCTCTCTGGCGATGGCAGCCACCCGCTCCGGCTCCACATCCCCCGCCACACAGAGAACCATATTCCCCGGGTCATAGAAGGCCTTATGGCAGAGATTCAGGGTGTCGGCTGTGATCTGGGCGATGGACTCCACCGTCCCCGCGATATTCACCTGAATGGGACTGTGGGCATACAGCCCCTCCAGCATCCCATAGAACACCTGGGTATCCGGCTCGTCGTCCCCCATCCGGATCTCCTGCCCGATGATGCCCTGCTCCTTGTCCACGCTCTCCTGGGTGTAGTAGGGAATTGAGACAAAGGAGAGAAGGATCCGCAGATTTTCCTCAAATTTGTCTGTCCCCTCAAAATAATATCCCGTCATGGAGGTGGAGGTGAAGGCATTGGGGGAGGCCCCGTTGGCCGCCAGATCCTGGAGGGCGTTGCCCTCCTTGGTGTCAAAGGTCTTATGCTCTAAAAAGTGGGCCACCCCGGCGGGGGTGTTCAGCCACTTTCCGTCCAGCTGGAAGCGCATATCCATGCCCCCGTAGTTGGTGGCAAAGAAGGCATAGCTTTTCTGAAAGCCCGGCTTGGGCGCCACATAGATGTGGAGCCCGTTGTCCAGCACCGTGTGGAAGAGGCTCTCCCCCACCTGCTCATACTGCTGTTCCTCCATGGTTATCCCTCCGCTCCTTTCAGGAAATAGACCGTATCCAGACTAAGCCCTTTGGCGACTGCGACGGCATCCTCCAGCGCCACATCCTTTACCGCCTGGGCCAGCTCCTGGGGACTTTGGGCCAGTCCGGCCGCCGTCTGGGACATCCACCAGTCCTCCTGCCGGGACTGGCTGTCTGGGATGGTCATAAGGGAGCTGGCAGTGTAGCTTCGGGCCCCGTCCACCTCCCAGGGCTCAAACTCCCCCCGCCGGCAGGCCTCCAACTGGGCCAGGATCTCATCCTCCGCCCGCTGCTTGTCGGCAAATTCCACCCCGGAGGACACCAGCATGACCCCCTTGTACCGATCCAGGGAGGAGCTGGCGTAGTAGCACAAGGACAGCCGCTCCCGCACGTTGAGAAACAGCTTGGCGGTGGTCGTTCCGCCAAAGAGGGCGTTGCAGAGGATCAACGCGGGGTATCGAGAGTCTGCCATGGTGATCCCTCCTGTCCGGAAACCCATGGTCAGCTTGCCCTGGGCCACGTCCAGGCTCTCGGTGACCTGCCGGATCTGGAGGGCCAGGGGAGTGACGATGGTCTCCCCCACCTCATATCCTCCCTCCCGGGGAAGACCCTTCAAAACCTTCTCCAGGATCCGTCCAACTTCCTGAGGCTGGGTGGAGCCGCAGTAATAGACCTCCAGCCGTGAGTGGGCCAAAAGGGCCTGGTACTGCTCCCAGGCAGACTGGGGGGTGATGGGCTCCACGTCCTCCTCCCGCCCCATGCGCCCAACACCGTAGGGCTCCCCGGCACACATCTCCTCCACCAGGCGGCTGACGGCATACTGCCGCTTATCGTTGATCTCAGCCCGGATCCGGTCGGCCAGGTTAGCCTTCTCCTGCTGGGTATACTCAGGACAGAAAGCCCCCTCCTGGGTATAGGGCCGCAGCAGCAGCTCCCCCATAAGCCCGGCGGCTGGCTCCAGCACCCGGGAGCGATCCAGCGCATAGGCGTCATCCAGAAAGCTGCCCACAAAGCCTACGCACTGGGTCTCACCCCGCTTCCGGACGGCGGGCTCAATGGAACCGCCGTAAAGCTGATCCAGCGCGGCGGCCAGGGACTGCATATCGGGATGGCTCTCGCTGCCCCGGCGGAGCAGGAAAGGGATCAGGGCGTTCACCGCCGCCGTCTCCTTCCTCAGCGGGGTCAGAAGGGTCATGGAAAGCATGGAGGATTTAAATTTAGGTGTGTGGATCGAGGTGAGAAACACCCCGGGCATAAGCTGGTTCCGGGTCACGGTGCTCATGGAGCCACCTTCCTTTCTTCTTTTGAAGGCAAGAGTAGAGAATATTATACAACAGAATTTTCCTTTTGGCACCCTCTTCGGCGAAAAAAGTCTTTTATTTTCCTTCGACGACCGTAATTTCCAATCGGTGCTCCCCCGCAAACCCTTTCAGGGGAATGGCTTTCACCGGCATTCCGTCCAGGAGGCATTGGGCCCTCTCTCCCCGCTTCACCGTGATCAGAAGGGTGCCGTTCCCAAGCCTCCATTGGGCCGACCATCCGGGCCAGCCCTTTGGGAGCGTCGGATCAACTATCAAGGAATTGTCCTTTATAGATATCCCCAGCAGCCCATTGACAGCCGCCTGGAAATACCAGCCTGCGGAGCCAGTGTACCAGCTCCACCCGCCCCGGCCCAGTTGCTGGGGATGGCTGTACACATCCCCGGCCAGGACGTAAGGTTCGGCCATATAAATCTCCGGCGGGTGAGTCTCGGGCAGGAGAGCGTGAAGCAGCTCTACCCCCTCCTCCATCCACCCGCTCCGGAAGCAGGCAAGGGCCAGCCAGGCGGCGGCGTGGGTATACTGCCCGCCGTTCTCCCGGATCCCAGGCAGATATCCCCGGATATACCCAGGGCGGGCGTCTCCCTGGTCAAACGCGGGGGTAAACAGCTTAACGATCCCATTTTCCCGGTCAAACAGCCGGGTTATAGCAGAACGAAGGGCCTTCTCCGCCTGTTCTTCCCGCTCTCCGGCAAAGACTGCCCAGCTTTGAGGGATGGAATCGATCTGACATTCCTTGGAGTTCTTACTCCCCAGGGGGGCCCCGTTATCGTACCACCCCCGGAGATACCACTCCCCATCCCAAGCGTCCCGGGCAGCCTGCCGGAGCCTCTCCGCCCACCTTTGGCAAAGGACCTCTGTCTCCCCATCCTTCCGATGGGCCGCCAGGGGCTGAAAGCCCTCCAGCACAACGATGGCGAACCAGGTGAGCCAGACGCTTTCTCCACGCCCCTTTGTCCCCACCTCGTTCATTCCGTCATTCCAGTCCCCCGCTCCCATTTTGAGAAGCCCATGCTCCCCCGTTCCCCGTTCCAGCGCAAGGGTCAGGGCCCGGAGCGCGTGGGTGTATACATCCTCTGTCTCCTCGGTCGTCCCAGGCACAAAATACCGCTCCTGTTCTCCGTCCTTCAACGGATCTCCCGACAAGCATTTTACCTGTTCAGACAACAGATCCCAATCTCTCCAGCCGTCGATATACCTTCCCAAGCAGTAGGGCAGCCACAGCAGATCATCAGAGATACGGGTACGGACTCCCCGGTTTTTCTCCTCCCCCACCTCGTGCCACCAGTGCTGTACATCCCCCTCCCTGAATTGGTGGGCGCAGCAGCGCAGGATCTGTTCCTTTGTCCACGACGGATCAAAGGGCAAAAGGGCCAGGGTGTCCTGTAATTGATCCCGAAAACCATATGCGCCGCCGTTTTGATAATGGGAGGTTCTCCCCAAAAGGCGGCAGGCTACAGTTTGATAGAGAGCCCAACCGTTGAGGAAATGATCCAGGGCGGGATCGGGGGTCTTTACTCTGAGATTGAAAACAAATTTTTCCCACATCCTCCGGGTTTGGGCCCGGGGTTCCGAAATGTCAGAATTGTCATTTTTTCGTAACCCGTTTTTATCTGTTTCCAGACAGATCTCACTCTCCACATTGTAAACCCTGATACAATCTCCCCGGCAAATATATTTGATCTCTCCCAGATCCCCTCCGGGCAGGGCGATGTGCAGCAGGCGGCAGTCCTGCTCCCAGGGGATCAAGGCGGTGGTGGTCACCACCCCGCCGGGCCACTGCTTTTCCCACCGGGCCCAGCCGAAGCCGTAGGTCACCGTGACCGGCAGACCATCCCCGTCGGCAAAGATACTATGGGTCTCCCCCTGATAGGTCAGCAAAAACCACTCCGGGCCTCCAATGGAAAGGGGGTCATTATTCCAGGGGGTGATTGGATTTTCGCGTGAGTTGCCCTGCCAAAGGTGACCACAGCCTGTCTCATCTGTGATCCAGCCGAAGCGGGGATTCACCAGCAGCTGGCTCCAGCCCAAAGGCGGAAGCTGCCCCTGAAGCTCCAGGACAAATTTTCCGTCCTCCGAAAAATGCCATTGAGGCGCGCCCTCTCTTATCCGGCAGGGTAAGGCTGGGGGCTGGACAGGGGCCTTGCCCCTTGGCTCCCAGTGAGTCTTAGCATCTATGGTGACGGCCGCCCAGTCTCTCCAGGGATCCGGAGTATCCGGGGAGGGCCGCTCCACCAGGTGGATCCCTCCCCTTTTTCCCACTTTGTCCTCCAGATGAAGAGCTTTTATAGCAGTTTGAATCCCATTTTTCTGGGGGCGGAGATAGCTGCCGCCGTCAGAGAGAAGGTAGACCAGGTCAAAGGCAAAGCCGCACTGGGTCAGAAGGCTGTAGGTCTTCAGCGGGAAGAGCTCCGCCTGCTCCTCCCCCTCCGAGGGAAGGACGGCGGCG
Source organism: Oscillospiraceae bacterium (assembly GCA_022792495.1). Classification (GTDB taxonomy): domain Bacteria; phylum Bacillota; class Clostridia; order Oscillospirales; family Oscillospiraceae; genus Vermiculatibacterium. Next base: position 14,472 of record JAAWBD010000015.1, read on the forward strand.
ATGGGAAGATCGCCAGAGACGCCGTAGGCCCACAGGGCGGACTGGGGGATATTGGGGGTGGTTTTGTTCGGAAAAGCCAGGGTGGAGAGAAGTTCCATGGCCCGCTCCCCCTCCCTGTTGGTAAGGGAAAGGCTGCGGAGCAGGCCGTCCAGACGGCCCGCCGGCTGCTCCGGGGCGGAGAGGACGGTCAGGGCGGTTCTCAGAGCCTGCTCCTCCCCGTCCTCAAAGCCCAGGGCCAGCCGAAGGGAATGGCGGGTCTTGTCCCCCAGGGGAAAGCGTACCAGAAGGCAAGGGTCAATCACCGCCCCAGCAGTCTCCCCCGCCGGCCGGGTCAGGGCCTGTCCCAGACTCCGGAGGCCACCCCGGCCCAGAGCCTTCTCCCGACTGGTATCCCATCCGGCCTCCCCCCTGTCCCACAGCACCGTCAGGGTGGCGTGGCGCTCCCCGGTTCGAGGCCGACGGGTGAAGGATATCCCCCGGTCCAGGGCCCTGCTCTCCAGGGAGAGCTTGGAGTAGGCGGGATGGGCTTCATAATCCGCGGCTCTGGCCAAAACAGGCTCCAGGTAACAGATCAGCTCTCCCCGGGCCGGCCCATCCAGAGCTACAGACCAGAGGACTCCCCGCTCTCCCCGAGGCAGGATCAGGCGAATTTGGGCGGAAAAGCCGTCCCCCTTTGTTGTCCAGACCGCTCCGCCCCCGTCAAAGGAGTGGGAATAGCTTCCCTCCTCCAGAAAGGGGGCGGCGGTGAGGGGATGGAGGGCGCCGGAGGGCATCCGGAGGAAGAAGCTGACCCCCGCCGGAGCGTACCGCTCCCGGAAGCGGGTGGAGACAGGCCTCTCCCCTCTGTCATCGGTGAGAGAGACCGCTCCGGTATCCGTACAGAGGGCGGAAACCAGTCCGTTGGAGAGAAGATGACAGACGGGCCGGGCCAGGTCAAAGCCCTCTCCCCAGCGGCAAAATTGGCTTTGGCGAATGGGGCGGGGCCGATCCAAGCCTCCTTGGCGGTCTGGACGCATCACCGGCTCCCCCACCGGGATCTTCTCCTGCAGGAGCTCCCGGAAGGCGGCCATGGAGCAGTCCTGGAGGAACCGCTTCTGCATCAGACCGCCCAACAGGGCATTGTGGATGGACACCAGGCTCATGCCCAGATGATGGGACATGAAGGAGCAGACCACCGCCTGCGCCTCCCCCTCCGGGAGATGGCCAGGGGTGAAATCAACCGCCTCATATAGGCCATAGGTTCCCTCCAGGCCCAGATCCCGGAGCCGGCGCAGGTTCCGCACCGCGCTCCCGGGGGCCAGAAGAAGGGCCAGGAAGGAGGAATAGGGGGCTACCACCAGCTCCTTGTCCAGCCCCCGCTTCAGGCCCAGAGCCTGTACACCGTGGGCCTTATACTGGTAGGCCATACCGGGATCGAAGGCGTAAAAGCCGGACTCTGAAACGCCCCAAGGCCTTCCTGTCCGGCTCCCTCGCCGCTTCTGGGCATAGACACAGAAGGAGAGGGATTCGTACATGAGACTACCCTGCTCGCATGGCAGGAGGAGGTTGGGCATGAAATACTCGAACATGGTTCCCGTCCAGGAGGCCATGCCGCAGTAGTCGTTCTCCCCCACCAGGGCGCGGCTCAGCCGCCGCCAATGTCGGGGATCCACCTCCCCCAGGGCCACCGCCAGGTAGCTGGCCAGCCGGGCCTCGCTGGCCATGAGGTCGTACCAGCCGGAGGTGAACTCCTCCCGCTCCAGATCATAGCCAATGGTGAAAAGTTTGCGCTCCCGGTCATAGAGAACGCTGAGATCCATGGCGTCCGAGAGGGCCTCCGCCCGGCGGGCCAGATCCCCCTTCCCCCACTCGTATAAAGCCTCCCGGAGAGCAATCAGACAGCCCCGAAGATTGCCGCTGTCCACCGTGGAGACGTAACGGGGATAGAGGGGGGCGCACTGTCCGGTCTCGTACCAATTGTAGAGGTGCCCCTTCCACTTCGGCAGGGTCTCCAGGGTATCCAGGATATGGGCGATAAGCCCTGTTGCCTCCCCCCTGCCGGTGAGCTCCAGATCAGCGGCGGCCACACAGCTTAAAAGCGCCATACCGATGTTGGTTGGAGAGGTGCGGCGGGCCGGGCCAAGCCAGGGCTTTTCCTGCACGTTATCGGGGGGGAGCCAGTGATCCTCCGGACGGAGCCAATCCCGAAAATACTCCCAGATGAGAGCGGCCTGGTGGAGGAGGAAGGGCCGGTCGTCCCCGTTGACCCCGGGGCCCTCCCGCACCGGCCTGGACATGGCCCAGGCAAAGAGGGGGGAAAGGGCCCAGACAAGACCAGCCGCCGCCCCCGCTGGAAAGCGGGCAAAGGCCATGGCAAAGCTCCCCACCGCCACCGAGGGCCACTGGGCACGGAAGTTGGCCCCTATGGTATCCTTTTTCCGCTCTGTATCCGCCGCCGTCACCCACTCCAGCATCTTTTTGTGGGTGAACAGGCTCCGCCAGAGGGCGGCGGAGATGGCCCCGGCACAGATCCAGGCGTGGTAGGGCAGAAAGAGGAGCTGCACCAGGGTCTGGAGGATCATGGCGCCGGGACCGGCGATGACGGTGGCGTGGTATCGCCGCCGAAGGCCTGTCCCGCCCCTAAAGGCCAGATCCGCCCCGGTGAGGAGGAGGTTGGACCAGGCGGAGAGAATGGCCAGAGCCGCCGCCACCCCCAGGGCAGGGCCGGAGAGGCACATGCCCAGGAGAAGGGAGACCAGGGTAAACACGGGAGAAAGGCTTCTGCGAAGGTTGTCAAAGAGCTTCCACCTGTCCACCGAGGGGATGGGGTTCCGCTCCCGTTCCCCCCTTTCGTTTTTTACCCACCGGCCCAGCCAGGGCAGCAGCTGCCAATCCCCCCGGATCCAGCGGTGGAGGCGGGAAAAGTAGCTGGTCACCTTGTAGGGGTAGCCGTCGGTGAGCTCCACATCCTCCAGAAGCCCGGCATGAAGATAGGCGCCCTCCAGAAGGTCGTGGGAGAGGATCCGGCCCTGGGGAAAGCGGCCGTCCAGGCAGGAGAGGAAGGCGTCCACATGGAAGATCCCTTTCCCAGTGTAGGTGCCCCGGTCAAAGAGGTCGTGGTAAACGTCACTGCAGGCCCCGCCGTAGGGGTCGATGCCCCCCTGGCCGGCAAAGATCCGGGAAAATTGGGAGCGGTTGGCAGCCCCCAGCTCTACACCTACCCGAGGCTGGAGAAGGCCGTAGCCCTCGGTCACCACCCGGCGCTTTGGATCCAGCTGGGGGTGGTTCAAGGGATGGAGCATGGCTCCGATAAGCTCCCGGGCCGCACCCACGTTGAGGGCGGTATCAGAGTCCAGGGTGATAACGTACCGGGTGTTTTCCAGGGCCCTGGCCTCTCCGGCCCGAACGCGGAGGGCGGTAGGCCTGCCCCGGAGAAGGCGGGCCAGCTCCAGAAGGGCCCCCCGTTTCCGCTCCCAGCCCACGTAGCGCTCGTCGGTTTTCTGAAAGGCGGGGCGGCGGAAAAAGAGGTAGAAGCCCCCGTTATATTTTTCATTTAGGGCAATAATGGCGGCCTCCGCCCGTTTTACCCAGCGGCGCTGCTCCTCCCCCATGGGAGCGGAGCGGTCGGGCAGATCGGCCAACAGGCCGAAGCGGAGCTCCTCCCCGCTGTCCCGGTTGGCCAGGCGATACCGCTCCAAGAGGGCGGCGTAGCTGTCGCCGCTGTCCGCCCCGGTGAGGAGGCCGGCGATCACGCAGAGAGTGCGGCCCTGGGGAGGCACTCCCCCCTTCAGCTCCATTCGGGGGACGGGGCGGGGATGGATCAGGCGAACCGCCAGAAAGTCGGTAAGGTTTTTGAAGGCATCGGATATGGGCAATAGGAGAAGGAGGAACAAAAGCCAACTCTCCAGAAGAAAGCCCAGCCACAGGGCCAGAAACAGGGTGGGCAGCAGGATGGCGGAGACATAGAGGGCCCCGGAGGTATGACGGGGCTTTTCCCCCAGGGGGCGGCGAAAGAGAAACCAGCCGATGTGACGGGCCTCCCCCTGGGCCTTCTCCGCCAAGGTGAGGGCGGTCAGGGCCGTCTCCCCCTCCCCCCTGCCCTTCCGGCGGGCCAAGAGACAGACCTGACGGCGGTAGCGGGCGCGGGTGGCCTCATCCATTTTGCTGTAAAGACCCGCCGGATCCCGGCGGAGGATCTGCTCCACAGGGCTGGAGGCCTCCAGCAAGGGGGCATAGTTGGCGGTGGACAGGGTTCGCAGGCCGGAGAAGATCCCCTCCATATGTTCATTGAGGCCGGGATGATCGGGCTGGGCTTCCAGGAGGGGACAAAGCTCTGCCAGGCGGAGACAGAGGGCGGCCTTCAGGGCGGGGAGAAGGAGGGCCAGCTCCTCCTCGGTAAGGGGCTGCTGTGCCTGCAGGCCGGAGAGATAATGGGACAAATCCTCCCGAGAGGGGGTGGGGGCCGACTGGATCAGAGCCTGGGCCAGGGTGAGAAGGTAGAGCTTTCCCCCCTCGTCCACCCGCAGACGCTTGGAACGCCGCAGCTCCTCCTGGGCGGCCAGGCCCTCCCGGCGGGCCAGATAGGCGTTGTCCAGCAGCCATTCCACCGACTGGGGCAATCGATCCCAGGTCTTTTCCCCCAGCCGCAGGCGGGCAGACTCGATCTCCCTGAGCCGGCGGCCCAGGGAGCGGGCGGTTCCCCTTCCGGTGCGGCATCCGCTGAGCTTGGGTTTTGCCGCAGTCTTTTGGCCCAGGGCCTGAAGATCCATATGCCTCGCTCCTTCCATCTCCCTCCAGTTTGGACGGATGGGGCGGGTTTCATACTTGGAGGCAAGTCCCTCTTGCTTTTCCAGGAAAAATCAAGGATAATGGGAGGAGAAATCCTGAAATGGGGAGGTCTTTCCGTGAGGAAATACATTTTGACCTTGGATCAGGGCACCACCAGCTCCCGGGCGATCTTGTTTGACCGGGAGCAGAATATTCTGGCGCTGGCCCAGAAGGAGCTTCGCCAGATCTACCCCAGGGAGGGCTGGGTGGAGCATGATCCGGTGGAGATCTGGTCCTCCCAGTACGGGGTGATGATGGAGGTCATCGCTCAGTCGGGGATCGCCCCGGAGGACATCGCCGCCATTGGGCTGGCCAATCAGCGGGAAACCACCATCGTGTGGGATCAGGCCACGGGGGCGCCGGTATACAACGCCATCTGCTGGCAGTGCCGGAGAACGGCGGGGCTGGTGGATCGGCTGCGGGAGGAGGGGCTGGAGGAGTACATCCGTAAGACCACGGGGCTGATCCCCGACGCCTACTTCTCGGCCACCAAGCTCAAATGGATCCTGGATCAGGTGGATCCCAAGCGGGAGCGGGCCGGGCGGGGGGAGCTGCTGTTCGGCACGGTGGACAGCTGGCTGGTGTGGAAGCTCACCGGGGGCCAGGCCCATGTGACCGACGCCACCAACGCCTCCCGAACCATGATCTATGACATTCACCGGGGCTGCTGGGATGAGCGGCTACTGGAGGTTTTGGACATTCCCCGGGCCATGCTGCCCCGGGTGGTGGAGTGCAGCGGCGTGGTGGGGCATACCCAGATCGGAGGCGCGCAGGTGCCCATCTCGGGTATGGCGGGGGATCAGCAGGCCGCCCTCTTTGGGCAGACCTGCTTTGCCCCCGGTGAGGCAAAAAACACTTATGGGACAGGCTGTTTTCTGCTGATGAACACCGGGGTTACCCCCTGCGAGAGTAGAAATGGGCTGCTGACCACCATCGCCATGGCCCGGGGCGGGAAGGTGCAGTATGCGCTGGAGGGCTCCGCTTTTACGGGAGGGGCGGTGATCCAGTGGCTCCGGGATGAGCTGGGGTTTCTGAGCGACAGTGCCCAGGCCCAGGAGATGGCCGCCGCCGTCCCGGACACGGGCGGGGTGTATCTGGTTCCCGCGTTCACCGGGCTGGGGGCCCCCTACTGGGATATGTACGCCCGGGGAGCACTGGTGGGCTTGACCCGGGGAACGGGGCGAAACCATGTGGTGCGGGCGGCTCAGGAGTCCATCGCCTATCAGGTGTGGGATTTGGTGGAGGCCATGGAGAAGGACACAGGCCTAACGCTTTCCACGCTCAACGCTGACGGTGGAGCCAGCCGGGATCCGTTTTTGCTCCAGTTCCAGGCGGATATTCTGGGAAAGCCGGTTCGACGGCCGGTAGTTCGGGAGACCACGGCCCTGGGGGCCGCCTATCTGGCGGGGCTGGCAGTGGGATTCTGGAGAGATGCTGGGGAGCTGCGGCAGCTGTGGCGGGAGGATCGGGTCTTTTCTCCCGCCATGTCTCCAGAGCGGAGCGAGGAGCTGGTTGGGGGCTGGCACCGGGCAGTGGATCGGGCTCTGGGCTGGGAGCGGCGGTGAGGCACCCCGCGGTTCCGAGGGGCATATGATGAGGCGTGGCCTACAGGCCGCCAAATCACACACGGAGGGATCTTCATTATGTGCTCTTTCGGTTGCGGTTCCTGCAGATGCTGCTGTTGCAGCTGCGGCTGCGGCGGTGGCTCGGACAACGGCGTTACCACTCTGCCGTCCTTCCCTGACACCCCCGTTTTTTCCGCCTCTCAGTTCCCGGTCTATGTCTCCTACCCCGCCTTCTTCACCGGGGACAGTGCCATCAACGGCGCCAACATCGCCCTGTTTACCAGCGGCGGGAATGGTTCCGGCCGCTGTGGCTGCCGGGGCTGAGAAGCACCGGACGCCGCCCCTCGGGGCGGCCTACATGATATGTTTGCACCGTAGACAAAGAAAAGGTGACGTGTGTGTTTTGTGATTTCTTTCCTTCGGGCCGAGGGAGCGGGCCCATCCGCCATGCGTAAGCTGTGCTGGTGGGCCCTGCCCTGCTCGGCGGCCATCTTTATAGGCATCCGGCTGCTGCCGGAGCAGTGGCTGCTTCCTCTTGGGATTTTTTGCGGACTGGGCGGGGTTCTGGCCCTTCTCTTTCATGGGAACACCCGGCGGAAGGCGGCGCTGGCCATAGCGGGGCTCGCCTTCGGCTTTTTGTGGACAGGCCTCTACGGGATCCTTTTTCGGGAGCCCGCCCGGAGCTATATCCAGGAGGAGCCCATGGAGCATACCTTTGAGGTATGCCAGTTCCCCACTGCCACCAGCCGGGGCGTGTCCTTTTCCGCCAAACTGGTGCGGGACGAGGGACATTCCGGGCCGCTGGTCATCCTCTATGCGGAGGCGGAGGCTGGGGAGCTGATCCCCGGAGATCTGGTGCGCTGTCCGGTGCGGCTCGTTTCCTCCCAATGGATCCAGGGCCAGGAGGTGGATCACTACGAGGCCAAAGGCATCTATCTGCTGGGGTATGTGGAGGATGGAGTTACCTTGGTGGAGCGGCCCGAAAAGGTCTCTCCCCGGTTCTGGCCCCAGTATGTGGCCCGGGAGCTCCAGAATTCCATGGAAAGGATCTTTCCCCAGGATACCTTTGGGTTCTTTTCCGCCCTGATCACCGGGGAGAAGAGGGCGCTGCCCGCCGGGGTCTATCGGGATCTTCAGCGGGCTGGGATCGCGCATGTGGTGGCGGTTTCCGGACTGCATATCAGCTTTTTGGCAGGGCTGGCGGCTTTGATCTTCGGAAAACGTTCCCGGCTGGGGGCAGTGGTGGGGATCGGGCTGATGGTATTCTTTGCCGCGGTGGCGGGGAATACCCCCTCCGCCCTCCGGGCGGCCTGTATGGCCTCCCTCCTGCTGTTGGCCCCACTGGTCGGGCGAGAGCCTGACAAGCCGACGACCCTGTCGGCGGTTTTGGTTTTGCTGCTGCTCCCCCGCCCCTATGCGGCGGCCAGCGTCAGTCTGCAGCTATCCTTTGGAGCGGTGGCGGGGATCTACCTTCTCAGCGGGGAGCTCTCCGCCCGATGGCTAAGGGCTGTTCCCAAATGGGACGGGCCACTGGGACGTATCCTGCAAAAAGGACTGCGGTTTTTGGCTTGCAGCCTGGCGGTCACCGCGGGCTCCCTTCTCTTTACCACTCCAATGGCAGCGGTATACTTCCGGTCAGTCTCTCTGGCGGGGCCGGTGGTCAATCTGCTTACCCTCTGGGCGGTGTCATTGGGATTTTTAGGTGGGCTCTGGGCCGCTTTATTGGGGTTAGTCTTTCTTCCGACGGGACAATGCCTGGCATGGCTTGTATCCTGGCCCGCCCGGTGGGTGTTCTGGGTGGCCAGAGGGGTAAGCCGGTTACCCTTCTCCTCGGTGACCTTGCTGTCGGGATATCTAGCGCTTTGGTTTGTGGCCGCCTACGGGATTTTACTGCTGTGGATACTGGGGAGACGGAGGGTTCGGCCCCTCCTCCCCCTTTCCGCATTGGTGGTTGCCTTGTGTGCCGCTCTGGTGACCCATGCCTGGCCGCTCTATACCAGTCAGTTGACCGTGACGGCGCTGGATGTGGGACAGGGGGCCTCCACCCTTTTTTGCTCTAAGGGCCGTTCAGTGCTGGTAGACTGCGGAGGCAACGGTGGAGATGATCCCGGGGATATCGCCGCCGATCATGTACAGGCGATGGGCTCCTCCCGGCTGGACGCTCTGATCCTCACCCATTACCACTCCGACCACGCCAGCGGGGTTCCGCAACTGCTGTCCCGGCTGGAGGTTTCCCTGCTGATCCTGCCCGGAGTGACCCCTGGTGATCCTTTGCGGGAAGAAATTCTGGATCTTGGAATGGAATATGGCTGTGAAGTGATATTCCTTACAGAGGATTCCAGCTTCTCTTTTGGGGATGCTGTTTTTACCATCTACGCTCCGCTGGGAGACGGAGGGGCCAATGAGGAGGGGCTGTCCCTCCTCTGTTCCGCAGGAGATTTCGACGTCCTGGTGACAGGGGATATGAATGATATTGTGGAACGGCGGCTTGTAAAGTATAAAAACTTACCGGACATTGAGATCCTTATGGTGGGCCACCACGGCTCGAAAAACTCCACCTCGAAGGAACTGCTGCTGGCCGTAACTCCGGAGACGGCCGTAATCTCCTCCGGATATAACAGCTATGGGCATCCTGCCCCGGAGACTTTGGAGCGGCTGGGAGCCGCCGGATGCGATATATACTGCACCAAGGATATGGGGAATATCACCTTCACATACAAAGGAGAGTAAAAATGAAATTTGTATCCTGGAATGTCAACGGTCTCCGGGCCTGTATGAAGAAAGACTTTATGGGTAGCTTTACCCTTCTGGACGCCGACGCCTTCTGTCTGCAGGAAACCAAAATGCTGCCTGAGCAGGCAGATTTCACGCTGCCAGGCTATCAGATGTACTGGAATTCCGCGGAGAAAAAGGGGTACTCGGGGACTGCTATTTTTACCCGGATCCCGCCCCTCTCCGTATCCTATGACATCGGGGACGACTGCCATGTAGGAGAGGGCCGATCTATCACCCTGGAATTTGAAGAGTATTATCTGGTCACAGTCTATACCCCGAACTCTCAGGACGGGCTCCGGCGGCTGGATTACCGGATGGAGTGGGAGGAGGCCTTCCGGGCATACCTGCAGGAGCTGGATACCCGGAAGCCGGTGGTGGTCTGTGGGGATCTGAATGTAGCGCACCAGGAGATCGATTTGAAAAATCCCAGATCCAACCGGGAAAATCCCGGCTTTTCCGACGCGGAACGGGAAAAGTTTTCTCAGCTTTTGGCCGCCGGGTTTACCGACACCTTCCGATTTTTGAATCCGGAGCTGACGGGGGCCTACTCCTGGTGGAGCTATCGATTCCATGCCCGGGAGAACAACGCGGGGTGGCGGATCGATTACTTCCTGGTCTCAGATCGGCTCAGGGAACGGATAAGCACGGCGGAAATCCATACCGATATCTTCGGCAGTGATCATTGTCCGGTCTCCCTCACCCTTCAGGATCAATTTCCCAGCAAAAAAGCTTGAGGAGGCATTGTGGTTCTGAGCGGTTTACGCTATAATAGATACATTACACACGGCTTCGGCCGGAAAGGTGATCTTACATATGAAGCATAGACTTTTTCCCCGCCTGACTGCGGCGGCTTTGACCCTATCCCTTATCGCTCTCCCCGGAGCCCAGGCGCTCACGGTGGAGCAGGCGGCGGAGCTTTTACAAAAGGTGTATGTGGACGAGGTTCCCCAGTCTGTCTTGGAGCAATCCACCATTGAGGATATGCTGGACGCCCTGGGGGATCCCTACACGGAATATTTTACTCCCGAGGAGTACGCCGCCTTTGGCGCCTCCATGTCGGATACCTCTCTGGTGGGCATCGGAGTGATGTACCGTCAGACGGAGGAGGGTCTCCTTTTGAGCGATATCATTGAGGGTTCCCCCGCGGAAAAGGGTGGTCTGGCTCCCGAGGATCTGATCATTGAGGTAGATGGAAAGAGCGTCCTGGGGCAGGATTCCGCCACCGTCACTGGGTGGATCCAGGGAGAGGAGGGCACCGACGTTACGGTGACCTACCTTCGTCAGGGAGAGCGGGAATCGGTTACTCTGACCCGGGCTACAGTGGTGGTGGCTGCCACCACCACCGAGCTGATCGACGGCCATATCGGCTATATCAGCTGTTCCACCTTCGGGTTAGAGACCGTGGGGCATTTTCAGGAGGGGATCCTGGAGTACCGGGACGAGGCCGATGTATGGATCGTGGATCTGCGCTCCAACTCCGGCGGTGTGACCCAGGCCGCTGTGGATGCGGCGGGATGCTTTACCGGCGAGGGACAGATCGCCTATCTCCGGGATGGCTCCGATTCCTATGGAGCCTATTATCACGAGGGGGATTCCCTTACCCTCTACCCTGTTATCGTACTGATGGATGAATATTCGGCCAGCGCCTCTGAGATCTTTGCCTCCGCCATCCGGGATCATGGGGCGGGCATCATTGTGGGAACCCGCTCCTATGGAAAGGGGGTGGCCCAGACGGTCATCGACCGGGAGTTTGAGCCGGAGTATTTTGCCCAGGGGGACGCCATTAAGATCACGTCCCACCGCTTCTTTTCCCCCGCCGGAAACAGTACCGACCAGGTGGGGGTGATCCCGGATCTGTTGCTGGCCCCGGAGATGATTGGCGCCGCCGCCTATCTCCTCTCGGGCCCCGGGGACACTTCAACTACCAAGGGGCTTATGAGGATCGATATGAATTGGCGCTGGAGCATTGATCTGGAGACTGCCAAAAGCGAGGAATATAAGGACGCTTTCCAGGCCATTTTGGACGCGGTTCCCACCAACAAAAACCTCTGGCTGGGAACCGGCGGCCCGGAGGGATGGGAAAAAAGGGATATGGAGGGGCTTTGTCAGGAAATCGGGATGGAGTACCATGCCCCTGTTTTTCCTGACCAGGAGGATGTCACTTATGACACCGCCGTCAGTGTTCTCAAGACCTATGACATGCTTCATGGGCGGGAGGATGGGCGGTTCTGCCCCCAGGAGACCCTGACCCGGGCAGAGCTGTGCCAGCTGCTGGCAGTGGCGCTAAACTGTGCGGTACCCACCAACGAAAGCCCCTATTCCGATGTGACCCAGGACGCCTGGTATGCCCCGGCGGTCATCGCTATGGCCAATATGGGGTTGGTCAAGGGCAGCGGGGACGGCAGCTTCTCCCCCTCCGATCCGGTGGATCATCAGCAGTTCATCACCATTATGGGCCGCCTTGCTCAGCGGCTGAACCTGTATCTATACGACGAGGTGAAGAATCGGCCGGAGGGCGCGGTGAACATTGTGGGGCTTCTGCGCTACGCTGACTGGGCCAAGGAGGGGGCGTGGCTACTCTCCTACAGCCAAACGGGATATTTCGGAAATCCCATTACCCTTCTCTGGGATGAGGCCGCGGATATCGAACCAACGGCGGCCACCACCCGGGATGAGGCGGCCTATACCCTCTACCGGCTGCTGTCCTATACGGATATCCTGCCGGCTTGAGCGCACAGCAAAAAACGGGAGACCCTAACAAAGGGTCTCCCGCTTTTTATTCAGAGAGAAGCAGACGGTCATTATCCAGATGCTTTCCCGCGCCTACCTTGAATTGAGCCAGCAGATCGTCCACTGTCATGTGCTTGCGCTGCTCCCTGCTTACGTCCAGGACGATGCCTCCGTCGTCCATCATCAGGGTGCGGTTGCCCAGCTCCAGGGCCTGACGCATGTTGTGGGTCACCATCAGGGTGGTGATCTTCCCTTCCGTTACCACCTTTTTGGTGAGCTCAAGAACCTTCTCTGCTGTGGCGGGATCCAGGGCGGCGGTGTGCTCATCCAGCAGGAGGAGCCAGGGGGGATTCATGGTGGACATGAGCAGAGACAGCGCCTGCCGCTGACCGCCGGAGAGAAGTCCTACAGGCTGGCGCATCCGATCCTCCAGACCCATGTTGAGCTGGGAGAGCTTTTCACGAAACCGCTTCCGATCCTCCCGGCTCAGGTGGGAAAACCAGCCGCCACTGCCGGCGGCCATAGCCAGATTCTCCTCAATGGTCATATGAGGGGCGGTTCCCCGCATAGGATCCTGGAACAGGCGGCCAATGTGCTTGGAGCGGCGGTGGGATGGCAGGAAGGTGATATCCTGACCATTCACCTCAATAGAGCCGGAATCCACAACAAAGTCCCCGGCAATAGCGTTGAAAAGGGTAGATTTGCCCGCTCCATTGGAGCCGATGATGGTAACAAAGTCCCCGGGCGCCAGATGAAGGGACAGATCGGCGAAAACCCTTTTCTCGTTTATCGTCCCTGGGTTGAAGGTTTTGGAGATGTGAGAGATCCTCAGCATATCAGGCCCCTCCTTTCTTTCGAAGGGCCAGCTTCCGCAATTGGAGGGATAGAAGCTTTTTACCCTGGGGTGTAACGCAGGCGATGGCCACGATCAGGGCTGAAATCAGCTTGAAGCATTCAGTGGGAACCAGGCTGGTATTGATGGCGACAGCGATGATTAGCCGGTAGAGGCAGGCACCCAGGATCACACCCAGGATCCGCAGAGGAATGGAGGCCTTCCGCATGATGCCCTCCCCAATGATGAGGGAGGCCAGGGCGATGGTCACCATTCCGGTACCCAGGTTAATGTCGCAGCTTTTATTCAGCATTCCGATCAAGCAGCCCGCCAGACCGGTGAGCGAGTTTGCCAGACACAGGCCCACCGTGATGGTAAAGGCTGGATTGATGGAGGAGGAACGAACCATATCGGGGTTGTCTCCAGTGGCCCGGATGGACAGGCCCAGTCGAGTATGGAAGAAAAACGCCACAGCCAGGGCCACGATGAGCAGAATGACTGCCAGTACCACCAGCTCATGCCACTTCTGCCACCAGGCGGCGCTGCTCAGAGCTTTGGCCACAGTGAAGATGGAGTCACAGCCGAAGATAGACAGGTTGGCTGACCACCCCATCACCGCCAGATTCACAGTATATAATCCTGTGTTGACAATAATGCCGGCCAGGATGCTCTCCACCCCCAGGCGGGTCTGGAGGAAGGCCAAAACAAAACCAGAGCAGGCACCCGCCGCCATAGCGGCCGGCAAGGCCAGAAAGGGATGTCCGGCCAGGGTCATGGTGGCTCCCACCGCAAAGCCCAGGGTATAGCAGCCGTCGGTGGACAGATCGGCGATATTCAGGATGGAAAAGCTGATAAACAGGGCGATGGCCACCAGAGAATAGACCATCCCCACCTCCAAGGCAGTACGAAGGGCAGTTACGGACAGAATGGAAGGCATACTTATGCCCCCTCCTTTCTCTCAAGCTGGGCGATGGGAGATCTATTTCTCAAAGCTCTGGGCGGTAGAAATCTCCACCACACCAATGCCGAGGGCGCCAAAGGCCTCTCTCACCCGATCCAGAGTCAGGCCCAGGGCTTGGCAGGTTTCTGTGTTAATGGTAGCCGCCTCGTGGGCCAGGATCACCACAGGAGTATTGGCTGGATCGGCTCCGTTCACCAGAAGATCCGCCACCATATTGGCTGTCTCCGCCCCCAGATCGTCATAGTCCACCCCATAGCCAAAGAATGCGCCGTTCAGCGCGAAGGAATTGGCCCCGGTGTAGTGGGGGATCTTAGCGTCGTTAAGCTTTTCGAAGATGGACAGCTCTGCGCTCATCACGGTGTTATCCGTAGGGGTAAAGATAGCCTCCACCCCCGCGCTGATTAAACCATCCACAGCAGAGTTGATCTCGTCAGTGTTGGTGCCGGTGCGCTCCTCGTAGGAAATGCCGTTGGCGTCCAGGTAAGCCTTGGCGTCCTCAATGGGCCGTTTGGAGGAATCCTCTGACTTGGAGTAAAGAAGGCCGACCTTCTGGATGTCTGGATCCACCGAACGCATCAGATCCATGATCATCTCTGTGTTCAGCGCGTCACTGACACCGGTGATCATACCGCCGGGGGCCTCCAGGGAGTCCACCAGCTTGGCAGTAATAGGGTCGGAGACTGCGGCGAAAATGATGGGGATCCCCTCCTCCAGCACCACCGACTGCATAACCTGGGCAGCGGGGGTAGCAATGGGAACCACCACGTCCACCCCGTCAGACACCAGCTGAGCGGCGATCTGGTTCAGGGTGCTGTTGTCCCCCTGGCCATTGTAGGTGTAATCCTGATAGTTAAAGGTGACCCCCAGCTCCTCGCTCTTTACGTCCAGCTGAGCCTGCACCTTCCGCTCAATCTGATCCAGAGAGGCATGATCCATCAGTTTGACGATCCCCACCTTATAGACCGTTCCGCTGCTAGCGGGATCGTTCCCGGCCGGTTCCTTTTCTCCGCGGGCAGTAAGGGCCAGGGTCAGAGTGGTAGCTAGTGCGGCAGTCAGAAGCTTACGAAACTGTATATTCTTCATAGCATAGATTCTCCTTTAAAATTATTTTTGCTGGAAGCCTTTGAATTCCAATGATTCTCTGTCAACCAGCGCCATCGTTTGGTCAAAAGGTTCATATTTCTCGCTCCTTTCGGGTTCTGAACAAAACAAAAAAGCCCTGCCCCTTCATTGGGACAAGACTTTCATCCTGCGGTACCACCCAAGTTGACGCTTCCGCGCCCTCTTTTCTTCACACACCTCCATGTGTGCCGCCCTGATAACGGGTGCGTCCCCCGTCGGAGAATACTTGGCGTTTCCGCCCGCCGTTCACTCCGCCCTCCCAAGTCCATTCCCTGAAGCGTATGCCGCTGTGATCCCACCACCCACAGCTCTCTAAAGACAACCTTCTTTCAGGTACTCCTCTTGCTCATCGGTTTGTTGGTTTGTATTATAGCATGTATTTGGGGATTGTCAACCCTAAATCTCTAATCCCAACCTCCTTTTTCTGTATATTTTTCCCTTGACACAGAGAGTTATACGGTATATAGTTCATTTTATGAACCAAGTAGGGGAGGCTCTCAATTGCTGGATGAAGAACTGCTGGCAGCGTGGCTACGGCTGGGCTCTATTATTGACAATCAGCGGCTCGTCAGTGAGCTGCCCTTTAATGAGGCTATGGTCTGCGGCCTGATCCTGCGGGCCCAAGAGAATGGCGATGCACTCACAGCCAGTGATCTCTGCGCCCAAACCCGAATCCTTAAATCCCAGATGAACGCGATCCTACACTCCCTTGAAAAAAAGGGATTTCTTCAACGGAAGCGATCTCAGAAGGATCTGCGGCAGATAGAGCTTTTCCTGCTTCCGGAGGGGCGGGAGCGCTACCTGGATTCTCACCGGCAAACGATGGCCTTGGTTGACCGACTTATTGATGAGGCCGGCCAGGAGACAATACAGACCTTGATCCCGCTGCTCACACAGATGGCGGACAGCTTTGACAAAATTTTGAAGGAGGTATGACCCTATGGCCATCCGTATTATCACAGACTCTTCCTCTGATCTTGATCTCAACACTGCAAAGGAAATGGGGGTAGATGTGGTCTCCATGTCCATCCAGTTCGGAGATACATCCTACCTGGACGGGGTGAATCTGAACAAGCAGGCTTTCTACCAGATGCTGGCAGAAAGCAGCGACAGCCCTACCACCGCCCAGCCCACCCCCAATGATTTCCTGGCCCCTCTCCTGAAAGCCAAGGAGGACGGTGACGAAGCACTGGTCATTACCCTCTCTAGCATCCTCAGCGGTACATATCAAAGTGCATTGATTGCCCAGGATCTGTGTGATTATGAACCAGTCTATGTGGTGGACAGTCTCAGCGCCACAGCGGGCGTTCACATTCTGGTGGAACAGGCCTGCAAGCTGCGGGATCAGGGAGTCTCAGCCGAGGATATCGCCCAATCTTTGGAGGATCTGAAGGGACGGATCCGGATTTTTGCTGTTATCGACACCCTGGAGTATCTGCGCCGGGGAGGACGGCTTTCCAATCTGCAGGCCGGGCTCGGGACTGTCACCAAGCTGAAGCCGGTCATCTCTGTCCGGGAGGGAGCCGTGGCGGTGGTTGGTAAATCCTTTGGAACCGTGGCCGCCACCAAGCAGCTGCTAAAATTCCTCTCCGAGCATCCTATCGCTCCAGACTTCCCCGCCTTTGCTCTCTACTCCGATGACAAGGGCCGTATCGACGATTTCCTGCCCAAGCTGGAGGAGGCAAACATCCTGCCCCAGGATCTGCGCTTCTCCTCCATTGGCCCCACTATCGGCACCCACATCGGCCCCGGTGCGGTGGGAATGGCTTATGTTGAGGCTTTGCAGGCCTAAGTCATATCCACCCCCTCCCTATCGATATCAATCAAAAGAACACAACCTCTTGACACGGGCCGAAAAAGAATTTATAATGGGAAAAACACAATGATGGGAAGAAGGCTGACAGAACCCCTCAGAGAGCTGGCGGACGGTGCAAGCCAGCGGGTCAAGTCT
Organism: Oscillospiraceae bacterium; assembly: GCA_022792495.1. Taxonomy (GTDB): domain Bacteria; phylum Bacillota; class Clostridia; order Oscillospirales; family Oscillospiraceae; genus Vermiculatibacterium. The sequence goes on from JAAWBD010000015.1 coordinate 31,214, forward strand.
TTCAGCGTATACTGATCCCCGAGTGGTTCGGCGGAACCCCTGCGGAAGTAGGCCGAAACGGAATGACCCCGTTATAGGTCACGGCCTTGTTGGAGGCCATGAGGGTTGCTTGGGATAACCGGCAGCTAAAATCAGGGTGGTACCGCGTAGCTTACGCCCCTGACCAGAAATGGTCGGGGGCTTTTTTGTTCCCCGGCATATGAAGGAGGAAGCGACCATGAAGAAAGGTTTTGAGAAGTACATTCCCTTTACCCCCATCAAACGACCCAATCGAACCTGGCCGGATAAGGAACTGAAACAAGCCCCGGTCTGGTGCTCTGTGGATCTGCGGGACGGCAATCAGGCCTTGGTGGATCCTATGAATGTGGAGGAAAAGCTGGAACTGTTTCACACACTGGTGGATATCGGGGTGAAGGAGATCGAGGTCGGCTTCCCCTCTGCCTCCGAGGTGGAATTTGAGTTCCTGCGAACTCTGATCGAGGGGAACCATGTCCCTGACGATGTGACCCTCCAGGTTTTGGTGCAAGCCCGCCCCCACTTGATCAAGCGGACCTTCGAGGCTATCGAAGGAGCCAAGCATGTTATTTTTCATTTCTACAATTCCACCTCCACCCTTCAAAGAAAGGTGGTATTTCGCACCGATGTGGCGGGGGTCAAGAAGATCGCCGTGGATGCGGCAGAGCTTATCTATGAGATGGCCCAGCCTGTGATCGCCGATGGGATGGATCTGCGGTATGAGTACTCTCCAGAGTCCTTCATGGGCACCGAGATGGAGGTTGCGGCTGAGATCTGCGCCGCCGTGATGGATGCCCTCCATGCGGATCAAAACCATAGAGTGATCCTGAACCTGCCCACCACGGTGGAAAACTGTATGCCCAACTATTTTGCCGATGAGATCGAATACTTCATCGACATACTCCCCGGCCGGGAGCGGGCCATTATCTCCCTCCACCCCCACAATGACCGCGGAGAGGGGGTCGCGACTGCGGAGATGGGATTGCTGGCCGGTGCGGAACGGGTGGAGGCCACTCTGTTCGGAAATGGGGAGCGTACCGGTAATGTGGATATGGTGACATTGGCTCTGAACCTCTTTACCCAGGGGGTGGATCCAGAACTGGACTTCTCCCACATCAACGTTATTCGGGAGGTTTATGAGCGCTGCACCAAAATGAACATTGATCCCCGGCAGCCCTATGTGGGAGAGTTGGTATTTACCGCCTTCTCCGGCTCCCATCAGGACGCCATCAACAAGGGTACCCAATACATGCGTGAGAGCGGAACGGAGTATTGGGAGGTTCCCTACCTGCCTATTGATCCCGCCGATGTAGGCCGGGAGTACGAGCCTATCATCCGTATCAACAGCCAGTCGGGAAAGGGCGGCGCCGCCTTTATCATGCAGCAGAATTTTGGCTACGATCTGCCCAAGGCTATGCACCCCGAGTTCGGCCACATTGTCCAGGCCGAGACCGAGCGGGTGGGGACAGAGCTAAAGCCCCAGCGGATATTGGAGCTGTTCCAGGAAAACTATATTGCGGCCACCACCCCCTATCAGCTGCTAAAGCACTCCTTCCAGGAGACGGTGGACGAAAGTGGGAGATCCCACGTCCGTTTTACCGGAACTCTGCGGCATACCGATACTGTTTTTGAGGTTACCGGTGAGGGAAATGGCCCCATCGATGCCTTTTTCAATGCCATCCATGGTCAAAAGATGGATCGCTTTACCTTTATCGACTATAAGGAGCACGCCATCTCTGACGGCTCCGATTCCATGGCGGTGGCCTATATCTATCTACGGGATAAGGATGGGAAGGATGTGTTTGGCGTCGGAGTGGATCACAACATCAATCTCGCCCCGCTCCGAGGGATCCTGTCCGCCATTAACCGGGCCTGGAGGACAAGACACCAGAAGGGGTAAGACTCCAATCAAGCTTTTGTGAAAAGGGGCGGAAGGTGTACACCTTCCGCCCCTTCTTCTATCCCAAACCCAAATCGCGTGTGGCGTATGCGTTCAGATCACTTTCCGCCACATGGCCTGCTAGATATTCATAATAGCCTTGACTGCCGATCATAGCCCCGTTGTCGCCACAGAGCTTCAGGGGTGGCAGAAACAGCGTTTCACCAGTTTTCTCACAGGCGATCTCCATATCCCTGCGAACACGGGAGTTAGCCCCTACCCCGCCGGCCACCGCCACCTTACCATACCCCTTTATCCGGGCGGCCTCCATGATCCGGGGAACCAATATATCACTGACTGCGGCCTGGAAGGAAGCTGCAAGCCCCGGGCCATCCAACTCCTCCCCCTTCTGTTCCGCATTGTGAAGCAGATTCAAAACTGCTGTTTTCAGACCGGAGAAGGACATATCCAGAGGATGACCCTCCACGTGGGAGCGAGGCAGGGCATACTTTTTATCATCTCCGCCCTGGGCCAACCGATCCATGGGGCCTCCACCGGGATAGCCAATGCCCAGCACCCGGGCCGCTTTATCAAAGCACTCCCCCGCCGCATCATCCCGGGTGGCGCCCAGTACCTGCATATCGGTATAATCTCGCACATCGGCGATAAGAGTGTTTCCCCCCGAAACGCACAGACACACAAAGGGCGGTTCCAAATCAGGGTGCGCGATATAGTTGGCGGCAATATGGCCCCGAATATGGTGGACGGGAATCAAGGGCACATTCAGGGCAAGGGCCACCGACTTGGCAAAGTTGACCCCCACCAGTACCGCTCCGATCAGCCCAGGGGCATAGCTCACCGCAACAGCATCAATATCTCCTTTGGAAAGCCCCGCATCCCGCAGGGCTTTGTCTGCCAAGCCCACAATAGCCTCCACATGCTTTCGGGAGGCTATCTCGGGAACCACGCCCCCATAGAGAGTATGCATATCCACCTGGGAAGCGATGGCGTCAGACAGGACTTCCCTGCCATCCCTAACGACCGCTACAGCGGTCTCATCACAGGTGGATTCAAAGGCCAGAATGTTCATAAAAATCCCGCTTTCTCAGATAATTACTTGCTCCTCCACCCATTCCGGGGCAGGATGGATGGGCTCGCCAGGAGCCAGGGGAAGCTGTATATACCTCTCCATGTGGCTGGGGGAAAAGTAGCCAGCATAGATCCCGCGGTGCATCGTCAGGATCTTTCTGTCATCGGTCTCCGGCCCCATATAGATGCAGTTGAAATGTACTCCAAAGAGGGCGCATTCATACTTCAGAAGCCGAAAACCATTCCGCAGATAGAAGCCTACACGGTGGCGGCGCAGCTCATTTTCAACCGGATCAGCAGAATCCTGGGCTTCCACCTCACCGAAAAGCGTGCCATACCGTTCTCCCAGCAGGGCCAGGATCCTGGAACCCATTCCTCTGTTCCTCTTTCCCCGGAGGACGCCCAGGTATTCCAGCAGGGCTCCGCTTCCCTCCTGCCCCATCCACACCATGGCATAGCCCACAGGTTCCCCCCTCTCCTCCACCAGCAAGGGCTCATAGAGTTTTTGCTCCATCAGGCGGAGCATCCCAGAGAGAGGCTTCAACTCCGATTTTGGGAAATCAAAAACCATTTCCGTTTGATAAAGCCTTGCCAGCTCTTCCTTATTCAGCCGCTTTAGTTCCATGGTCAAACTCCAATGTCATAATAATAGCATCCTCTTTGGGATCCTTGTAATAGTCCTTCCGGCGCCCTACCTGGGCAAAGCCGTGTTTGTAATAAAGCTGAATGGCGGGCTCGTTGGAAGGCCGCACCTCCAACGTGAGAAACGCCAGATGCTCCTGGCCAAAGCGGACAAACACATCCACCAAGTCATCGGCGATACCGTTGCCCCGGTAATCCTCCCGCACCGCCACATTGTCGATATACCCTTCATCCATCACTGCGTGGAGCCCGGCATACCCCAACACAGCCCCATCAGGCCGCTGGGCCACGATAAAGGAGGCCAATGGATTGTAGAGCTCCTCCTCCAGCATAGCCTCTGTCCAGGGGGAGGAAAAGCACTCCCGTTCGATCTGGGCGATCTCTTTGATGTGAGAGCGATCCATGGGAACCAACTTGTAATTTTTCATCCCTTTGCCTCCCCCCAGCTCCTTCCGGCCCCGGAGTCCGCCTTCATGGGTACAGAATAGTTTACCGCATTCACCATTTCCCGGGTAAGCAGAGCCTTGACCCGCTCAGTCTCCTCCTCGGGACATTCCACGATCAGCTCGTCGTGAACCTGAAGGATCAATTTTGCCTTCAACCCCTCCTCGCACAATGCCTTCGATACCCGTATCATAGCCAGCTTGATCACATCGGCGGCAGTCCCCTGAATGGGCATATTAAGGGCCACCCGCTCCCCGAAGGCCCGCAGGTTATGGTTGGGGGACTTTAACTCAGGAAGCCACCGACGACGGCCCAGGAGCGTGGAAACATACCCATTCTCCTTCGCCTCCACAACCACGCGATCCATGTACTCCCGAACCCCGTGGAAGGTGGCAAAATAGCGATCCATATACTCCTTGGCCTCCCACCGGGCTACCCCGATATCCTGGGACAGAGAGAAATCAGATATCCCATAAACGATGCCGAAGTTTACCGCCTTAGCCCTCCGGCGCATCTCATGGGTCACCTCTTCGGTGGGAACGCCAAAAACCTGGGAGGCCGTCGCGGTATGAATATCCTCCCCACCCAGAAATGCCTCCTGCATGGTTTTATCGTCGGCGATGTGGGCCAGGAGCCGAAGCTCGATCTGAGAGTAATCGGCGTCCACCAGCATATGCCCGGGGGCGGCCACAAACATATCCCGCAGCTTAGCCCCCAGCTCCGTTCGGACGGGAATGTTCTGCAGATTGGGCTCTGTGGAGGAGAGCCGCCCAGTGGCGGTGATCGTATTTTGGAAGGAGGTGCGGATCCGTCCATCCTCATCGATCACCTTGATCAGACCGTCCACATAAGTGGATTTCAGCTTGGCATACTGTCGGTATTCCAAAATAAGGTCAATGATATCATGCTGACCCCGGAGCTTTTCCAATACCTCCACATTGGTGGAATAGCCTGTCTTTGTCTTTTTCACCGGGGGAAGCCCCAGCTTATCCGGGTCAAAAAGGATACGCCCCAGCTGCTGGGTAGAGTTGATATTGAAGGTCTCCCCCGCCAGTTCATAGATTCCGACCTCATCCAGACGGAGCCGCTCCTCCAGTAGCTCTCCAAAGTGAGCCAGCGCCTTGCGATCCACCAGGACTCCCTCCCGCTCCATCCCGGCCAGCACTGGGCAGAGGGGCAGTTCGATCTCATAGTACACCGTCTCCAAACCCAATTCCTTCAGCTGCGCCGCCATAGCTTCCCACAGGGTACATATCAGCATACAATGAGCGGACAGAGCACTCTCCCCCTCCGTCCGGTCAAGAAGCGGAGCAAAAGCCTCCGGCGCCAGATAGGCCTTTGCCTTGGGATACTCCTGATGAAACCGGGCCATACCTAGCTTATCCAGATCATAGCTTCCGTCTGTGGGGGCCAGGAGATATGCGGCAAGCTCCGTATCAAAAAGGAAGCCCTCGGTGGAAAGTCCCTCCCCCAGCAAGGAATTCATTAGATTCTTGATCCCATGAGATACCTTTTTGATGCCAGTTGAAAAGAGTTCCCGCAAAAAGCGACTGAAATCCTCCAGATTGTCAGGGTAAAAGATGGCGGTTCGGAAATCCCGCTCCGATTCCCAGCACCCCACCGCTACAGCGGAAAAGCCAGGTGCGGCCAGTACCCCGACCCAGGGGGCCGACCGATAGAAGGCCAAAAGCTCCTCCATCCGGGCAGTTTCGGTTACCACTTCTCTCACCATATTTCCGGAAGGAGCGTTCTCCTCCGCACCCGCTTCCCCCTTATTTCCCTTTAACCCCAGCCGCTCAATAAGCTTTGCAAACTCCAATCGAAGGCACAGCTCGTATAGCGCTCCCTCCTTCACAGGCTTGCGGATGGCGTCTCCGGGCTGGAACTGGATTGGGGCATCCCTCCGAATGGTGGCAAGGTTATAGGACATATAGGCGTCAGCCTTTCCCTCGGTCAGCTTTTTTACCACCCCGGGCTTTGCGGGGGTGTCAGGGGCCTGACAGATATCCGGCATATGGTCATAAAGATGGTCGATGGAGCCATAAAGCTGGATCAGCCCCATGGCTGTTTTTTCTCCAACTCCCTTTACTCCCGGGATATTGTCGCTGCTGTCCCCCATAAGGGCCTTTAAATCAATGATATGGATAGGCGCAAAGCCGTACTCCTCCCGAAAGGTTTCGGGGGTCATATTTCGGGTGGTGGTCTGACCCATCCGGGTGGTGACCAGCTTCACTGTCACCTGGTCGTCAATAAGCTGAAGGGAATCCTTGTCCCCCGTTACCACCACGGTTTCCCATCCCGCCTCCTCGTCCAGCCGGGCAATGGTGCCGATCAGGTCGTCAGCCTCCCATCCCTCCAGCTCATAGCGGGGAATGTTCATGGCATCCAAAACCTCCCGAATCAAAGGAAGCTGCTTGGCCAAATCCTCAGGCATGGGCTTTCGCTGGGCCTTATAGTCCTCATAGGACTTGTGGCGAAAGGTAGGAGCCTTTACATCGAAAGTGACACAGAGCCCCTCCGGCTTCTCCTCATCCAGCAGCTTGAAAAGGATATTGAGAAATCCAAATACTGCATTGGTGGGGGTACCATCCCGGGTAGACAGGGGATGGACGCCATAAAAGGCCCGGTTCAAAATGGAATTGCCGTCGATCACCATCAGCTTCATAGAAGTACCTCCCAAAATCGGGACATAAAATTTCAAATTTCAGTATACCATTTTCCCCCGATAAGAGCAAGAAAAACCGCCCCGTTTCCAGGGCGGCTTTTCTCATCTGGGCTCGCTTTCAGTCGATAGGACTGACAAGGACAGAGCCGTTTTTACCCGCAACGATCTCGTAGGAAGTGAGCCTTTCGGTATCCTCATCCCCGCTCACCGGGGCCTCCATCCCTTCCCCTCCGACAACAACATTGTAGTCGCCGTAGGTAGGCTGACCGTCGGTGGTAACATTGTAGACCGTATTTCCGCCTTCACTCAAAGCTTCCGTGGAATAGCTTACAATGGTTCCGTCGTTGCCATGGGCGGTAATGACAGCTACTCCCCTTTCATCCACCTGTACCTCAAAGCCATCCCCCTGGTAGTGATAGCCGCCATCCAGAGCCATGGCTTCGGTGATGTCGGTCTCCTCTCCATTGATGGTGAGGACGGAGCGTCCATCCCGCTCCTCCATAGTCACGCTGGGAAGATTGAGTCCGGCGGCCACATCTTTGCTGGTGGTCACGGTCACAAAGAAGGTGGCGAAGAACTCCTTCACCGCAGGAAGCTCCGCCGCGCTGGCGGTGACACCAAGGGCGGCCGCCAGTGCAGCGGCGATCAGCGCCACCCGGATCGGACGATGGCTTGTGGTTTTCTTATTCTGATTCTCAGTCATTACGATCATCTCCTCAATTTTTTCTGTATCCAGGATCAGCCTGTCACAAAGGTCACGGTATGTTTTGGGGTCGAACATAGGGGATCGCCTCCTTCCTCTCTTCACTCAAGATGCGTCTCAGCTTTTCCCTGGCTCTCTGGAGTCTGGTCTGTACGGTGGACGGATTGATCCCCAGGGCGGCGGCCACCTCCTGAACGGAGCAATCCTCATAATAATAAAGATATACCGGAAGGCGATATTTCCCGTCCAAAGCCATCACCGCCTCCAGGATCCCCTGCTCCTCCGGCCCCTCCGATACGGCATCCCAATCCTCCAGGGGCACCGAACGTTTCTTCCAAGGGGAGCGCAGGATCTTCCGGCTCTCATTCACCGCGACCCGAAGAAGCCAATGCTTCAAATGTTCTCCGTTTTGGAACTCTCCACCATATTGATAGAGCCGCAGCAGAACAGTTTGGGTCACGTCCTCTGCCTCCTGCCGATCCTTTAGCGCGTGGCAGGCCACCCGAAAGATGGTGTTGGCATGTTCTCGAACAGCCTGTTCAAATGCTTCATCGGTCATGGGGGAACCCCCTTTCATGGGTCTTGAAAAGCGCTTTCACTGAGAATATCCATTAGGCTGCCTAAATATCTCAAAGCAAAAAATTTTTTTGAAAAAGCTCCCCACAAAGGGGAGCTTTTTTTCTCAATGGATCTCTTCTGTTTTATGCCCCAAGGGTAAGTATACCGTAAGCCACATGGCCAGAAAACAGGATAATCCTCCCAAAACATTCGAGATAGGCTCCGCCCAGAACACCCCGTCCACTCCCCAGCCAAGAGCAGGCAGAAGCAGAGTTAGAGGTGCCACAATAAAGGCCTTTCGGAGCAGGGAAAAGAACACCGCGCTCTTGGAGCGGTTCAGCCCCACAAACACCGACTGGCCGATAAACTGGAAGGCCATGCAGAAAAAGGTAGCAAAATAGATACGGAAGGCGGGGATCCCCGCGGTCAGCAGCTCCTGTTCACTATTGAAAATATGGATAAAGATATGGGGAATAGCCATTACCACGCCCCAAACCGCTACTGAGTAGGCCATAGTCACCACCGTAGTAAATCGGATCCCCTCTCTGACCCGCTTATACAGCCCCGCGCCATAGTTATAGCCCAGCACCGGCTGGCACCCGTTGGTAAGCCCCATTACCGGCATGGTGATGACCTCCCGTACGGAGTTGATGACCGTCATCACCCCCACATAGAGATCCCCCCCGGTTCGTTGAAGGGTAGCGTTGCACAGGATCTGCACCAGGGAGTTGGTCAGCGCCATAACAAAGCCGGAGGCTCCCAGCGCCAGAATACGCCGCACCCTGCTCCAATGCAGAGGCAGAGACTCCCGCCGGAGACGAAGGATAGCCTTTCGGCTGGTCAAAAACCCCAACACCCAAGCGGCGGAGCATCCCTGAGACAGTACCGTGGCGATTGCTGCCCCCCGGACTCCCATGTGGAAGCCAAAAATAAAGACAGGATCCAGAATCAGATTTACCACCGCCCCAAGGGCCACCGTCATCATTCCCATCCGTCCAAAGCCCTGGGCATTGATGAAAGGGTTCATCCCCAAGCCGATCATCACAAATACTGTGCCGCAGAGATAGATGGAGAGGTAGGCCTCCGCATAGGGAAAGGTAGCGTTACTGGCTCCGAACAGGTACAAAATGGGCCGGCGAAAGATCAGTCCGACCACGGTCAGGATCGTCCCAAAGATCAAAAGAAGAGTAAAGGAATTCCCCATCACACGCTCTGCTTCCTCGGGTTCTCCCTTCCCCCGGTAGATGGAACAAAGAGGCCCGCCCCCCATACCGCAAAGGTTGGCAAACCCAATGAGGATTGAGATGACCGGCAAGCACAGACCCAGGCCGGTGATGGACATTCGTCCTACTCCCTCCAGATGGCCCAGATAGACCCGATCCACAATATTGTACAGGATATTGATCAGTTGGGCCAGGGTCATGGGGAGGGCCATAGATAGGATATTCCTTGACACCTTTCCCTGCGAAAAATCATTTTGCGGCATAAGCTTTCCCTCTTTGCATATTTTACTCCCGACGGTCTTTCCGAAGGAAGGGTTCCCTGATCTGCGTGTCAAGAAGAAGTCCATACTTCAGCGGCCGCCGATAGGCGTTTCCGTGCACTTCCCTTTTTCGATATTCCCAAAGCAGTTCCAAATCAAGCTGGGCAAGGAAGATCCCTTCCTCCTCCCCTGCCTGTAAAATACAGCAATCCCGTGAGGCCTCCTGACCAGGCAGATAGGCCACTCCGTCAAAGATGCTGGAGCCGCCATTACAATCCGGCACACAAGAGGGATAGTTGCAGGTGGCGATAGCCACCATATTCTCAAAGGCCCTGGCACGAAGCTGGGAAAGCCGGTTGAGCTCCATGGGGCAAGCGTTTGGAACAAGGATCAGCTCCGCCCCCTTCAGCATCAGTATCCTGGCGCTTTCTGGAAACTCGCGGTCGTAACAGATCATGGCCCCTATCTTCACCTTTCCGCAGGCCGTATCCAATGTCGTGACAGGAAAATCCTCCCCCGGCAGTAGCGCTCGCTCCGCCCCAAAATCACAGGTATGGATCTTGGCATAGGTAAGCTGTCTCTCCCCAAAGCGGTCAAACAGAACCAGCGTATTCCGAACCCCTTCCATATACCGCTCCAACAGGGTGATCCCGATAGCCATATGAAGATCCTCCGCCAGGGAGCCAAAGCTGTTTACAAACTCACCCCCGGCAGGGATAGCCTGGGCCGTCCATTCCTCTGCCGGACGGCTGTAGATATCATATCCGTTGCTCCACATTTCAGGAAACAGGGCAATATCCGCCCCCATCTCTGCGGCTTTTCTGCAGCACTCCATACCCTTTTTCCAATTATCCTCCAGCGTACCGCAGGGAGATATCTGCAGCAAGGCTATACTCAGCTTCCCCATTCCTTCCCCTCCCGAAGGTCTCTTTTATTTCAACCAAACCATTATAAGGCAACGCCGGGCGAAATGCAATTGCTTTTCGCCCGGCGGCCCTTCCTGAACAGTGGGACGTATCTGAGTTTATCCCTCTCCCCTGGTATAGGCCTCCACCGCGTCCCGAAGAAACTGGGCACAACCGGAGGTCTCTCCATCATAGTAAGCTGTAAAACGTTCGTCCATCACATAAAGCTCTGCGATTCCCCTCTGTCTGGCGTCATCACAGTCAGGCATCAGGATCGTCAACCATTCCCGGTGCAGCCGGGCCAGCATCTCCCCTTCCGCTCCGGCGGGATCCTTGCCCCCACGCACCGCATCACACAGCCCCTTCCGCAGTCTTTGATCCAGCTCCTGCCAACCCTGAAACCCTTCAGGGGACAGACCCATCAGATTCCTTTGAGCCGAATCCACCGACTCCGCCCCGTACTGTTCCCGAGCCTCCCTACCGTAGAGGCGGTCATTTTTCTCCGTCAATTCTCTTTTGAGGCCTTCAAATTTTTCTTTATCGCTCATAACGATCTCTCCTTTCTCCTTCAGAAGGGTGTGCTCCACCGTTCCGATCAGCAAATCAAGTCGCTCCTTCCGCTGCCGCAAGATCCGCAGGTGGCTCTGCAGCGCCCCCTGACGGTCGAAATCAGGCGCGTCCAGGATATCCTTGATTTCCACAAGAGGCAGTCCCAGCTCCCGGTAAAACAGAATCTGCTGAAGCCGATCCACCTCCGCCGGACTGTAGAGCCTATAACCCGCCTCCGTAGTCCTTCCCGGCTTCAAAAGCCCCAGTCTGTCGTACCACCTCAGAGCCCGAGGGGTGACACCGGACAGCTCCGCCAAGCCTTTGACGGTGTATTCCATTTTCTATCCCTCCTGACAAAAGGAGTATAAGCCATGACGTTACGGCAATGTCAAGCCTTTTTTAAAATTTTTTTAAAATCCGACATCGAACATTATATATATGATATAATACTTAAAAAGCTTCTATAAATAAAATTTTTACAGGGGGAATCCATATGAAAAAGGCTGGTCTGCCTGCAATTCTGTTTCTCGTCACCTTCGTCTTGACCTATCTGGTCTGCTGTTATCTGATCCCTGCCTTCAAAATCAAATTAGCCGCTGATCCGTGGACATACTTTCTTACCAGTATCCAGCATATGGCCGTCCTAAAGACCGTGCTCTCCTTGGTCGCAGGGCTTACCGTTGGAGGTATCTCTGCCGCTATAAGCAAAACGACAAAATGACCGGTATATAGGAAAAGGACGGTTCCCAGTGGGAACCGTCCTTCTTTCTTTTGATCAACCCCGGGCCTTCTTGGCCAGCTCGGTGAGCTGGGTGAAAGCGGCCTTGTCGTTGACGGCCATCTCGGCCAGCATCTTCCGGTTGATGGTCACCCCAGCCTTCTTCAGGCCGTTCACGAAGGTGGAATAGTTCATCCCGTTCATCTTGCACCCGGCGGAGATCCGGGTGATCCACAGGGAGCGGAAATCACGCTTCTTCAGACGGCGGCCTACGTAAGCGTACTTCAGGGACTTCATCACCTGCTCGTTGGCCATCTTGAAGTGCTTGCTCTTGGCCCCCCAGTAACCCTTGGCCAGCTTCAGAACCTTATTTCTGCGCTTGCGCGTCATCATCGCGCCTTTCACTCTTGCCATAGTATTTGAAACCTCCTATATCTGAGTAAACAGTTGAATTTATTTGTAGGGGATCATGCGCTTGATGGTGTCCGCGTTGGTCACATCAGCGTAAGCGCCCTTGCGGAGGCCTCTCTTCCGCTTGGTGTCCTTACCGTGGCCGTTGAGCAGATGGGACTTGAAGGCGTGAGCCCGCTTGACCTTGCCGGTCTTGGTCAGGTTGAATCTCTTCTTCGCCCCGGTATGGGTCTTGAGTTTCGGCATGTTAATTTCTCCTTTATCATAAAATGTCTTACTTTTTGTTCTCTTTAGCCACCTTAGAGGCCAGGAATATGGACATATGCCGCCCGTCCAGCTTGGGCTCCTTATCCATAGAGGCCACCTCGGCGCACTGCTCGGCAAACTTCAGCAACAGCTCCCGGCCAATCTCTGTATGGGCCATCTCCCGGCCCCGGAACCGAACCGTTACCTTCACCCGATCCCCGTCGGCCAGGAATTTCTGGGCGTTGCGGAGCTTCACATTGAAGTCGTTGACGTCAATGCTGGGAGACATACGGACTTCCTTGATCTCCACCACCCGCTGGTTCTTCTTGGCTTCCTTCTCCCGCTTGGTCTGCTCAAACTTGAACTTTCCGTAGTCCATAAGCTTGCACACCGGGGGAACGGCATTGGGTGAGATCTTCACCAGGTCAAGATTGGCCTCCTCCGCCTTACTAAGAGCCTCCTGGGCTGTCATAATGCCCAGCTGCTCACCATCAGCGGAAACCAGGCGAACCTCTTTATCGCGGATGTCCTCGTTGATCTGATGTCCCTTCTCTTTACTGCTGATAGAAACGCACCTCCTTCAACACACACGGCACATAAAAACGGAGCCGAAAAACGGCTCCGCAACAGGACACAACAACGCCGCATCGCGGCGGGTGCTTTCCATGTTGACCCCTTCGCCTGTGGCGGGAGGTGAGGACGAAACCGTTCCTACTTTATTGTGCTTAGCTAGTATAACAGTCTCCCTCTCTCTTGTCAAGGATTATTTTCCTTGATTTTCTCCAAATCAACTTCCCTCTTATGTTGGAGATGGATCCCGATGTGTCCTATCCCCAAAGACACGGCGGCCAGGATCAGCCACAGGTATTTTCCATAGAAGCCCAGGCAGAGCACGGCCAGCACCGGCAGGGTCGCTCCCGCCACAGGCACACCGCAGAAGGGACCGTAAAAGTCTTCCAAGGTATACCCACCCAGGAAATACCGGAGCCAAAAGCCCTCGTACAGGGCCATAAGAAGCCCCGCCGCCACAAGCCACCAGCTCCAGGC
>JAAWBD010000016.1 GCA_022792495.1 Oscillospiraceae bacterium
GATCCCGGCTTCTGGGATGTGATGGAGCTGGCGGAAAAGCCTGTCTTTGCCAGCCATTCCAACAGCAGAAGGCTGTGTTCTCATCCAAGAAACTTGACCGATGAGCAATTTACTGCCATAATAGGGAATCATGGGGTGGCCGGACTCAATATGTGTAATGAGTTCCTGGGGGGATCACCTACCGTGGATACCCTTGTCTCCCATGTGGAGCACTGGTTCAGCCTGGGCGGGGAGGAGAATGTGAGCCTGGGCGGGGATTGGGACGGAATATCCCGTCCCCCTGCCGGGATCGTCGGGATCCAGGATCTATATAAGCTGGCTGACAGGCTTTTGCAGATGAATTACCCCGAGGAGCGGGTGGATGGTTTGTTTTACAATAATTTGATGAGGGTCGTGAGAGAAGTATGTACTATGTAAGTACCAGAGACAGATTGCAGAAAACCACGGTATCGGGAGCCATCGCGTACGGTCTTGCTCCCGATGGGGGGCTTTATACCCCGGAGGCCATCCCCTCCCTGGCCGGGAGCGCCCTGGAGACACTGAAGAACATGACCTACCAGCAGCGGGCGGTCTACATTATGAATATGTACCTGGACGGCTACTCCGCCTCTGAGCTCACGGGCTTCAGCGCTAAAGCCTATGGCGGCGGGAAGTTTGACGACCCGGCGGTGGCCCCGGTCCGCAGCCTGGATGAGAATACCCATGTGCTGGAGCTGTGGCACGGCCCCACCTGTGCATTTAAAGATATGGCCCTGCAGATGCTCCCCCATCTTCTCACCGCCGCACTGCGGAAGGAGGGGGAGACCAAGACGGCCTGCATTTTGGTGGCGACCTCCGGAGACACGGGAAAGGGAGCCCTGGAAGGATTTAAGGATGTGCCCGGTACCCGGATCCTGGTGTTTTACCCGAAGGACGGGGTCTCTGAGGTACAGCAGCTCCAGATGACCACTCAGGAGGGGGCCAATGTGGGGGTCTGCTCGGTGGTGGGCAACTTTGACGATGCCCAGACCGGGGTGAAGGCCATCTTCTCTGACCCGTCTCTCCGTGCGGAGATGGCGGAGCGGGACGCCTTTCTGTCCTCGGCCAACTCCATCAACTGGGGACGGGTACTGCCCCAAATCGTCTACTATGTCTCTGCGTACTGCGACCTTCTTAAGGCAGGAACGGTGGTGAGGGGAGAGAGGATCAACGTCTGTGTTCCCACCGGTAACTTCGGCAACATTCTGGCGGCATACTATGCCAAGCAGATGGGAGTGCCCATCAATCGGCTCATATGCGCCTCCAACCGGAACAATGTGCTCACCGACTTTATCAAGACGGGGGTCTATGACAGGAACCGGGCCTTCTACAATACTACCTCTCCATCCATGGATATCCTGATCTCCTCCAACCTGGAGCGGCTTCTGCACCTCTATACCTACGGAGATGCGGATAAGGTGCGAAAGTATATGGAGAAGCTGTCCCGAACAGGCCGGTATGAGATTGAGGAGAGTGTGAAAAAACGTCTGGATCGGGATTTTTCTGCGGCCTGCTGTGACGACGAGCAGGGCAAGGCCATTATCGGCCGGCTGTGGAGGGAGAAACGGTATCTGATGGATCCCCACACTGCTGTAGCCATGGATGCTTTGGAGCAATACCGGGCCAAAACAGGGGATGAGATGTCTGCCATAGTGGTATCCACCGCCAGCCCCTTCAAGTTCTGTCCTGCCGTTATGGAGAGCCTGGGGGTCAAGGCTCCGGAGCAAGGGCTTAAGGGGATCGACCAGCTCTCTCAGCTTACCGGGATCGCTCCGCCTACCCCGCTGGCGGGATTGGCCGGAAAGAAGATTCGCTTTACCGATGTGACAGAGAAGGAGAATATGGTGAAAAAGGTGCGGGAGATGCTGGGGTGACCATCTTTTTTATCTAAAGGCATGGGGATGGTGGGGATGAAGGGACTCTTTGGAGAACGGTTCTGTCTGCAAACAAATTTGAAACCGGAGTTTGTGATAGGAATTCTTCGGGATCATGTTGGGAAGCTGCACAGACAGCGAGGGGACGGAGGCTTTGATTTGGCGCCTCTGTTTGACAGGATCACTGTAAAAGAGGAGGGGAGTTTTGTTCTTTGGCCAACCTCACAATTCAGTCGAAACTCCTTTCGTCCCATCTGGAAGTGTGAATTGGAGGGGGGAGAGACCGGGTCAAGGCTGAAGGTGAAGGCCAAGGCTCCCGGTTTTGTTCTGGTCGGTTGGCTTATTTGGATCAGCGGTATAATGCGTATATCCTATCCTGTGCTTAGGCTGGAAGGAACAAAAAACATATTCAGCGTGATAGGGATATGGGGGCTGATATGCCTTTTTCCTTTGCTGAGCCTTCTTGGCTTTTGGCTTCCGGAGCGGGAGGCAAGGATAGGCCTGCAGAGGATCCTGGGCGGCACATTCATAGATAGCAAATAGAAAGGGGGCGGCTGAATGGCCTTGTATGCCATAGGAGATCCCCACCTTTCCCTGGGCTGTGACAAGCCGATGGACGCCTTCGGCGGGGCCTGGGAGGGGTATGTGGATAAACTGCGCGCAGGGTTTGCCGGGTTGACCGCCGAGGATACGGTGGTGTTCTGCGGCGACCTGTCCTGGGGCATGAGCCTGGAGGAGGCCCTGCCTGATTTTCGGTTTCTGGAGGATCTTTTTCCAGGGAAAAAGATTTTGGTGAAAGGAAACCATGATTATTGGTGGACGACAGCCAATAAGATGCTGACCTTTTGGGCCGGACAGGGGCTGAACAATTTTTCTCTGCTCCACAATAACTGCCAGCTGTATGGAGAGGTGGCTCTCTGCGGTACCCGGGGTTGGTTCTTTGAGGAGGAGGCTGACGGTCACAACGAGAAGGTATTCAAGCGGGAGCTGCTCCGGCTGGAGACCTCCCTGCAGGCGGCGGGAGAACGGGAGAAGATCTGTTTTCTCCATTATCCGCCCTTCTATGAGGGATATGTCTGTCAGGAGATCGTAGATCTGCTGGAGAGCTACCAGGTTTCCGCCTGCTATTATGGACATCTCCATGGTGGAAGTCACCGGCTGGTGCGGGAAGGGGCGCGGGGAAGTGTGGAATACCACCTGATCGCCGGAGATTATCTCCATTTTTGCCCCCGAAAGGTACTGCCGGAGGGGGAATGAGAAAAAGTTCCGGAAAATCTGGAAAAAAGACTGGAAAAATGAAGCTATCCCTGATACAATAAACAGGATATCGCATGGCGCCGCCGGCTGAGAGAAAAAGCGCGGAGCCGGCGCCGACAGGAGGAAGTACGAAAATGAA
>JAAWBD010000017.1 GCA_022792495.1 Oscillospiraceae bacterium
CCTGTTCGGAGCTTGACAGCCCAGAAGGGCGGAGAAGCGGGCTGCAAAAGAATTAAGACCGGAGTGGAGCGAAACGGCCAGAAGGGCAAGTCCCACCGCCCCGGCGGACGTTTTGCGGAATCGGAGGGCTTAAGGCTTTTGTGTCCAGCACGCTTCGCAGCCTGACCCCTTTGGGCCTGATAAGAAGGGCGCGAAGAGGGAAAAGGGTGTACGTTTGAGTACAACTTGCCGGGAAATTTTTTGTAAAGGATTTTGGGAGTATGGAAAAGAGACCTTTCCTGATCGACTGCGATACGGGGACCGACGACGCCATCGCCATTATGGCGGCGCTGTACAGCCCCCAGATCGATATTCAGGCCATCACCTCGGTCAACGGCAACGTGGCGGAGGTGTACACCAGCCGGAACAACCTGGATCTGATGGAGTACCTGGGCAAGGACATCCCTGTGGCCCGGGGGGCGGTGCGGGCCCTGCAGGGCGGCGGGATCAACGCCGAGGGCGGGGCCGAGTGCCACGGCGAGAAGGGGCTGGGCACCATCCAGCTGCCCACCGCCCAGAGGGCCTTTGACCCCCGGGTAGCCGACCAGGTCATCTATGACACGGCGGTGAAGTGCAAGGGCGAGCTGGAGCTGCTGGTGATCGGACCCATGACCAACATCGCCATCGCCCTGTGCAACCACCTGGATCTGGCCGGGCTGATCAAGCGCATCTGGTTCATGGGGGGTGCCGCCCTGGGGGGCAACGTGCTGCCCACGGCGGAGTTCAACATCTGGGCCGACGCCCTGGCCGCCCACATCGTGACCCAGAGCGGCATCCCCATGACCATGGTAGGGCTGGATGTGACCCTGAAGGCCGTTATGACCGAGGAGGACATCGCCCTTCTGCGCCAGGCCGGCACCAAGGCCGCCAACCTCACCGCTGACCTGCTGGACTTTATGGTCGTCCGCCGGGACGAGGGGGGCGAGGATCTGGTGATGCACGACGCCCTGGCCCTGGCCGCGGCTCTGTGCCCGGAGTGCCTTGTATGCAAGGACTGCTTCATCGACGTGGAGTTCAGCCACCCCTACACCATGGGGTATACCTTTGTGGATCAGGGCGGGCGCACGGGGAAGGCCCCCAACGCGGCGGTGGCCCTGGACATTGACGTACCCATGTTCCGCAGGTGGCTGGTGGAGGCCATCTCCAGGAGCGCCCTGGAGAAATGAAAACCGGCCTCCTCATCCGAGACCGGAGCTTTTACGCCGGTCTTTTTTCCCTGACCTTCCCCCTGGTGCTCCAGCAGCTGCTGCGGCTCAGCGTGGATACGGTGAACAGTATCCTGCTGGGGAGCATCGACCAGCTGCAGATGACGGCGGTGAGCCAGGTGGATCAGGTATTTTTCGTCTACTACACCGTGTGCAACGGCTTTGCCATCGGGTGCTGCGTACTGGTGGCCCAGTACTGGGGCCAGCGGAATATGGAGGCCATCCGCACCGTGCTGGCCACGGGACTGCGGGCAGCAGCCCTCTTTGGACTGGGCTTCACCCTGGTGGTGATGGCCGCCCCGGAGCTGGTGATGCGGATCTACCTGAAGGATCCGGAGGCCCTGGCTCTCAGTGCCTCCTACCTGCGCAAGGTGGCGGTGATGTATCTGCCCTGCGCCCTGAGCGTGATGATCTTCGGGGGATGCCGGGGGGTGGAGAAGGTTCGGATCGTACTGGTGACCAACCTTATCTCCTATTCGGTGAACATTTTTCTGGACTATGCCCTGCTCTTCGGGGCCTTCGGGTTCCCCAGGCTGGGGATCACGGGGGTGGCCGTGGGCACGGTGGCGGCCCGGTTTCTGGAGCTGGCCATCTGCGGGGCCTACCTGCTGAAATTTGAGAAGAGGATCGGCTTCCGGCTGTCCTTTTTGAGACGGCATGACCGGGAGCTGGGCCGGGATCTGCTGCGGGTCAGCGCCCCCATCGTGGCCCATGAGATCGTCTGGTCCCTGGGCACCAGCACCGGGAGCATGATCACCGGGCAGCTGGGCACCAGCGTGGTGGCGGGGTACAATGTGGCTATGGTATTCTACAACCTCTGCGCCAGCTTGGGCCACGGCTTCCTCAACGCCTGCAGCGTCACCATCAGCAAGACCATCGGCATGGGACGGCGGGACGAGGTGAAGCGGCAGGCCCAGACCATGATACTGATGGGGATCGGACTTGGGTTCCTTCTGGGGGGGATCACCCTGGCCAGCCGGGGAGGTTTTCTCTCCCTCTACAGGCTGGAGCCCGAGGCGGTGGGATACGCCCGGCAGTTCATGGTGGTGCTGGCCCTGATCTGGCCCTTCTCCCTGGTGGAGATGGTGGGTATGGTAGGCATACTCCGGGCCGGCGGAGACGGAAAGACCGGATTTTACTCGGACATCGTTATCATGTGGATGATCTGCATCCCTCTGGCGGCCTTGGGCGCCTTTGTCTGGAAGCTTCCGCCGGTGGCGGTGGTGGCCATCCTGAAGGCCATCATCGCCCTGGAGGCCCTGGTGGGGATCTGGAGAGTTCTGGGCATGAGATGGATCCGGGATCTGACCCGGCACGAGGAAGTGAAAAGCGCAAAATGAAAAGCCGGGGAGGGCGCGCAGCCCCCTTTGGCGGAGGAGGGCGGGCTTTGGGAGTCGCTCTTGTCCGTCCCGGCTTTGACGGGACGCTGTTTCCCTCAAGGGGGAAACGGGCTTGGGCGGAGGCCCAACCAATTTTCGGAACTTCCCTTTCCTGTGGGAAAGGTTGTTCAAAATAACAAAAGGAGTGGAAAACAATGAACAAGAAGCTGATCAGTGTCCTGCTCGCATCCACCATGGTTCTGTCCCTGGCCGCCTGCGGCAAGAAGGAGGAGAACCCCACCGGCGGCAACAACGGCGGCGATACCGCCAGCAAGGGTAAAATCGCTTACTGCTGCTCCAACCTGGGCGACAAGTCCTTCAACGACTCCGGCGAGGCCGGCATGGAGATCCTCCGGGCCGAGGGCTGGGAGGTCAAGACCGTGGAGATCGGCGACGACTCCAAGGCCGACAAGTGGACCGACATCTATCTGGATCTCATCGACCAGGGCTATGAGTACATCGTGGGCGCTTCCGGCCAGGGCGACTACTACCTGCCCCTGACCGCGGACTATCCCGACGTGAAGTTCCTGGTGTTCGACGACCTGCGCACCGACCTGCCCGAGAACATGTCCTCCATCTTCTACGCCCAGAACGAGGGCTCCTACCTGGTGGGCATGATGGCCGCCGGCATGAGCAAGAACCACTCTGTGGCCGTCAACGTGGGCCAGATCAACCCCGTTATCAACGACTTCGTCACCGGCTTCATCAACGGCGCCAAGGACTATGATCCCAACTGCTCCGTGATCACCGCCGCCTGCGGCTCCTGGGCCGATCCCGCCCTGATGAAGACTCTGTGCCTGGATCAGAACCGGAACAACAACGTGGACGTGTTCTATCAGGTGGCCGGCGGCTCCGGCGACGGCCTGTTCG
>JAAWBD010000018.1 GCA_022792495.1 Oscillospiraceae bacterium
ATACCTGATGATGGTTACCCGGAAGGGCACGGTGAAGCGGATCCAGCTCTCCTCCATCTTCACCGCCCGGAAGGCGGGCATCCGCTGTATCACCCTGGATCCCGACGACGATCACATCGCCGTCCGGGAGACCGACGGGGAGCAGGCCATCCTTCTGGCCACCCACGAGGGTATGAGCATCTGCTTTAAGGAGACCGACGTGCGCTGTATGGGCCGGGACGCCTGCGGCGTCATGGGCATCCGCCTGCGCCAGGGGGACTATGTGGTGGGGGCCGCCCGGGCCAAGCGGGAGCACTATGTGCTCATGGTCACCGAGAACGGTTACGGCAAGCGCACCGAGATGGACGAGTACATCCGGGGCGACGGCCCCCAGAAGCGGGGAGGCTACGGCCTGAAGGGTTATAACTGTACCGATAAGACCGGAGCCCTGGTGGGGCTGAAGGTGGTCAGCGACAACGACGATGTGCTGGTGATCAATGACGCCGGCGTTATCATCCGCATGGCCTGTAACGGGATCAGCTGTTACAGCCGTGGCGCCCAGGGCGTAAAGCTGATGAACCTGGATGAGGGCGTGAAGGTCATCTCCATCGCCCGCACCGACCACGAGGAGGAAACCGAGGAGCCCGACCCTGTCCCGGAGACCGGAGCCCCGGAGGAGACCTGATATGGGCAGCCTGCTCCTCTCCACCCTGGGCACTCTCTCCAGCCAGGCCTACTACCTCTTTATCCTCATCGTGGCCGTGGGATTTTTCGGGGTCTATGTCCCTTTAAACGAGCGAAAAAAGCGCCGGACACCTGAAAAAACCACAAAAAAATCTCCTGGAAAGGAAGAAAAGTCCCCTGCGGCTCTGGGCCGTTCCGCCGCCCTGAAGCTGCTGGCGGTCGGTGTTCCCATGGCCGTTGTAGGTTTGATCCTCCTCATTGCCGCCGCCGTTATGGGACGTCCCCTCCCCACCATTCTGGGGGCAATCCTGGCCGGGGCGGGCCTGGCGGCCATGGACAGGGCAGGCCGGGAGCTTCGCGCCGCCCCCCGAAGGAAAAGGCCGCAGTCCCCGCCCCCGGAGCCTGTGGATCGGAGCCGCCTGGAGCAGCTGGAGACCCTCCGGGAAGCCGGCCTCCTCACCCCCGAGGAGTACCAGCACAAGCGCGCGGAGATTTTAAAGGGGCTGTAAGTGGGGCACAAAACCGCGGCCCTCCAAGAAGGGGAGCCGCCGCGGGATAGGAGCCTGACAAGGAAAGCGAGTATTGCCGTAAAAACAAAGGAGCGACACCATGAAACAAGTCACCATCTACACCGACGGAGCCTGCTCCGGCAACCCCGGCCCTGGGGGCTGGGGGGCCATCCTCCAGTACGGAAAGTTCGAGAAGGAGCTCTCCGGCGGGGAGGAGCACACCACCAATAACCGCATGGAGCTCACCGGGGTCATCACCGCCCTGGAGGCCCTGGGGGAGCCCTGCGTGGTGGAGCTCTACTCCGACTCCAAGTATGTCATTGACGGCCTGGAGAAGGGCTGGGCCAAGTCCTGGCGGGCCAAGGGCTGGGTGAAGGCGGACAAAAAGCCCGCATTGAACCCCGACCTGTGGGAGCGGCTTCTGGAGCTGTGCGCCAAGCACCAGGTGAACCTCCACTGGGTCAAGGGCCACGCCGATAACGAGTTCAATAACCGCTGCGACCAGCTGGCGGTGGCCGAGAGCCAGAGGTTCAAGCCCCAGGAGCCCGCCCCAGAGGAGGACGTCCCCCAGCTGGAGCAGGTCACCGACCGGATCTACGTCTTTCCTGGGGAGGACTTCAATGGGCGGGATCGGCCCTTCCTCTACTTTGTCCGGGGGGATAAGCTCCGCCTGGCGGTGGACGCGGGCAACTCCCCCGCCCATGTAAAGGCCTTCTACGCCGCCCTGAAGGCGGCTGGCCACCCCACCCCGGACATTACCGTCATCACCCACTGGCACTGGGATCACACCTTCGGCCTCCGGGCGGTGAAGGGCCTCACCCTGGCGACCCGGGAGACCAACGATACGCTCCGCAGGCTCCAGACCTGGGCCTGGGACGAGGGCTCCATGGAGGAGCGGCTGCGCACCGGGGAGGACATTCAGGCCTGCGCCGACTGCATCCGCCGGGAGTACGACGACCCGAAGAAGATCCGGGTGGTGACGGCGGACATGGAGATCGACGGCCCGGTGACCCTCGACCTGGGGGGGGTCACCTGCCAAGTCATCCCCCAGGACTCCCCCCACTCCCGGGACGGCCTCTTCCTCTATTTCCCCGAGGAGAAGGCCCTGGCCGTGGGGGACGGGGAGAGCGGCGACTACTACGAGCTGGAGGGAAGCTACGACCCGGAGCGGCTGGAGTCCTTCCTCTCCTTCCTGGATACCCTGGACTATGACCTGGCCCTTCCCGGCCACCAGATGCCCTGGACAAAGGCGGAGCAGCGGGAGGCACTGGAGGGAATGAAAAGTTAAAAAGAAAAAGTGAAAAATGAGCGGACGGTGCTTTCAACAGAAAAGCACCGTCCGCTTTTTGGAAGTACAACTTGTGAAAGGAAAAAGACATTGCTGCGAAATGAACCGCTTTTTCACGTTTCCCTTTTCACTTTAGCTTTCCCGCAACTTCCTCCAGATAATTCCGTTCCAGCTGCTCCACCCTTCCCTCGTCGCAGGCCCTGGCCAGGGCCGGGTCTATGGGCAGCCGGGCCAGGACCGGCAGGCTGTGGGCGTTGGCGATCTCCTCCAAATGGCTCTCCCCGAAGATCCTGTGCTCCTTCCCGCAGTCGGGACACTGGAAGTAGCTGTAGTTCTCAATGAGACCCAGGATGGGCACGTCCATCATCTCGGCCATCTTTACCGCCTTCTCCACGATCATGCTCACCAGCTCCTGGGGGGAGGTGACCACCACGATCCCGTCCACCGGCAGAGACTGGAATACGGTGAGGGGTACGTCCCCCGTCCCAGGGGGCATATCCACAAACATGTAGTCCACGTCTCCCCACTGCACGTCGCTCCAGAACTGTTTTACCGTTCCGGCGATGAGGGCGCCCCGCCAGACCACGGGGTCAGACTCGTTCTCCACCAGCAGGTTCAGGCTCATCAGCTTGACCCCTGTGGAGGTGACGGCGGGATAGATCCCCTGGTCGTCCCCCATGGCCCGCTCATGGATACCAAAGGCCTTGGGGATGGAGGGGCCGGTGATGTCTGCGTCCAGCACGGCGGCCTGTCTGCCGCTTTTTTGCACGGCGGCAGCCAGGGAGGCGGTGACCAGGCTCTTGCCCACTCCCCCCTTGCCCGACATGACGGCGACGACCTTTTTCACGTTGGAATGGGGATTGGCCTTGGCCCGGGGGTCAAAGCCTTCGGTGCGCTCCCCGCAGTTTTCTCCACAGGAGGAGCAGTCGTGGGTGCACTCTGCCATTTTGAATCTCTCCTTTTGTTTAAATAGGGCCGGGTGCGGCGTTTACAGCACCACGGATTTTTCTTCCTGATACTCTCCCCCGCCAATGAATTCCCGAAGCAGAGAGTCCCTGGCCACCATGGCTGGATCGATGGCCTCGAAGGCGTCAAAGGCGCCCATCAGCTCCAGCAGCTCCCCCCGTCTTTGATTCTCCTCAGGCACCGCCCGCAGCAGAGGCAGGGCGTAATTTTTCATCACGGATACCTCATAGGGCAGGGAGGAATCCACCATCACATGGGCGGTATCCTTGTAGGGGGAGATATAGAGCTTTTCCCCCCGGCGGACATTGGCCCACATGGATAGGGTGAAGGCCACATCGCTGCCCCGGAAATTGTAGTCCCGGACGGCCCTTCTCGTCAGGCGCATCCAGGTGCCCTTGAATTTTACCACCCCGTCCTCCATCACGTTGGAGCGGGCGGAGATATAGAGCCGGGTAGCCTCCGGATGGGGCCCGGCTATGCCGGGGCCCAGGGCGTGGATGCCCTCGAAAATGGCGATCTCATTCTTTTCCAGCCGCAGGGGCCGGCCCTTGGCGTCGTTGCGCATCTGCCGGGTAAACTCAAACCGGGGGATGATGACTCCCTCCCCCCGGCTGAGCTTGGTAAAGGTCTCGTCCAGCAGCTCCATGTCCAGGCACAGGGGGGACTCCAGGTCATACTCCCCGTCGGCGGTTCTGGGGGCGGTGGCGGGATCCCGGGTTTTGTAGTAATTGTCCAGGGAGACGGTGTGGGTGTTCACCCCCCGCCGCTCCAGCTCCGCCTCGATCTTCAGAGCCGTGGTGGTTTTTCCTGATCCCGAGGGCCCCGACAGCAGCACAATGGGGGATTGGGCCATCCGCTCTACGATCTTGTCGGCGGCGGCCACCACCCGGCTGTGGTAACGGGCGTCGCACTCGGCCAGAAAGGCAGGGGCGTCTGCGCGGATCCGTTGGTTGATTTCCTGCAGCTGATAGGCCATGGTTCAGTCTCCTTTCGTCTCCAGCAGAAGGGGGGCCAGCGCCCCCTTCTCCCGGCAGAGCTTGTCAATGTCCCGCAGGTACTCCTGGGGGAATTTTGGGTTGGCAAACCGCTCGATCTTTCCCGTTTTGGGCCAGTAGAGCTTGGTCACTCCCCCGCCCCCCAGGGCCAGAATGGAGTGAAGCTCCTCCATCATGGCGATGTTGTAAAGGCTCTCAAGCCCTGGTCTGGCCCAGCCCACATTCTCAAAGGAGCCGGACATGTATTTCTGCCGGTAAAGGTAGTAGGGGACATAGCCCCCCTGCCGCAGGGTCTCCCAGGCGGCGTTGAGCATGGCCTCCACCTCCCCGTCGGTGGGGAGGGCTTCCGGGTTTTCCATCAGCCGGGAGCCCTTCTTCAGGGCCAGGGTGTGGACGGTGATATTCTCCGGCGCCAGCTCCATCACCTCCCGGAGAGACTGGGCAAATCCCTGGGGGGAATCCCCAGGGAGCCCCGCGATGAGATCCATGTTGACAGCAAGCCCCCCCGCCTTTCGCACATCTCCATAGGCCCTGCGGATATCTTCCCCGGAATGGGGCCGCCCCATCCGCTCCAAAACGGCGTCGTTCATGGACTGGGGGTTGACGGAGACCCGATCCACCCCATGTCCCACCAAAACCGCCAGCTTGTCGGGGGTGATGGTGTCGGGCCGTCCCGCCTCCACGGTGAACTCCGTGCAGCGCTGAAGGGGCAGGTGCTCCTCCATGGCGGAGAGGATCCGGTGGAACTGGGGCCCCGACAGGGTGGTGGGGGTGCCGCCTCCCATATAGACGGTGCGGATCACCTGCCCCGTGGCCTTCAGAAGCTCCCCCGCGGCGGCGATCTCCCGGCAAAGCCCCTCCACAAAGGGCTCCACCAGAGGCAGACACTTTTCCACGGCGGCTGAGACAAAGGAGCAGTAGATACAGCGGCTGGGGCAGAAGGGGATGCCAATATAGAGGGAGATCTCGTCCGGCTTCAGACTATTTGTGGCCTTCATGCTCTCGTAGGCGCAGTCCATGGCCAGCCTTCGGCGAAGGGGGGAAACGCGGTAGGTCTCTTTCAGGACTTTCTCTGCCTGGGCGGGGGTAGCCCCCTCCAGCAGGGCTTTGGCGGGGATTTTTACCGGCCGCACCCCGGTGAGGGAGCCCCAGGGCAGGTCGTGGCCCAGAAGGGCGGTGCTCGCCTTGTAAAAGGCCTGTTTTACTGCCCGCTGAAGGGTGCGGTAGACCTCCTCAGGCGGGGCGTCCAGCTCCTGGCTGGGGAACCGAACCACCCCATTGTGCCAGCCCTTCTCCCGAAAGACCAGGGCGCTCATGTTGGTCAGCTTTTTTCCCCGGTGAAGGGTAAAAATGGCGGCGTTTTTCTCCCGAACCAAGCTCTGGGGAGGTGGAGAATCGGGATATTCCGGCCGCTCCCCGGGAAAGAGGGTCAGCATCATCTGCTCCACGGCGTAATGGTAGCGTTCGGCCTCCCAATCCACATTGTCCGAGGTAAGCCACAGCTTCATAGACCCATCGCCTCCCGCAGATAGGGGTTGGTCTCCCGCTCCCTCTCCAGAGTGGTAAATTCATTGTGCCCCGGAAACACCCGGAGATCCCCCTCCAGCCGGCCCAGCCGCCGGAGGGACTGCTCCATCTGGGCCAGGCTTCCCCCGGGAAAATCCGTCCGCCCGCAGGAGCCGGAAAAGAGGGTGTCCCCGGTGAAAAGGGCGTCCCGGCACTGCAGGCACACCGACCCCCGGGTGTGGCCGGGGGTGTGGAGGATCTCGACCTTCAAATTCCCCAGGGGGATCACCTCCCCCTCCCGCCAGAGGGTCAGGGATCCCAGGGTTCCCGTGGGCATGAGCTGGTCAGTTCTGTTGGCGTCCTCGGAATGGAGATACACGGGCACATGGGGAAAGGCCTGCCGCAAAGCCGCCACTCCCCCCACATGGTCATAGTGACCATGGGTGAGAAAGACAGCGCGCAGATCCCACCCGTTGTCCACACAGAGGGGCCGCAGGGTGTGGGAGATATCGTCCCCCGGGTCAATGGCCGCCAAAGCCCCGCTGTCCTCATCCACCAAAAGATAGCAGTTTGTATATACAGAGGGTATATAAATGTGCCTAATATCCATTTTGGAATCTCCTAGGGCGGCTCACAGATCCAGCCGCATGATGATCTCCCCGTCCTCCACCAGCCCGGTGGGGCGGAAGCCCAGCTTCTCATAGATATGGCGGGCCCGGTCGTTGCCCTCCATGTAGCCGATGGCGATGCAGGAATATTTCCCGCTCTCCCGGGCCAGGGCGATGAATTGGGAGAGGGCCGCGGTGCCGCAGCCCCTCCCCTGGTGCTCCCTGGCGATGGCCAGCCGCCACAGATACAGAACCCCCTTGGGGCGATCCTCGTGAACCATCATGAAGCCCACCAGGGTATCCCCCTCATAGACGGCAAAGGGGTGGGTGTCGTGGTTCTCATAGTACAGCCACGCCTCGGCCAGGGAGACGGCGTTGGAGGCCACAAATTTTCCTCCGTCTCCCGGATCCATTTTCAGCAGGGGATAGAAATTCTCCTTGTCGATTGACCGGAAAGAAACCATTACAGAACCTCCGTATCCAGCAGAATGGTCACCGGGCCGTCGTTCTGAGAGAAAACCTGCATATCCGCCCCAAACTCGCCGTGCTCCACGTGGAACCCCCGCTCCTCACATTGGGCCATGAACCGCTCATAGAGGGGGATGGCGGTATCGGGCCGGGCCGCCCCGGTGAAGCCGGGCCGCCGGGATTTGCAGTCGGCAAAGAGGGTAAACTGGCTGATCACCAGCAGCGAGCCTCCCACCTGCTCCAGATTCAGGTTCATCTTCTCGTTCTCATCCTCGAAAATGCGAAGACCGCAGACCTTGTCGGCCATCCTGTCGGCCTGGGCCTGGGTGTCGTCTGCGGCCACCCCCAAAAGCACCAGAAAGCCCCCGTCGGTCTTGCCGTTGACCTTTCCGTCGATTTCCACCCGGGCATTTTTCACCCTGGTCACCACCGCGCGCATGGGCAAAGCCCTCCTATCCTATGAAAATTCTGCCTATTATTATATCCTTTCCAAGAAAAAAGGTCAACGGGGATGGAAGCGAAAGGCAGGGAGGGTTCGTCTTTTGGAGCGGGAGGAAAAGATTTAAGGGGGGAGCTCCCTTGAAAGACCGGGGGAAAAATGATATAATCTGATCCTATGATCTCCCATACCCCAAAAAGGAGGGGCTTTTTTGGATACCAAAACCACCCGCGTCTCCCCTGCCGATATAGAGCGGCAGCTGGGCTTCTGCGAGAAGATAGCCGAGCGGCTCGCCGCTCAGCCCAAGGAGTATATGGCATTTGTGGATACCTACGGCTGCCAGCAGAACGAAGCCGATTCCGAGCGGATCCGGGGCTATCTCCGGGCCATGGGCTACGGCTTTACCAACGATGAGAACGCCGCCGACGTCATTGTTATCAATACCTGCGCCATTCGGGAGCACGCCGAGGATCGGGTGCTGGGCAACGTGGGGGCCCTGGTTCATGCCAAGCGGCGGCATCCGGGCCAGATCATCTGCCTGTGCGGCTGCATGGCCCAGGAGGAGCATGTGGCGGAAAAGCTCCGCCAGTCCTACCGTCATGTGGATATTGTCTTTGGCCCCCATGCCCTGTGGAAATTTCCCGAGCTTCTCTACCGGGTGCTCACCAGAAGGGGCCGGGTCTTTGAAAACACGGACGAGCCCGGCTCCATCGCCGAGGGTATCCCCGTAGTGCGCCAGGGGAAGGTGAAGGCCTGGGTCTCCATCATGTACGGCTGCAACAACTTTTGTACTTACTGCATCGTGCCCTATGTCCGGGGCCGGGAGCGCTCCCGGCTTCCCCAGGATGTGCTCTCCGAGGTGGAGGCCCTGGTGGCGGAGGGGTATAAGGACATCACCCTCCTGGGCCAGAATGTGAACTCCTACGGCAAGGATCTGGGGCTGGAGACCGACTTTGCCGATCTGCTGGAGGCCATCAACGCCATCCCCGGGGACTTTCTCATCCGCTTTATGACCTCCCATCCCCGGGACGCCTCCCAGAAGCTCTTTGAGGTCATGGGCTGGTGCGAAAAGATCGCCCCGGTGTTCCATCTCCCCGTCCAGGCGGGGAACGACCGGGTGTTGAAGGCTATGAACCGCCACTATGACCGGGCCACCTACCTGGACAAGGTGAGAAGGCTCCGGCAGCAGGTGCCGGACGTGGTTCTCACCTCAGACATCATTGTGGGCTTCCCCGGGGAGACCACAGCGGAGTTTGAGGAGACCCTGTCCCTCATCGAGGAGGTGGGCTACGACGCCCTCTTCACCTTCATTTACTCCCCCAGGGAGGGCACTCCGGGGGCAAAAATGCCCGATCCCCTGCCCATGAGTGAGAAAAAGGCCAATTTCCAGCGGCTGGTGGATGCCCAGAACGCCATCTCGGCCCGGAAGCATGCGGCCTATGTGGGCAAGATCCTCCGCTGCCTGGTGGATGGGCTCTGCGACGAGGAGGGCTTTGCCCTCACCGCCCGCACCCCCGGCAACCGCCTGGTTCGGATCGCCCAGGGGGAGGAAGACCTGATCGGGACATTCCAGGAGATCGAGATCACCGGCGCCAATACCTGGTCGCTGTGGGGAAGGCTGAAAAGAGAAAACGGATAACGGCGGGGGCCCTGAAAAGGGCCCCCTCTTTTTGCCCAAACGTCAGCAAGACTGGGGACAAATATGATGTCTAAAAAGAAAAAGGGAGATCAAATGGAGGTGAACCTGGGGAAATAGGGGGAATTTTGTAAGATCAGACAGGATTTCTGTTGACAATGGGGGGTATCCTTGTTATAATTATAGACATAGGACATCATACGCCATATCTAAGAGGAGCCGCATGAACCGCAACAGAAAAAGGAGGTATCATCATGAACAACTGGAAGCCAGAGAAGGTAAAGACCGCCATTCTGCCTACCCCCCTGTATAAGCTGGAGAACCTGAGTGCGCAGCTGCCGTCAGAGGTCTACATCAAGCGGGACGACCTGACCGGCATGGCCTTTGGCGGGAACAAGCTCAGAAAGCTGGACTACCTGGTCAAGGAGGCCAAGGATGCGGGGTACACCGCCCTGATGACCTTCGGCGGAACCCAGACCAACCATGGTCGGCAGACCGCGGCAGTGGCCTGCAAATACGGGATGAAGTCTATCATTATTGCCAATATGAACGGGGAGACTCCGCCGGAAAGGCTCAGCGGCAATCTGCTTTTGGATGAGATCCTGGACTGCGATGTGATCTTCATGGATATGGCCAGTATCAATAAAAATAAGGGGCAAAAGGAACCCCATATCATCAAGCAGGAGACTGCGAAGCTGAGAAAAGCGGTGGCAAAAAAGGTCATTGAAATGTATGAGGCCAAAGGTGAGAAGGTCTATGAGATGCCCGCCGGCGGCAGCACCACGACAGGCGTTCTGGGGTATTTTGACTGCGTGGAGGAGATCCTGAAGCAGCTGGAGCAGGAGAAGCTTCACATCGACTATGTGGTGTGCAGCTCCGGCTCCAATGCCACCTATGCCGGGCTGTGGCTGGGGGCAAAATACTATAAGGCGCCCTTCAAGGTGATCGGCTGCACCGTAAGCCCCTACTCCTGGCAGAACAATGTAAATATGGCCAGGCTGATCAACGAGACCAGCGAACGCTTTGACCTGGGGATCCGTGCGGAGCCGGAGGATGTGGAGCTTCTGGGCGATTACAGCGGGATCGGCTATGATATCCCCGATGAAACCACCTTTAAGACGATCTACCGCCTGGCCAGGGCGGAGGGGCTCTTTGTGGATCCCTGCTATACCGGAAAGGGCTTTACCGGAATGCTGGATCTGATCGAGAGCGGGAAGATCCCGGCGGGCTCCCATGTGCTGTTTATCCATACCGGCGGTGTTCCGGGCATCTACAGTGAACAGCATGTGGAGATGTTCAACAAGCAGCTCTGGGAAGGCCGGGAGCATACGATCATCTCCATGGACGTCAACGAGCTGGAGTGAACAGAGAACAGCGGAAAGAAAAGACCGGCGCGGCCCTCAAGGCCGAGCCGGTCTTTTTTTAGAGTTAGTCCTGCTTCCGGACAGACCCATGGCGCAGCTCCACCACACACAAAAGGAGGAGAGTGCCGAGAATGACCAGTCCGAAGGGTCGGGTCACCATGCCCAGCAGGTCGCCGGAGTACTGCATAAGGGCCCGCCGCAGGGCGGTGTCGGCGGTTTTGCCGATCAGCAGCCCCAGCACAAAGGGGGCGATAGGATAGTGGAACCGCTTCATCAGATAGCCCAGGATCCCGAAAACCGCCAGCTGGATCAAAGCGAAGGGGGTGTTGGTGGTGCCGTAGGCGCCTACGGCGCACAAAACCAGGATAAAGGGCATAAGCAGGTTTTCAGGGATGGACAACAGCTTGATGGCAAAGGGAGAGCACAAAAACGCCACCAGGCCGAGGGCCAGCGCAGCCACCACCAAAAGCAGGCACAGGCCGCACAAAAGGCCGGGATTTTCTATTAAAAGGGTGGGCCCGGGGCGGAAATTGAGCACATACATGGCCGAGATAAACATCGCCACAGTGGAGCTTCCCGGAATACCAAGGGCCAGGGCGGGGATCAATGCCCCCACGGAGCTGGCGTTGTTGGCGGCCTCCGCAGCAATGATCCCCTCCTCCGAGCCCTTGCCAAACTTCTCCTTGTTTTTGGAGGACCGCTTTGCCATGTCATAAGAAAACCAGCAGGCGGCGGATTCCCCAATGCCGGGAATAAAGCCGATCCACATACCCGCAAGGACGGAACGGAGAAGGTTAAAGCCGTTTTTCAGCAGGATAGGGAGCTTGATAATGGGAAAGCCGGTTTTCTCCGGCATCCGCTCATGCTGGGGCCGGGTGAGGGTGTAGAGCACCTCCCCCACGCCGAAGAGACCCAGCATAGCTACCACACTGTCGACCCCGGAGAGAAGCTCCGGCCGGCCGAAGGTAAAGCGAAGCACCGACTGCACGCCGTCGGCGCCGCACATGGCCACCAGACAGCCGCCCAGCGCGGCGATCCAGCCCCGGAGCTTGCTCTCCCCAGAGAGGGAGCCGCATACCAGCAGGCCGAACAGGCAGAACAGGAAGGTTTCCCAGTCCCCAAATTTTAGGGCAATGGTGGTGACAAAGGGCTGAATAAAAAAGATGAGCACGGCGGCGGAGAGAGTTCCCAGTACAGAAGCAGACAGGGAGAACCCTACTGCCTCCCGGCTGCGCCCCTGCCGGGACAGGGCATAGCCGTCAGAGCAGGTGGCAGCCGCAGCGGCGGTGCCGGGGATGTTCAGCAGAGAGGCGGTGATCCCGCCGGAGCCCACTGCCGCGACAAAGATACCGATCAGCAGGGCCATTCCCTGGGCCGCCTCCAGCCGGAAGATAATGCCCAGACAGAGGGCCATACCCATGGTGGGTCCCAGGCCGGGCATGACCCCCACAAAAAAGCCGCACAGGGTGCCCAGCAGAAGGAAGGCCCACACCATAGGATCTCCCAGATATTGCGCCGCAGCCTGGGGCAGATACAGCCATTCGGAAAACATATTCCATTCCCTCCTTCACATCAGGCGAAGCCGCAGTATACCGGGAATGACCCACAGGGCCAGGAACAGATAGAGCCCGGCCAAAGCCAGGAGCGGCAAGGGGGCTTTTCCCTCCTTCCGTCCGCAGAGCAGAAGGGTGAGGGAAAGATAAACCGCCGTAGGGCCCCAAAACCCCAGGAGAGGGATCAGCAGGAGATAGGCGGTGGTGAGGAGAATCAGAAGCACAGTCCAGCCCCGGGCGCCCACACCCTTTGCCGAAGCCGTCCGGCCCCGCCAGAGGGCGAGCGTGTGGAGCGCTCCCAGCAGCAGGATGGCCGCCGACAGGATCAGGGGCAGGGCCCGGGCCTGGGACAGCCATGACGCGGCGCCTGCGGCAGAGACCGGGTTGTCGGGGATGGAGAGGGACAGAAAGAGCGCGCCGGAGCCGAGGGCCATAATGACCAGGCCCTCGGCGCAGCGGATGAATTTTTTCTTTTCCATGGACGACGGCCTCCTGGGGCTCACTGGGGCCAGGGGGCGGCATTTTCCGCCCGCTCATTGGCCGGGAAGGTAAAATCCTCGATCCGGGGGATCTGGAAATCCGCCGGGGACACGCCGTCGGCGGTCATGTTCAGGTCATAGAGCCCCCAGGTATAGATGGACTCCAGCCGGGCGCACATCTCATCGCTGTCCTTGCCCATAACACAGGTGGAGCTCAGGCTCTTGGAGGCGCAGAAGTCCTGCCACTCCTGGGATTCCACCGCCGCCTGAAAGGCGGTTTGGATGGCGCTGACCACCTGGGCAGGGGTATCCCGGGGAATCCGGAAGCCCCAGTAGAGGAGATCCTGCAGGGCGGAGAGCTCGGGGTATTCGGTCAGGAGAGAGGGAGCCTCATAGCTGCCGGAAGGGGTGTCAACAGTCAAAGCCTGATCATCGCATACCCCCAGGATCCGAATGCTTCCGCTCTGGGCCAGATCCAGAATATCAGAGGCGCCGCACCAGGACCAGGTCACTTCCCCGGCCACCACCTTTACCGCCGCAGTGCGGCCGCCGTCATAGGGCACGGAGCTGCCGGACAGGCCCAGGGTGTCCACCATAAGCTGGCCGGTAAGCTGATTGATGGAGCCAAGGCCGGCGTTGCCCCACTTTATGGCGGGGTCGTTTGCCATGGCTTGAAACAGCTGCTCATAGGTCTCATAGGGAGAATTGCCGGACACAAAGAGCACATAGGGGGAGGTGGCGGCGTAAAAGCCGTAAAAATCCTCCCAGCTCAGGTCGGCATAGTTCAAACACCGCCAGCCGGACACCGTGTGGGCCACATCGCCCAGCCAGGTATACCCGTCATGGGCGGCGGCGTACATTTGCTGTCCGGCGATGGAGCCGGAACCGCCGGTCACATTGACCACAGAAATGTTGGCGCCCAGGCTCTTCCCCATCAGGATCGCCAGCTGCCGGTTGGCGGTGTCGGCGGTGCCTCCGGCGGCATAGGCCACGTCCACGGTGATGTCATGGGCGGGCCAGGCCTTGGCGTCGCCCTCCTTGGGGCCGCAGCCGGTAAGACTGAGGGCGATGGAGAGAACCAGCAGAAGGGTGATATGCTTTTTCATATGATCTCCTCCCTGGTGTTGGGGTTACAGTTTTTTAAGGAAAGACTTCTCCTCATGTAGGAGCTATGTACGGATAAAATCAAGGCTGGGTCGTTCCCGACCCAGCCTTGAAGCCTGTTTATAAAGTGTTGACCGCCTTTTCCAGCCGGTTAACAGCCTCTTCAAGGGTTGCTCTGGGACAGGCGATGTTCATTCGCATGTACCCCTCTCCGCCGGTGCCGAAGGTGACGCCGTCGTTGAGTCCCAACTTGGCCTTTTCAAAGAAGAATTTCTTCAGCCCATCCTGATCCATGCCCAGCTCCCGGCAATTGAGCCACATAAGATAGGTGGCCTCCGGTTCAGCCATCTTGACCTGGGGGATACGGGTCTTCAGCGCGTTCATCAGGTAATCCCGGTTGCACTGGAGATACTCCATAAGCTCGTCGGCGTAGTAATCGCACTGGGTGTAGGCGGTGATGAAGGAGAGCATTCCGAAGATGGTACGGCCATAGTTTTTGTTGTTGACAATGGCGGTCTGCACCTCGTCCCGCAGCTTTTTGCTGGGGATAATGGCGGCGCCGGTACGGAAGCCGGCAATATTGAAGGTCTTGCTGGGATTGATGAGAAGGATACAGTTGTCGGCAAAGTCCTGGTTGATGGAGGCAAAGGGGATATGCTTATAGCCCTTGTAGGTCAGGTCGCAGTGGATCTCGTCAGCGACAACAATGACATTGTGCTTCAGGCACAGGTCGCCTATCCTTGTCAGCTCCTCCAGGGTGTAGCACCGCATGGCGGGGTTGTGGGGGTTGCTCAGGAACATCAGCTTGGTGCGTGGATCGGCCAGCTTGGCCTCCAGATCGTCGAAATCAATGGAATACCGGCCCTCGGCGTCCTTAAGCAGGCGATTTTCCAGGATGTTACAGCCGTTGTTTTTGATGATGGCGGGAAAGGGCGGGTAAATGGGGGGCTGAATGACCACATTGCAGCCGGGCTGGCAGAAGGCGCGGATGGCATACACCATAAAGGGAAGTACGCCGTTGGAGTACTTTACCCAAGAGGGATCCACCTTCCAGCCGAAGCGCACCTCCTCCCAGCGGGCCGCCGCCTCCTCAAAGGCGAAGGATTCGATGGGATAGCCGAAGCAGGGGTGCATGGCCCGCTCCTGAATGGCGGCGGCGATCTCCTGGGGGACGGCGAAGTCGGTGTCGGCGATCCACATGGGAAGCACGTCGGCGGGATAGGAGGCGGCCTCATATTTCTTACATTCAGAGGCGCGGCGATCAATGATCTGATCAAAGTTGTGTCTCATGGTTTAGACTCCTTCTCATAGATGTAGGGCTCTTCTGGGAAATAGTATTACAGGCCAAAGACGAAGGCGGAGGCGATAAAGCACACGATGATGGCAAAGGTCATGGGCGCCGCGTTGCGCTTACAGAGAGTGGGGGCGTCGATCTCAGCCATGCCGGAGACTGCGATCATAGCGCCCAGGAAGGGAGAGCAGCAACGGGCCAGACCGCCGGTCAGATGCATGGGGACAAGGAGCAGGCCCACGTCGCAGCCCAGGGTCTCCGCGATGGGGGGCGCCATGGGGCCGAAGGCGAACCAGGGGGCGTTACTGCTGCCGGTGAGAAGGGCGGTGCCGATACCCACCAGGCTGAGGGCGATGGCGGCGATGAGGGAAGCGCCGGTCATGTTGGCCAGGGCGTTGGCGATCACATCGATGCCCTTGAGCATTTTTACAGCTTCCGCAAAAACGGAGGCCACGGAGATCAGGACGATGATGTTGTTAAAGTAGTTGCCCATCCAGATCCAGGTCTGCTTCAGATTGTCCTGGATGACGCCCAGATCCTTTTTGACCAGCAGATCCACAAAGAAGAACAGGAAGAAGCAGATGATATGGGCGGTGATAACGTCCATCTTGACGCCGTCCACAAAGCTGAACGCCACCACCAGGATCAGGGGGATCAGGGGAAACACGCCGTAGAAGGCGGGCACGCCCAGATCGGAGACCTTGGTCTCCTTGCCGGCGTCCTCGGAGAAGGTGAGGCCGCCAAACTCCTTCTTGTCCATATAGCGGAAGTAGATGGCCAAAAAGACGGCGACGCACACGATGATGATGGGGGCGACAATGATCTCGTAGTTCATGAAGAACTCCAGGGGGGTGACGTCCAGAATGTCGGTGGAGGCAAAGATGCCCGTGGAGTCATTGGGGCCCAGATCCATGCCGCCCACCAGGACGCAGACGGCGGTGGCGCTGACCTTGCTCACCCCCAGCCGGGTCAGGATGGGGAGCATGGTGGCCACAAACAACAGGCCCAGGGCGATCTGGCTGGTGATAAAGATCTTCAGCACAGCGCCCACAACGTAGACCAGAGCCAGAACGATGTAGGGATTCTTAATGCCCTTGAGCAGCCTGCCTGCTCCCAGAGCCAGGACATCGGCGGCCTTTACATGGTTCATCAGCATGACATAGCCGCCAATCATCATCAGGCGGATTCCGGTACCCTGAATGGTGCTGACAAATTTGGCGCGGATCACGTCAAAGATGTCCAGAACCATGCTGCCGGTGGTGGAGCTACCCAGGACAGAGGTGCCTGTGACAATGGTAGCGACAGCCAGACCGATGACGCCCAGAAAAAGAAAGGTCAGTCTTGTGTCCATCTTTTTCAGGATCATGGTCACGGCCGCTACGACTAACAGTGCGGTGAGCAGTACGTAGACGAGGTTCATGGCGATTCCTCCCAAAACAAATTGAACAGACGACATTCGTCATATGTCCTACAACAATTTTAACAGAATGTTCATATCTTATCAAGGTGCCAAATTCGACAAAAAGAAAAGCAAAAATTTGTTACTTTGGCCAAAGACATAAGACGTATTATACCGAAAAGGGGGGGCTTAACGATGAAGTTTTAAAGCCGGGAAAGACGGTTGACATTATTTATGAACCTGTTATAATTGAAACCAGTCCAATATTGTTAGGGATATGTACAGATTTTTGGGAATAAACGGGCAATTTGTGGAAAATGGAATTTAAAGAAGAGGAAATGAGGTGGTGAGAGGTGGCGTCAAAAAAGACATTGTCCAGCATTGTGGCCAATAAGATCGAAAACCAGATCATTTGCGGGAATTGGAAGATCGGGCAGCAGATCCCCCCGGAGCAGGAACTGATGCAGCGGTTTGACGTGAGCCGCATCACAGTGCGGGAAGCGGTCAAGACCCTGGTGTCAAAGGATATTTTAGAGATCCGCCGGGGCTGCGGTACCTTTGTCGGCGCGATTCCCGGCATGTCCGATGATCCTCTTGGACTGCGGTTTATTACGGGGGAGGATGTGACTCTCTCTCTCTTTGAGGCCCGCCAGATCCTGGAGCCTGCCGTAGGGCGGCTGGCGGCCCTGCGGGCGGAGGATGAGGAGATCGAGATGCTGGAGCAGCTGGCCAAGGATATTGACGAGCTGGACACCCAGCTTCAGGAGGGAAAGACGACCCCGGAGATCGTGGAGGCGATCCGGGCCAAGGATGTGGCCTTTCACACCTTCCTGTGCCGGATGAGCAAGAATCCGATTTTTGAACGGATGCTGCCCATTGTGATCAAATCGGTGCGAACCTCCTACGGTTTGCTGATCCCCCGGATCAAAAGCGCGCCCCGGGTGTCCATTCACCGGCAGATCTATCAGGCGGTGAAGGAGCGTGACGGCGATAAGACCTATGAACTGATGGTTCAGCATATCGGAAACAGCCGCCAGGGATTTTCGGAAAAGCTGGAGGAGGAAAGGTCTGCCCGAAAGAAAGCTGTGCTATAAAATTAAGAGGACAAAGCCGCGGGAGATTCCTGCGGCTTTTTTGCGGAATGTGGGCGCGGATGGTTATTGAGAAAAGAAAAAGGCTGTGATATAATAACTATAACTGCGACCCTGAAGGGCGGCAGAGAAAGAGAGGTCCTCCCTATGGCCGAAGGCACTCCCATGATGCTGCAATACCACAAGATCAAGGCCGACCACCCGGATTGTATCCTGTTTTTCCGGCTGGGGGACTTCTACGAGATGTTCAACGAGGACGCCAAGACGGCCTCCCGGGAGCTGGAGCTGACCCTTACCAGCCGGGACAGATCCCGCCCCCCCGAGGAGCGCACCCCCATGTGCGGGGTGCCCTACCATGCCGCCGAGGCGTACATTTCCCGGCTTATCGCCAAGGGCTATAAGGTGGCCATTTGTGAGCAGATGGAGGATCCCGCCCAGGCCAAGGGGCTGGTGGAGCGGGACATTATCCGCATCGTGACCCCCGGCACCGTCATTGAGGAGACCATGCTGGAGGAGGGAAGGAACAACTTCCTGTGCGCCCTGTGCCTGGTGGGGAGCCGGGCGGGGCTGTGCTTTGCCGACCTGTCCACCGGGGAGGTGTCCGCCACCGGCTTTGATGGCCCGGGCTGGCGGGAGCATGTGGAGAACGAGCTGGGCCGGTTTTCTCCCCGGGAGGCGATCCTGTCCCAGGAGGCTATGGAGGACAAGCTTTTGGTGAGCTTTCTGACCCAGCGGCTGGGCTGCCGGGCGGAGACTGGAGTCGCGGCCGCCTTTGACCCGGATCGGGCGGCCCTGGCGGTGGAGAGGCAGTTCGGGCCGGCCCACGACCTGCCTGAGGGCTCCGTATCCCAAGCGGCGGGGGCCCTTGTGACCTACCTGATCGACACTCAGAAAACAGATCTCTCCCATCTCTCGGCGGTAAATTACTACACCGCCGGGGAGTTTATGGAGCTGGATCTTACCGCCCGGAGGAACCTGGAGCTCACCGAGACCCTGCGGGGGGGTGAGAAGAAGGGCAGCCTTCTCTGGGTGCTGGATAAAACGGGAACTCCCATGGGCCACCGGCTTATCCGCTCCTGGCTGGAGCGTCCCCTCCTTTCCCCCGTTCAGATCGGCAAGCGCCAGGGGGCGGTGGGGGATCTGGTGAATGATTCGGTCACCCGGCAGGAGCTGAGCCGGGAGCTGCGGGAAGTCACCGATCTGGAGCGGCTTATCGGTCGGGTGGTCTACGGCACCGCCGGAGGCCGGGATCTGGTGGCCCTCAGCCGGGGGCTGGGGAAGCTGCCTGAGCTGCGGCTGCTGCTCTCCCCCTTTTCCTCCGCCCTCCTCACCGTCCTTCGGGACAGCCTGAACGACCTTCCCCAGCTTCGGGCCCTTATCGACGAGACCTTTGTGGAGGAGCCCCCCTTCTCCGTCCGGGAGGGCGGCTTTGTCCGCACCGGGGCGGATCCGGAGGTGGATCGCCTCCGCGGGATCCTCACCGGGGGCAAGGACATGGTGGCAGGCATGGAGGCCCAGGAGAAGGAAAAGACCGGCATTAAGAGCCTGAAGGTGGGCTACAACAAGGTTTTCGGATACTATATTGAGGTCTCCAAGGCCAACGCCGCCCTGGTGCCCGACACCTATATCCGCAAGCAGACCCTGGTGAACTGTGAGCGGTATATCACCCCGGAGCTGAAGGAGATGGAGAACACCATCCTCTCCGCTCAGGATCAGCTCACCGCCCTGGAATACCAGATCTTCTGCCGGGTGCGCCAGGCCGCGGCGGAGCAGGTGGCGGACATCCAGCGCTCCGCCGCCGCCGTGGGCCAGGTGGATGTGCTGTGTTCCTTCGCCCGGGTAGCCGCCGAGAACGGCTACTGTATGCCCCAGGTGGACGTGTCCGAGGTGATCGACATCACCGAAGGCCGCCATCCTGTGGTGGAGAAGGCGGCGAAAAGCACCCTCTTTGTTCCCAATGACACCCATATGGACGGGAAGGAGGATCTGTGCGCCATCATCACCGGCCCCAATATGGCGGGAAAATCCACCTATATGCGCCAGGTGGCCCTCATCGTCCTCATGGCCCAGATGGGCTCCTTTGTCCCTGCCCGATCTGCCCGGATCGGGGTGGTGGATCGGGTCTTTACCCGCATTGGAGCCAGCGACGACCTGTCGGCGGGCCAGTCCACCTTTATGGTGGAGATGAACGAGGTGGCGGAGCTTCTCAAAAATGCCACGGCCAAGAGCCTTCTCATTCTGGATGAGATCGGCCGGGGAACCTCCACCTACGACGGCATGGCCATCGCCCGCTCGGTGCTGGAGTATTGCGCCGACCCCAAGCGGCTGGGGTGTAAGACCCTCTTTGCCACCCACTACCATGAACTGACGGTGCTGGAGGGGGAGATCCCCGGGGTGAAAAACTACAATATCGCCGCAAAAAAGCGGCAGGACGATATCATCTTTCTCCGGAAGATCGTCCGGGGCGGGGCGGAGGCCAGCTACGGCATCGAGGTAGCCAAGCTGGCCGGGGTGCCCGAGCAGGTCATTTCCCGGGCAAAGGTGATCCTGGCGGAGCTGGAATCCGCTCCGTCCGCCTCCGGGGGGATGGCTTCTCCGGGCGGCACGGCCCGGGAGGATCAGTTTTCGCTGGAGGACATGAGCGCCCAGGCGGTGGCCGACAGGCTCCGGGAGGTGGATATTGATACCCTGACCCCCATTGAGGCCATGAATCTTATCTATCAGCTGAAAAAGGAACTGTAAAAAAGAAAAAAGAGGGAATTTTACCCTTTTCTTTTCGCTTTTTGATCGTAGGGAGGTGGTTATCATGTTCCGCCGAGCCTGGAAAACTGAGATGACCGCCTCCGAGACCCGGCGGGGGCTGGTGTTTTTCCTGCTCTTTCTGCTGCTCTTTCCCCGGCTCAACGCCTGGTTCCAGCGGCTGCTCATGGGGGATGGAGAGACCCTGGTGGCCGAGGCCAATGTGATCTACTATGTCTTTCTCTTTGCCCTGACCCTCTTTATCTTCTGGGAGTTTTTGAAAACGGATTTTTTCCGGCTGCTGGACTGGCTGCCGGAGAACCTGTTTTCAGTGGCCCTGGGCTTTCTGGCCGCGGCGGGCTCCTGGATCCTGCTGGGGCTGCTGCCCTTTCCGGTGGAGGATCCCGTCTCCGTGCAGTATGCCCAGGAGTTTCTGGCCGCCCCGGTTCCCACCCTGACCCTGATCCTGCTGCTGATCCCCGTGGTGGAGGAGACCCTTTACCGGGGACTGATCTACGGTCATCTGCGCAACTACAGCCGGCCCCTGGGCTTTGTCCTCAGCACAGTGCTCTACGCCCTGGCGCTGGTGTGGCGGTACGCCCTGGACTATGCCGACCCCCGGTATTTGCTGCTGACCCTGCTCTATCTGATCCCCTCCGCCGCCCTGCACTGGAGCTATGAGCGGGGGGGCAGCGTGTGGAGCTGTGTGCTGTTTCACAGCGCCTTTCATGGCTTTATGCTCTTTATTTCCCTTTAGAAAGAAGGTGGGGACATGCCCCATATCGCCCAGCTCTCCCCCCATGTGGCCGACCTGATCGCCGCCGGCGAGGTGGTGGAGCGGCCGGCCAGCGTAGTGAAGGAGCTCACCGAGAACGCCATCGACGCCGGAGCCCGCTCGGTGACGGTGGAGATCCAGAACGGGGGCATGACCCTTATTCGGGTCACCGACGACGGCTGCGGCATCGCCCCGGAGGAGGTGCAGACCGCCTTTCTCCGCCATGCTACATCCAAGATCAAGACAGAGTACGATCTGGAGGCCATCGGTACCCTGGGCTTTCGGGGGGAGGCCCTGGCCGCTATTGCCTCGGTGTCCCGGCTGGAGGTGCTCACACGCCGTCCTGAGGACGACCTGGGGACCTCCCTGGCCCTGGAGGGGGGCGTAGTCCTGGGCCAGGAGGAGGCGGGGTGCCCTGTGGGCACCACACTGCTGGTGCGGGATCTGTTTTACAATACTCCCGCCCGGCTGAAATTCATGAAGAAGGACGCCGCCGAGGGGGCCGCCTGCCTGGCCTCCCTCCAACGGCAGGCCCTGGCCCATCCGGAGGTGGCCTTCAAGCTGATCCGGGACGGCAGGCAGGAGCTGCTCACCCCCGGGGACGGTAAGCTTCACAGCGCCCTCTATGCCGTTCTGGGCCGGGAGTTGGCGTTAGGCTTTGTGCCGGTGGAGGGCAGCGGGGAGGATGTGTCGGTCTCCGGTTTCGTCTCCCTGCCCACCTGCTGCCGGGGCACCCGGGGCTACCAGTTTTTCTTTGTCAACGGCCGGTATGTGAAAAGCAAATCCATAACCGCCGCCGTGGAGCAGGCCTACGCCAACCAGCGGATGGTGGGGAAGTTTCCCGGCTGTGTCCTCCACCTTACGGTGAAGTTGAACCAGGTGGATGTGAACGTCCATCCCACCAAGCAGGAGGTAAAGTTCGGCTCTGAGCGGCAGGTGTTCTCCGCCGTCTATTACGCCGTCCTCTCCGCCCTGGGGGTGGACAAGACCCGCCCGGCAGCAGAGGGGGCGGTGCGCCCCATGGTGGTGGAGCAGGGACGGCAGACCAGCCTCCCCCTCCAGGATTTTACCGCTCCCCCTTCCCCGGTGAAAGGGGAAGCCCCTCCCCCACCCAAGGTTATCCCGAAGGGAGAGCCGACAGTGAGGCGGATGGCGGAAGCGGCCCGGTCAGCTCTGGCGGAGGAGGCCGTCTCCCCGCCCAGAAGCGTGCCTACCCCTTCCCCTGTGGAGAGGATCGCTCCTTCGACCCTCTCCGCCCCGAAGGAGCCCCCCTCCCCTGCCGGACGTGACCTTCCGGAGGCGCCGGGCCCCGCCTGTTCCGGCCATGCCGCCCCTGTCGTGCCGCCCCCTGCCGTGAAGGAAGGATCTGCTTCCACGGAGGATAACACGCTCCCCGCCTCCGTCCTGACAGAGGAGCTCCGGGAGCCCTGGCGCATCGCCGGAGAGCTCTTTCACACCTATATCCTGGTGGAGCAGGGGGAGAAGGCTCTTCTTATTGACAAACATGCCGCCCACGAACGGATGAACTTTGACCGGATGCGGCAGGAGGACTACGCTCCCATGTCTCAGCTTCTCCTGGCCCCTGTGATCTTTACCCCCATCCCCGAGGAGGGGGCCCTCCTGCTGGAGCACCT
The DNA here is from genome assembly GCA_022792495.1 of Oscillospiraceae bacterium. GTDB lineage: Bacteria > Bacillota > Clostridia > Oscillospirales > Oscillospiraceae > Vermiculatibacterium. The sequence continues at coordinate 22,508 of JAAWBD010000018.1, forward strand.
GGAGGAGTTGGATCGGGTGGGCTTCCAGGTGGAGGACTTCGGCGGCGGCTCCCTGGCGGTGCGCAGCGTCCCCGATTACCTGGAGGTGGGGGATATTGAGGCCGCCCTCACCGAGATCGCCGGGAAGCTGGCCCTGTCAGGGGTAACCGGGACAGGGGAGCGGCGGGACGAGATCCTCCACACCATGGCCTGCAAGGCGGCCATCAAGGGGGGGTGGACCAGCGCCCCCGAGGAGCTGGAGCGGGTGGCCCGGGCCGTTCTCTCCGGCCAGGTCAAATACTGCCCCCACGGTCGCCCCGTAGCGGTGGAACTGACCCGGGCTGAGCTGGAAAAGCAATTTAAGCGCCGAACCTGACAGCCTTCGACAAGATCCTTCGGATAGTTGGTATATTATGGAAACATCTAATAGAGAAAGGATGTTTTCCATGTCTAAAACCAACGAGCTGCAAGATCTGTATCTGTCCCGCGCCAGAAGATCACGGGAGCCTGTGACCATGTTTTTGATGAACGGCTTTCAGATGCGGGGGATCATCACTGGATTCGATCCCTTTGTGGTGGTTCTGGACAGCGACGGCAAGCAGCAGATCATTTATAAGCACGCCATCTCCACCGTGGTGGCAAATCACCCCATTGATTTAACGCCGGAAAATACATAGGGAGCGGAGAGGGGAAGGACGGTGCAAAATGATCCGGCCCTGCCGGATGGCGGGGTCGCGCCCCCTTCCCCCAGCACACGTTTTCGGCCGACAGAAAGAGAGACCATATGAAACAAGGCGCCCTTCTCAACAAAATCGTCATTTTTCTTTTTGCCGCCGTCCTTTTGCTCTACATGGCGGGGGCGGTCTGGCGGGGACTGCGGAACCCTTACCCCACTGTCCAGGCTTATGAATATTCGGTGGACGACGCTATGGAGGCCACCGGCTACCTGGTTCGCCAGGAGCGGGCTCTCTCCGGCGCCGGGGGTATTGTGCGCCTTCTCCCCGCTGAGGGGGAGAAGGTTCCCGCCGGGGCCACCGTAGCCTACCTCTACGCCGATGAGGCGGCCCTGGAGCGATCCCAACGGCTGGAGACCCTGGAGGCTGAGGCGGCCCAGCTCTCCGCTGCCATTGCCGCCGCCGGAGAGAGCGGCCGGGGGGAGTCGGCCGAGCAGGTGGCCCAGGCCATGGTGACCCTCCGCTCCGCTGTGGAGGAGGGGGATTTCACCCGGCTGGAGAGCCAGGTCAGCGCCTTTAAAAGCGCGGTATACCAGCAGGCCCAGCGGTATGGAGACGCCGGGGATCTGGCCGCCGCCCTCTCCAACGCCCAGGCGGAGATCGAGATCCTGCGGAGCCAGACGGCCCAGGATGCCGGCCGGGTGGCCACCCTGCAGCCCCAGGATATCTACCTGGAGGGGGGGGACACCCGCAGCGGCGGCCGGGTCACCGTGGGGGAGAGCGGGATCTTCTCCGGGCTGGTGGACGGCTACGAGAGCGTCCTCACCCCCGATATGCTGGAAAGTCTGACCCCTGCTGACCTGGACGCCATGGAAAACCGGGCCCTGCCCGTGCGTCAGGATCAGCTGGGGAAGCTTGTCACCGACGCCACCTGGTACTTTGTTTTTCCTATGGGAGAGGAGGAGGCTAAGCGGCTGACCGAGGGAAAGGACGTTACCGTCCGTTTTTCCCGGGACTGGTCGGGGGACGTGGATATGACGGTGGAGCGGATCAGCACCCCCCAGGAGGGCCGGGTGGCGGTGATCCTCTCCTCCACCCGTTTTTTGTCTGAGACCACTCTCCTCCGCCGCCAGACGGTGGAGCTGGTCTTTTCCCAGCGATCCGGCATTCGGGTGCCCACCGAGGCCCTCCGGGTGGAGACCGTCCTCCAGACAGACTCCCTGACCAAGGAGGAGACGGAGGTTCCCCTCACCTGTGTTTACGTCCAGGTGGGCATTATCGCCGAGCGCAAGCCGGTGACCGTCCTGGCCCAGGGGGAGGACTACTGCATCGTGGAGCCCCTGATCCAGGAGGACGCCAGCGACAAGGAGAAAAAGAAGGCTCTCCGTCCCGGCGATCTGGTCATTCTGGCCGCCCGGGAGATCTGGGACGGGATGATACTGGAATAGAAGGGCGGAGAACAGGTCGGTTGGGGAGGCTAAGACCGGAGTGGAGCAAAACCGGCGGCGGAGCCAGCGGCTCCAGAGCCGATTTTGCGGAATCGGAGGGCTTAGATCTCTCCAACGCCCTGACCTGTTCGCAGCCTGATCGCGGCCCTTCAGTTTGATACAGAAAGCGGGCGACCATAATGTCTCTCCAACAAAATATTCTCCAGGTAAAGCAGAACATTGCCCTCGCCGCCAAAGAGGCGGGCCGGGCCCCGGAGGAGATCACCCTCTGTGCCGCCACCAAAACCCAGAGCGACGAGACCATCCGGGCCGCCATCTCCGCCGGGATCACCCTCTGCGGGGAGAACCGGGTGCAGGAGATGACCGCCCATCTGGACGCCGACGCCTATGCCGGGGCGGAGCTCCACTTCATTGGACATCTCCAGACCAACAAGGGTAAACAGGTAGTAGGAAGGGTGGAGCTCATCGAATCGGTGGACTCCCTCCGCCTTTTGGAGGCCATTGAAAGGCAGGCCGCCGCCCTGGACTTGGTGCAGGATATCCTCCTGGAGGTGAACATCGCCGGGGAGGCGAGTAAGTCCGGCCTTTCCCCGGAGGAGCTGGAGCCTATGGCCCGGCGGGCCGTGGAGCTGCCCCATATCCGCCTCCGGGGCCTTATGGCCATTCCCCCCGCCGCCTGCGGGGAGGGAAACCGAAGATTTTTCCGAAAAATGTCTCAACTTTTTGTTGACATAAAACAGAAAATGGCCCATAATGGAAATGATATAAACTGCCTTTCCATGGGTATGAGCGGCGACTACATGGACGCCGTCCGGGAGGGGGCCACCTTAGTGCGGGTGGGTACCGCCCTTTTTGGAGAACGGGAGCCCCTGGAAAAACCAGTGCGGGATATTTTTTGAGGAGGAATCTTCTATGGGATTGCTTGATGAGCTGAAGCGGATCGCCCGACCTTACGAGGATGAGGAGGATGACGGTTTCGACGATTTCGACACCATGGGCACCGGCCGTCTGGATCGTACTGCCGTACGGGAGAAGGCTGCCCCCAAGGCGGAGCCCCTGTCCTTTGACTCTGACCGCCCCGAGCGGCGGAGCAATAAGGTGGTGAACATCCACACCACCACCCAGCTCCAGGTGGTGCTGGTGAAGCCAGACCGGTTTGAGAACGCCGCCGAGATCGCCGACCACCTGCGGGAGAAGCGCACCGTAGTTCTCAACCTGGAGCAGACCAGCAAGGATGTCTCCCGCCGGATCCTGGACTTTCTCTCCGGCGCGGCCTATGCCCAGGAGGGCAAGGTGAAGAAGGTGGCCCTCAGCACCTACATCATCACCCCCTACAATGTGGACATTCTGGGCGATCTTATTGACGAGCTGGAGAATAACGGCCTCTACTTCTAAGGGGAGAGGGCCATACTGCAGGGCGCGCCGGTCTCCGCAATATCCTTTTGCAGGGGAGGGGTAAGCTCCTCCACCTCAGGCTGCATCGCCCTGTGGGAGGGGCAAGCCCCTCCCCCTACTACATAAAGAAAGTGTGGAATGAACGATGCTGACTCCCCAGGAAGTAGCGGAACACGCCTTTAGCAAGGCGTCCTTTGGCGGCTATAACATGGCTATGGTAGACGAGTTCCTGGATCTGGTCACGGCCGACTACACCTCTCTGTACAAGGAGAACGCCGCCCTAAAGACCAAGCTGAAGGTGCTGGCCGACAAGGTGGAGGAATACCGCGCCACGGAGGAGGCCATGCGCCGGGCCATGCTTTCCGCCCAAATGACTGCCCAGCAGCTGGTGGACGAGGCTCAGGAGCAGGCCAGCGGCATTGTTACCACCGCCGAGCGGGAGGCCGCGGAAAAAATCGCCTCCATCCGGCAGGAGGTGGAGAGCGAGCAGCTTCGTCTCACCGCCGCCCAGAACGCCACCGCGGCATACATCTCCAAGCTGAAGGATCTCTACCAGAACGAGATGGAGTACCTCTCCGGACTGTCCAAGCTCAACGCCTCCGTCCCCAAGGTGGATCAGGTGGCCCAGACGGCCGACGCCATCGGCTCCGCCGTGGAGAAGGCGGTGGAGGAGCTGCCCCCTGTGGAGGAGGCTCCTGAGCCGGAGCTGGAGCTTGTGGAAGAGGAGGACGAGGAGCCCACCATTCCCATGGAGGGGAGGCGCCCCGCTGTCTCCGGGGAGCCGGAGGTGAAGCCTCTGGAGGAGGACAGCCTTTACCAGGAGCTCCGCCGCGGCCCCCAGCTTCACCCGGTCTCCCCCGCTGACGAGGATGAGGAAGAGCCCGAAGAGCCCGCCCCGGAGGAGCCCACACGCCGTATCGACTTCGGCCACCTGAAGTTTGGCAAGGACTACGAGATCGACTGACCCCTTGACAGAAGGGGCGAAAGCGGATACAATGCAGAAAGTGAAACGCGATGAGAAGGACAAGTAACCTCCCATCCTGCCCAGAGAGCCGCCGTTTGGTGAAAGGCGGAGGGGAGAAGGGGTGAAATGATCACCTTTGAGCGACGGGACTGAACCGAAAGGATAAGCCCCGGCGGCCGGCCCCGTTACAGGCCCCCGAGTGGTCATGCCCCGGCATGGCAATAAGAGTGGTACCGCAGAGGACGCAAACGCCTTTGTCTCTTAATAGAGACAAAGGCGTTTTGTTTTGGGGGTGCGGATGTGACAAAAGTCAAAGCAACTTTGATATACCTGGATAATGGAGATATGGTGCTGACAAAGAAAGCATATCACGATTGGCGAGAGATACAGGATGAGTATGAACAGTATCAGGCAATTTGGTGCCCTTGGCCTGTGAGGATATTATAGATTTTTTTGAAATGGATTTCAAGGAGGAAACGAGCTGGCCTTTTTCGAAAAATGAGATCATTCGATTTTTTGAGGGACCGGCAGAAACGATTTTCAAGGGAATAAAAAATTTTCATATAAAGGAGACTCAGACCCATGGATTACAACAACACCGTCCACCTGCCCCAGACCGACTTCCCCATGCGGGCGGGCCTGCCCAAGCGGGAGCCCGAGATGCTGGAGGCCATGAAGGGGAAAAACCTCTATCACAAGATGGTACGCCGCAACGAGGGTAAGCCCTCCTTCCTTCTCCACGACGGCCCTCCCTACGCCAACGGCAACATCCACATCGGCACTGCCATGAACAAGATCCTGAAGGATATCATCGTCAAGTCTAAGAACATGACCGGCTTCTGCGCCCCCTACGTCCCCGGCTGGGACACCCACGGTCTGCCCATCGAGACCGCCGTTCTCAAGGACAAGACCGTGAAGCGGGAGGAGATGTCCACCGCCGACTTCCGCACCAAATGCCAGGAGTACGCCAAGGGCTATATTGAGAAGATGACCGGCCAGTTCCAGCGGCTTGGGGTCCTGGGGGAGTGGGAAAACCCCTACATCACCCTCCTTCCCGAGTTTGAGGCCCATCAGATCGAGGTGTTCGGCAAGATGGCCGAGAAGGGCCTCATTTACAAGGGCATGAAGCCGGTCTACTGGTGCCCCTTTGACCAGACCGCCCTGGCCGAGGCCGAGATCGAGTACCAGGACGACCCCTGTACCACCATCTTCGTGAAATTTCCTATCCGGGACGACAAGGGCAAGCTGGGCAAGTACTGCGACCTGAGCAAGCTCTTCTTCGTGATCTGGACCACCACCCCCTGGACCATCCCGGGGAACATGGCTATCTCCCTCAACGCCAATTACGATTATGTCCTCCTCCAGGTGCCGGGCGGGGAGGTCTATGTGCTGGCCAAGGATCTGGCGGAGGGGGTCTGCAAGGAGGCGGGGATCGACTATTCCGCCTGCACGGTTCTGGCGGTCCTCAAGGGCAGCGACTTTGAGCTGATGACCACCAAGCACCCCTTCTTTGACCGGGACTCCGTCATTCTCAACGGCGACCACGTGACCCTGGACGCGGGCACCGGCTGCGTTCACACCGCCCCCGGCTTCGGCGCCGACGACTTCAATATCTGCCGCCAGTACGACAAGGCGGGCCTCACCAACATCGGGGTTCCCGTCCCCGTCAACGCCAAGGGCGTCATGACCGACGAGAAGTACAACGGTCAGTACTACGCCAAGGCCAACGACATGGTGGTGGAGGACCTGGAGAAGGAGGGCTTCCTTCTCTGCAAGGAGAACATCACCCACTCCTACCCCCACTGCTGGCGGTGTAAGCACCCCATCATCTACCGGGCCACCGAGCAGTGGTTCTGCTCCGTGGACGCCATCAAGAAGGCTGCCGTGGACTCCTGCGACGGTATCCAGTGGCACCCTGCCTGGGGCAAGGATCGGATGATTTCCATGATCTCGGAGCGCAACGACTGGTGTATCTCCCGCCAGCGGGTGTGGGGCGTTCCCATCCCCATCTTCTACTGCGACGACTGCGGGGCGGATATCGTCACCCCCGAGACCATCGCCAACGTCTCCAAGCTCTTCCGGGAGCACGGCAGCAACATCTGGTTTGAGAAGGATCCTGTCGATCTCCTCCCCCAGGGCTTTGTCTGCCCCAAGTGCGGCAAGACCCACTTCACCAAGGAGACCGACATCATGGATGTCTGGTTTGATTCTGGCTCCACCTGGGCCGCCGTGTGCCAGGCCCGGGATTACCTGAAGTACCCCGCCGACCTCTACCTGGAGGGGGGCGACCAGTACCGGGGCTGGTTCCAGTCCTCCATGCTCACCTCCATCGCGGTCAACGGGGTGGCCCCCTACAAGCAGATCGTCACCCACGGCTGGACCGTGGACGGGGAGGGCAAGGTGATGCACAAGTCCCTGGGCAACGCCGTCTCCCCCGACGACGTTTTGAAGGAGTACGGCGCGGACATCCTCCGCCTGTGGGTGGCCTCCGCTGAGTATACGCAGGATATGCGCATCTCCCCCGAGATCTTGAAGCAGCTGAGCCAGGCCTACCTGAAGATCCGCAACACCGCCCGGTATATGCTGGGCAACCTTTCCGGCTTCGACCCGGACAAAAAGGTGGCCCCGGAGGGGATGGTGGAGCTGGACCGGTGGGCGGTGGCCCAGCTGGGCAAGCTCTCCCAGACCTGCCGCTCGGCCTACCACAGCTATGACTTCCACATTGCCTACCGGGCCATCTATAACTTCTGCGTGGTAGAGATGTCCAACTTCTACCTGGACATCATCAAGGACCGCCTCTACTGCGGCGACGAAGGGGGCCGCGCCTCGGCCCAGACCGCCCTCTATACCATTCTGGACGGCCTGACCCGGCTCATCGCCCCCGTGCTGGCCTTCACCAGCGACGAGATCTGGGCCGCCATGCCCCACGCCAAGGCGGACAACGCCGAGAGCGTCCTGATGAACGATATGCCCGACTTTGACCCCGCCTTCGCCCTCTCCGATGAGGAGGAGGCCAAGTGGGCCAAGGTCATGGCCCTTCGGGACGATGTGAACAAGGCCCTGGAGCTCTCCCGGGCCGAGGGCGGCGTAAAGAAGAATCAGGACGCCGACCTGACCCTGACCTTCACCGCTGAGGCCTGGAAGGAGTTCGAGGCCCTGCATATGGACGAGGCCGACCTTGCCGCCATCTGTATCGTGTCCGCCGTCACCCTGGCCCAGGGCGAAGGAGAAGGTTGCAAGGGCGAGTTCTTCGAGGGCCTCACCGTAAAGGTCTCCCCCGCCGCCGGCGAAAAGTGCCCCCGCTGCTGGAACCACGATATCCGCATCGGCACGGCAGGCCATCACGCCGAGCTCTGCGACCGCTGCGCCGCCGTGGTAAAGGCGGAGTTTTGAGAGTGACCCCGGTCCTTGTCCATCTCCTATGGGGTCTACGACGGAGAACGGATTCCTCACCAGTCTGCGGACTGGTTCGGAATGACGGGGGATGGCCTTGGGACCTTGGGGGCAAGAATACGGGACGTTAGCTGAAAAACAAACCGAACCCCCACGGCGTTACGGAGTAAGCCGTGGGGGTCAGCTTTCAAACCATAGACCCGCTAAGGGGAGTTTCCAACGAGGGGCCGCCGCAGCGGCCCCTCTTTGGTCGTTGAGAGAGGGGGTCCAGGGGGAGAGAGAGTCGAAACTCTCTCTCCCTGGCGTCTTTTCTGGGGGTCTGGGGGGCGTCTTTTCCACGCGGAAAAGATGTCCCCCAGCTTACCCAGTGTAAGGAGAGCACCTACCCCACATCAACCTCCCTCCCCTTGGCATACCGCTGACAAGCCGGGGCATCGCTCCGCTTGTCCCGAAGGTGGGGATTGATACAATGCCCCACCGCCAGAGGGATAAACTTGTTTCTGCTCCTGCGGGAATAGTGCCGGCAAAAATGCTTGCAGGTCTCGCAGGTCTTTTCCTGCTCTTCCATAATGTCACCTCCTTGTGACAATAAGATATCATATAGATATCGCATTGTCAATATCTATTTGGTATCTTTTAGACTCGTTGAAAAGATGATATCACTATGATATAATTTTGATATCAAATAGAATCTATTATTGAGGAGATTTATATGGCAAAACAACAAAATCCCTATCCCTTGCGCATGAGCATAGAAGTAATGGCAAAACTGAAAGTGGTTGCCAAAAGCCATGGTCGTTCGGTCAACAAGGAGCTTGAAATTCTTGCGCAAGAAGATATTGCTGCTTATGAAAAGAAGAACGGCCCCATCGTGGTGGAAAATCCGTGAACAAAACTGAACTTTTGAATAAGGTCTCCCAAACCCCCGACGAGCGTCAACTCCTGGCCCGGGTCTGCGACCAGATGGACCACGCCCAGCGGGGGGTCCCCGCCTCCACCCCCTTCCTCTCCACCGCCCAGCAGGAGGCGGCCCAGCGGCTCATCTCCGCCGCCGGAACCCCCCGCCACCTCTGGTCCGGGGGCTTCCCCGACGCCGAGCGGAAGGTCTGCGCCTTCCTCCCCGACTGGCAGGAGGAGGAAACCTGGGAGCCCCCCTTCACCGCCCTCCGCTGCCGCTGGCAGTCTGACGACAAGCTGACCCACCGGGATTTTTTAGGCTCCATCCTGGGCCAGGGCCTGGACCGGGAGAAGGTGGGGGACATCTTGGTGGGGCAAGGGGTCTGCGATATTTTGGTCTTTCGGGAATTATCCCCCTACCTTCTGCAGAACCTCACGGGGGCGGGCCGGGCCAAGCTTCGGGTGGAGGAGATCCCCTTGACGGAGCTGGATGTCCCGGAAAAGCAGGTCAGGCTGGTCCGGGACACCGTGAGCTCCCTCCGCTTGGACGCGGTGCTCTCCGCCGGTTTCTCTACCAGCCGGGGCAAGGCCGCCGACCTCATTTCGGCGGGCCGGGTGGAGCTGAACCACCGCCCCTGTGTGAAGGCTGACCGGACGGTGAACGAGGGGGACGTGATGACCTGCCGGGGCCTTGGCAAGTGTGTTTTGAAGGAGGTCAGCGGCCTTTCCAAAAAGGGCCGCACCATGATTGTGATGGAGAGGTATCTATAAGATGATAACAGATGAAAAAATTGCCCGTATCAACGCTCTGGCCCAAAAATCCCGGACCCCGGAGGGTCTGACCGAGGCGGAGAAGGCCGAGCAGGCCGTCCTTCGCCGGGAGTATGTGGATGCGGTGAAGGCCAGCTTGCAAGGCCACTTGGACCACACCGTGATCTTGGGCCCGGACGGCACCAAGCGAAAGCTGGGAAAAAAAGAGTAACGAAAGCGGCCTCCGGAAGGGGGCCGTTTTTGCCGAAAAAATTTTCCTCCCCTGAAAAATATTCCCCCCCTCAAACGTGTTATGGGTGAAAGGAGATGATACCCGTGGCAGAAAGCTTTGCCGAAGCGGACCTTCGGCGAATGGTGGAGACATACAGCCCCATGCTCCTTCGGGCCGCTCTTACCAGAGTATCCACCCCCGCCGATGCCGAGGACGCGGTCCAGGACGTCTTTCTCCGGGTACTGACCCACGCTCCCCGTTTCCGGGACAGGGAGCATGAGAAGGCCTGGCTGCTCCGCTCCGCCCTGAACCGCGCCAGCGACCTGCGTCGGAGAAGGCGTGACGACGCCCCTCTGGACGAAGTGCAAGACGCCGCCGCGGAAAGCCCTGACTACGGCCCCCTCCTTTCCGCTGTCCGCTCCCTGCCCGAAGCGTACAGCGCCGTGATCCATCTCTATTATTACGAGGGCTATTCTATCAAGGAGATCGCCAGACTGCTGGCGCTGCCCGTCCCCACCGTGGGGACCCGGCTCTCCCGCGGGCGGGAACGCCTGCGGAGCCTATTAAAGGAGGAAGAAGCATGAACAAGGAGGAATACCGCGCCCAGGTGGACGCCGTCCCCTTCTCCCCCGATTTTCCGGACCGGACTATGGCGCGCCTTGGGAAGCTGGCCCAAGAAAGGGAGAAGAAAACCATGAAAAAAGGAACTTGGAGAACCGGACTTGTGGCGGCCGCCGTGGCCGCCGCCCTCAGCGTCACCGCCTATGCCGCCGTAGTGATGCTGCGCCCTCAGGACGTGGCCCAACATGCGGGAAACCAGGCCCTGGCCGCCGCCTTTGAGAGCGCCGAGGCCGTTGCCGTAAATGAAACGAAGGTCGTGGGGGACTACAAGGTGACCCTTATGGGTCTGGTCAGCGGCGAGGGCCTGAGCCGGGTGGAGGCGCTGGAGGGCGGCGTGGCCCAAGACAAGACCTACGCCGTTCTGGCCTATGCCCGGACCGACGCCGCTGCCATCGAGGAGGACGTGCCCGACCTGACCGTCTCTCCCTTGGTGGAGGGCTACGCCCCGTGGCAGCTCAACGCTTGGACCTTGGACGGCGGCGCCTGTACCTTTGCCCAGGAGGGGGTGCTCTACTACCTCTTTGAGTGCGACAATGTGGAGCCTTTTGCCGACCACACCGTCTATTTAGCGGTCTACCCCGGCACCCACATTCCCCCCAGCGCGGAGCTGTTCGGCTTTGACGAGGGAACGGGAGCCATCACCGCCAAGGCGGATGTGGCCCTGTTCACCCTGCCCTTGGATGAGAGCAAGGCCGACCCCCAGAAGGCGGAAGAATTGGCCTCTGTCTGGTCCCAGCCCCAGCCTGCGGAGTCCATAGCTCCGGAGGAGGATCTGCCCGCCGACAAGACTCTTATTATCTCTGAGGCCTCCAACGCCCCCGGCGAAATGATCATCACCGAAAGATAAAAAGAGGGGCCCCGGTCATCCGACCGGGGCCTTTTTCCCAACCGTAGGGGCCGGTGTCCTCACCGGCCCGCCCCACCATGTCTATAAAAGCTCCGCCCCATACTCCCACCAAAACCACACAAGCCCCAGCTGAACAAGCGCAATGGCGGGCAATCCCCACTTAAAATACCAGTGCCGGGTCTTGTGATGAAAGGCGTACATCCCCAAAATCGCTCCTGCTGTTCCGCCCAGTGCAGCCACAAGAAAAAACTGCTTTTCCGGCACCCGCCGCCCGCCTCTTCTGGCCTGTCTTTTATCAAAGCCCATCAGCGCAAACCCCAGCACGCTGGCCCCAAGGCACCATGCGAACAGCGGAACGCTCATACCCATCCCCTCCTTTCCTCTATTTATACCACAGAACAGCCTGAATGTCTTGCCTTTTTCCTCCGCTTCGGATATAATATGGCAAGAACACCATCGAAAGAGGGCTTTTCATATGAAATTAGGAATCGTAATCTCGGAGCCGAATTTCATAAATTCTCGTCTCTTCATATAAGCCCATAAAACCGTTGTGACACAAGGGCTCTCGGCATTTTAAATTGAATGTATCTCCATATAAGTTTATAGACCCCCACGC
>JAAWBD010000002.1 GCA_022792495.1 Oscillospiraceae bacterium
GCTGGAAGAGGGATCTATTATAGTCGGCCTTGGCGTCCTTGGACACAGCCATCCACAGCCGGTCACCACTCTGCCAGCAGACGACCCCCATGTCCGGTTTTCTCTTGTCGTATTCCTCCCGAAGGGCTTTCTTCCGGGCCTGATCCATGTCTTTTTCCCCTTCCTGCTTTTGTGACCGTTCCCTCATTTTACCTGGAACAGTCCGTGGCGGTTGCAGTAGGCGTAGATCTCCCCGCCGGGCCAGTAGCTCAGGCGAACCTGGGGGAGCTGCTCGGGGTAGAGCTTTACCAGTTCCATCCGGTCATAGCGGATCTGGGTGATAAAGGAGATGTAATGATCCTTTCTCATGGGGTGATCCAGGAACACCAGGGTCTGGAGATCCCAGATCTCCACCTTGATCTCGTGATCCCCGTCGCACTCCTCTGCCTCCAGGGGAGGCAGGGCCACCCCGCAGCAGTGGAAGGCCCCCTCCCCCATGGCGTGGATCACGTTGCCGCAGACGGGGCAGACGTAGAATTTCCCCCGGAGAGGGTTGGCCGACCGGTTCTGGTTGGTGATCTGCTCCCCGGAGAGGAGCTCGGCCACCGACACCCCCAGGGCAGAGGCCAGGGGCTCCAGCAGGCTCAGGTCGGGAAGGCCCCGGCCGGTCTCCCATTTGCTGATGGTCTTGTCACTGACGGCCAAGCGGTCGGCCAGCTGCTTTTGGGTATAGTTCTTTTTCTCCCGCAGGGCCTTGATCACAGGGCCTGTCACATAGCTGTTCATGGTCGGTACGCTCCTTTCCTATGGCAACAGCATACCAGACCGGAGGAAAAAGCGCAACCTACGCTGCGTAGGGAGAAAAAAGCATGACCAGCAGGCCCAAGGTCATCAGCGGGGCTCCCGGGCCCATCCAGCCCAGGACGGCGGGGGTAAACACCCACAGTATCAGGGCAAGCAGAAACAGCCATGCCAGGAGCAAGCCCATATTCAGCAGACAGGCGACATAGGGCGCCCGCTCCCGGAGGGCCAGGGCCGCGGCCGTCAGCAGAACCAGGGAGGGGGTGAAGAAGGGCAGAGGGGTATTTTCCAGGATGGCAAAGAGGGAGCGGTCTGGTTCAAAGGGGAGAAAGAAGGACAGCAGGGCCAGGAGCCCTCCTACGGTGCCGAGCCATTCTATTTTTGGTCTTTTCATCTTCTTCACTCCTTCTTCAAGTCGTATTCCAATTTTAAGTTGAATTTATTCATATGTCAATATGAATTACATTTTATAATCGGTTTATAATATCTCCTTCATCCTTATGATAAGGGTAAGGGGTGGATGATATGGAATTGGACTATCAGGAAATCGGCAGACGAATCGCACACCGCCGTAAACAATTGAAATTGAAACAGGCGGAAACGGAAGAGAGAGCCGGTATTGCCTACAAATATCTCTCCAATATTGAGCGTGGCGTGTCCATTCCCTCTACCGAGGTCATTATGCGCCTTTCCCTCGCTCTGGAAACCACCCCGGATGAATTTCTTGTGGGAACCGTCCGCAAGCAGGATGAGCGCTGGAAGGATGTGGCGGAACAGCTCCGCACCCTGAACGACAAACAGCTAAAGCTTATTGAAAGCCTGATCCCCTGGGCTTTGGAGCAGGAATGAAAAACGGCCCGGTCACTTCTGTGACCGGGCCGTTTTTCATTCCAATCCCAGCAGGGCTCTGCCCCGCTTTAAGAGTTTTATGTAAACTTCATCCATCTCCCACTCGTTGGTCAGCTCCAGCAGCCTGTCCGCCGGGAGCCAGCCCACCTGGGTGTTCTCCCCCTCCCGGGGGGTGAGGGGGTCGGCCTGGTCGGCGGTGAGGAGGTAGGTCACGTTCAGGTGCTGGTGGGCACAGACGTACTTTCCCCGCTTCATGTGGCCCCACACCGGGAGGATCTCCACCGAGGCGATCTGGGTGGACAGGGGGACTATGTGCTCCGCCCCCGTCTCCTCCCGCACCTCCCGGAGGGCCACGGAGAGAAGATCCTCCTCCCCGTCAGCATGGCCTCCTGTCCAGGCCCACACCTTGTAAATGTTGTGATGGGCCATGAGCACCCAGTTCCCATCCCGGCTGAGCACAAAGCCGGAGACGGTGATGTGAGCGATGGTGTTCTCCCGGGTGAGGATATTATGGGGATATAGGTTTACATAATTCAATATCTGCTTTTTGTCCGCCATCTCCGCCGGGGTTTGGGGGACAAAGGCCTTAATGTCGTCAATATACATTATCTCACCCTCTCATAGGTTAGATACCGGAAGGAGAGGCCCTTCTCCTCCAGGGGCTCCTCCCGCTCCGCCACCTGCCAGCCGGGATCCTTATCCAAATCGGGGAACCAGGTATCGGCGGGAAAGCTGTGGGCGATCCTGGTCACGTACACCCGATCACAGCAGGGCAGAAGGGAGCGGTAGACGCTCTCTCCCCCGATGACAAAGCTGTCCGCCGGGGCTTGGGAGAGAAGGCTCTCCAGATCGTGGTACACCTCCGCCCCCTCTATAGCGAGCTCCCTATTCCGGGTCAGGACAAGGTTTCGCCGCCCCTTCAGGGGCCGTCCCCCGGGAAAGGTGGCCAGGGTCTTGCGGCCCAGGATCACCGGGTGGCCCAGGGTCAGCGCCTTGAACCGCCTCAGGTCAGCGGAGAGGTAGCACAGCTGATCCCCCTCCTTCCCGATGGCCCAGTTCTGATCCACCGCTACGATGGCGTTCATGTCGTTTCCTCCAGGTTTACATAATTTTATATGGCTACGGGGATCTTCCCCTCCAGCTCATGGTACTGGTAGCCCTCCACGGTAAAGCTGCCCTTGGTGAAGGCGTAGAAATCCATCACCGTGGGATCCAGTGTCACCCTGGGAGCGGGGTAGGGCTCCCGCCTCAGCAGCTCCTCCACCACGGGGACGTGGCGGTCATAGATGTGGGCGTCGGCGATGACGTGGATCAGCTCCCCCGCCTCCAGGCCGGAGACCTGGGCGAACATCATCAGGAGGGCGGCGTACTGCATCACGTTCCAGCCGTTGGCGGTGAGCATATCCTGGCTTCTCTGGTTCAGGATGCCGTTCAAAACTTTCCCCGACACATTGAAGGTCATGGAGTAGGCACAGGGCTGGAGGGCCATGTCCTTCAGGTCATGGTGGTTAAAAAGGTTGGTGACCATCCGCCGGGAGGCGGGGCTGTGCTTCAGGGTGTGGAGGATCCAGTCCACCTGATCCATCTCCCCCTCGGGAAAGTCGTACTTCACCCCAAGCTGATAGCCGTAGGCCTTGCCAATGGAGCCCTCCTCGTCGGCCCAGGCGTCCCAGACGTGACTTGACAGGTCGTGGATGCTGTTGGACTTCTTCTGCCAGATCCAGAGAAGCTCGTCGATGGCGCTTTTCAAATACTGCCGGCGCACCGTAAGGATGGGGAAC
>JAAWBD010000019.1 GCA_022792495.1 Oscillospiraceae bacterium
CTGGATTTTTACCCGCTCGATGAAGTCCAGGCCGTCCAGGTCGTCGATGAGCCGCTGGGCATATTCCGTGATCTTGAGCATCCACTGGCTCTTCTCCTTGCGGATGACGGCCGAGCCGCAGCGCTCGCAGACCCCCTCCACCACCTCCTCGTTGGCCAGGACGCACTTGCAGGAGGTGCACCAGTTCACCGGCATGGTGGTCTTGTAGGCCAGGCCCTGTTTGAAGAGCTGGAGGAAGATCCACTGGGTCCACTTGTAGTAGGTGGGGTCGGTGGTGTTGACCTCCCGGTCGTAGTCGAAGGAGTAGCCCAGCATCTGGAGCTGGGAGCGGAAGTTCTGGATGTTGTCGTGGGTCACCTTGGCGGGATGGATGTGGTTTTTGATGGCGTAGTTCTCGGTGGGCAGGCCGAAGGCGTCGTAGCCGATGGGGAACAGTACATTGTACCCATCCATCCGCTTCTTCCGGGCCACCACGTCCATAGCGGTATAGGGCCGGGCGTGGCCCACGTGGAGGCCCTGGCCGGAGGGGTAGGGGAATTCCACAAGCCCGTAGAACTTGGGCTTGTCACTGTGGTCGTGGGCGGCGAAGGCCTTTTTCTCCTGCCAGATCTTTTGCCACTTGGGCTCGATGGAACCGAAATCGTATTTCATGGTATCACGCTTTCCTTCATAGTTTGAACAGGTGACAAATATTATATAGGAAAGTATGGGAAAATGCAAGGGGGATGGAAAAGCTGCCCGACGGAGAAGGATTTTTGGCGCTTATCCTGAAAAAAGGATTTCTTACATGAAATTTAATACTTTCTTCAGGACAAAGGCCATATTTTGTGTTATACTGGCTACAGTCAAAAGGCTGTGAGGCCATCTGTCCCTCAGGCGGATGGGAGCTTGCGGCGCAAGAATCCACTATCCTTGGAAGACAAGAGGAGGGCTCCCGATGAAAACCCAGGCGGAGGGAACCAGAACTGTATATCTGCTGCTCACCCGGTCGGAGACTTATTTCTCCCGGCTGATCCACCACTTTACCGACGGGGAGTTTACCCACGCTTCCCTGGGATTGGAGGGGCCAGGCGGGGCCTTTTACAGCTTTGCCAGAAAGGATCCCAGAAGAGTTCTGCCGGCCGGGCTGATCCAGGAGCGGGTGGACAGGGGATTTTTCTCCATGCATCCCAACATCCCCTGTTGTCTGTACGCCCTTACCGTTTCGGAGGATACATATCAGTTTCTGTGCCGGCGGCTGCGGGCCATGTATGCCAACAGGGAGCGGTACCATTATAATCTGCTGGGCACCCTGGCCTGCTTTTTCCGGCTGCCCCTTGTGAGAAGGCACCACAAGTTCTGCTCGGAGTTCGTGGCGGAGCTGCTTTATGAGAGCGGGGCGGTGGAGTGGGGAAAGCAGCCGGCCCTGATCCGGCCCATGGATATCTGCCGGCTGGAGCGGCTGCGGCCCATCCACAGGGGCGAGGTAGGAAGTCTGGCCGGAGGCGCGGCCTGAAAAAAGTGTAAACGCGGCGGAAGCCTTTTGGGCTTCCGCCGTGTTTTTTATAGAAGAATATTTTTCCTTTCTTAAAAGATTCCTTTGGAAATCGTAAGAACTTTGCAAGAAGGAATAAAAAATTGCCTGGTAGGCTTTTTCCCAGAAAGGGAGGCGGTTTTGTGGACTATGTGTTGACGGCGGAAGAGCTCTACAAGGAGTATAAGGGGGGGCGGGCGTTGGATGGGCTTTCCCTCCATGTGCCCCGGGGGGCCATTTATGGGCTGGTGGGAAAGAATGGGGCGGGAAAGACCACCCTGATCCGGATCCTCTGTGCCCTTCAGGCGCCCACGGCGGGGGAGTATACCATCTTCGGGGTGAATGGCCGGGACAGGGGGATCCTCCAGGCCCGCGGTCGGATGGGGGCGGTGGTGGAGGCCCCCGCCGTCTACCAGGAGCTTACGGCGGAGGAGAACCTGCGGATCCAATATGAGGTGCTGGGCCGAAGGGAGCCTGATACCATCCCCGGGCTTTTGGAGCTGGTGGGTCTGGGGGATACGGGGAAAAAGAAGGTGAAAAATTTCTCGCTGGGGATGCGCCAGCGGCTGGGGATCGCCGTGGCTCTGGCGGGGGAGCCGGAGCTGCTGATCCTGGACGAGCCGGTAAACGGCCTGGATCCTCAGGGGATCATCGAGATGCGGAGACTCCTCCAAAAGCTGAACAGGGAGAAGGGGGTCACCATCCTTATCTCCAGCCACATCCTGGATGAGTTGGCAAAGCTGGCTACCCACTACGGCTTCATTGACAAGGGCCGGATGGTGGAGGAGCTGGCGGCGGCAGATGTGGGCGAGGGCCTGGAGAAGCATTATATGAAGCTGATGGGAGGGGACTGGGATGAATAAGCTGATGAGAGCGGGGCTGTTCCGGCTCCGGCGGGACAGGGTGTTTTGGCTTTGTCTTGGGGCCATGGTGGTCGTCGCCGCGGGCCAGATGACCATGGGCGTCCAGCAGAGCCGGGTCATGGCGGCGGAGGGCTATACGGTGATGTTGGCGGGTTCCTTTTTCCCACTGATACAGGCGGTGATGGTGTGCATTGCGGTGTTCACTGGTCTGTATCTGGGCACCGACCACAGCGAGGGAGCCCTCCGGAACCGGCTGATGGTGGGCCACAGCCGGGGGCGGATCTATCTGGCGGGGCTGGGGACGGCCATGACGGGCACCCTGTGCTTTCTGGCGGCGTGGCTTCTGGGGGGAGGGCTCCCCGCCCTGCTCCACCGGGATCTTTGGAAGATGGGGGCCGGACAGACCCTTCTTTATGGTTTGGTGGCCCTGCTCTCCGCCCTGACCCTGACCTCCATTCTGACGCTGGTAGGGATGCTGGCCGAGAAAAAGTCCACCGCCGCGGTGGTCTCCATCCTGCTGGCCCTGGGGTTGGTGCTGGTCTCCACCTGGCTCTATTCCCGGCTTCTGGAGCCGGAGATGGAGACCGGGCTTATCATGACCGTCGGGGGCATGGAGTGGGGGGATCCCACCCCCAACCCCCGCTATGTGGGAGGGGTGGCCCGGCAGGTATTTGAGACCATCCTGGATGTGCTCCCCACCGGGCAGATGGTGCGGCTGTCGGACATGGCGGTGACCCGGCCTGTGCTGAACCTGGCTGCCTCGGCGTTGGTGACGGCAGCCGCTGTCCTGGCGGGGATGGGGCTGTTCGGTAAGAAAGACCTGAAATAGGGAAAAATGTCATCCGGAAGGCTCCGGATGACGTTTTTTCTTTTAGGAAAGCTGGCGGAGGATCTGATGGATCTCCGGGCCGGAGGCCAGGGTCATGGAAAAGGCGGTGGCGCTTCCGGCGGCCACTGACAGCCGGAGGGCGGCCTGATAGCCCTGGGGATAGGCGGCCAGGAAGCCGGCCACCATAGAGTCGCCCGAGCCCACAGAGTTTTTCAGTAGCCCCTGGGGGGCGGGCTGGAGGTGGACGGCGCCGTCCCCGGCGGCCAGAAGGGCGCCCGAGCCACCCAGAGACACCAGGACGTTCTCCGCACCCTGCCGCCGCAGCTGTTGAGCGGCCCGGGTGAGGGCGGGGAGGTCGGTGGGGGACAGGGACTCTCCAACCAGCCCGGACAGCTCCTCCAGGTTGGGCTTGACCAGGAAGGGGCCATAGGGGAGGGCATTCAGAAGGGGTTCCCCGGCGGCGTCCACTACGCATCGGACGGCCTTTCCAGCGACATGCGCTAAAATATCTCCGTAGGTGTGGGGGGAGAGGGAAGGGGGGAGGGAGCCGGAGAGGATCAGGGTGTCCCCGGCCCTCAGGGCATCCAGCCGGGCCAGGAGGGCCTCCATGGATTGGGGCGGGACATCCGGCCCCCGGCCGTTGAGCTCGGTCTCCAGCCCGCCCTTGACCTTCACATTGATCCGGGTCTGTCCGGCGGGGAGGAAAAGGAAATCTGTCCTCAGGCCCAGCTCCTCCACCCGGCGGTGCAGAAGCTTCCCTGTGTCTCCGGCCAGAAAGCCGAGGGCGGTGCTCTCCAGCCCCAGCTGGGCCAGCACAAGGGATACGTTGATCCCCTTGCCCCCCACCTGGAGCTCCTCCCCCTCCGCCCGGTTGGTATCCCCGGGAAGGAGGGAGGGCAGCTGCATCACATAGTCCAGGGCGGGGTTGAGGGTGACGGTGTAGATCATATTCAGGTCTCCCTTAAAAAGATATTCTCCAATTTAATATACGGGGGGATGGGGATGCTTGTCAAGGAAAAAGGACTTGACCGCTCCCAAATGGTATGCTATATTAAAAATGTAACATGCTACATAAGGGGGATGGCCCATGACGGAGCGGGAAAATGATGTGGGCTTTATTGTTAAGCAGATCCACGATGATCTGGGAAGCTATCTGGATGGCCGGCTGCGGGCTAACGGGCTCACCTCCGCGCAGGTGGAGGTAATCCGTTTTCTCAGCGAGCGGGAAGGGGAGCGGACGACCCTGCGGGATTTGGAGGAGTATCTTGGGGTTTCCCATCCTACTGTGGTGGGGCTTGTCTGCCGTCTTGCAGATAAGGGGATCCTCCGCAGTGACCGGGATCCCAAAGATGGCCGGGCCCGGAACCTGTCATTGACCTCCATGGCCTGGAAGGAGGGGATCGGTATTCCGACCTTTGAGAAAGTAAAAGAGGCGGAGGATCTGTTGACCCAGGGCTTTACTGAAGAAGAGCGGCTGGAGCTGGTGCGGCTGCTGCGGAGGGTACAGGAGAACCTGAAGGGAAGATAAAAGGGAGGGCCGGCCCTCCCTTTTCAACAGTAAAATAGGTAGTAAGCTATATATAAATATAGCAAGCTATACAATAAAAAGAAACGGAGGAAAAATGATGGGAGAGAAGAAGATCACGGCGCTGCTCCTGACGGCCAGTCTGCTGTTGGGAATGACGGCATGCCAGAAGAAGGATCCGCCGGAGACTCCGGATCCCGAGGCGGCGGCAGTCAGCTGCACCGGGGAGGCCCAGGGCTTCGGCGGAGCTGTCCGGGTTACCATCCAGGTGAAGGACGGAATCATCATAGACTGCACTATTGAGGCTCCTGACGAGACGGAGAATATCGGCGGAGCTGCGGCGGAGAGGCTACGGGAGGCCATTGTGGAGGGACAGGGGAAGGTGGATACCGTGGCGGGGGCCACCGCCACCTCCAACGCTGTGAAGACCGCTCTGGCCGACGCTATGCGGCAGGCGGGGCTGGCGGAGGAGGTCACCGCTCTCATGGCTCCCGGCACATACACAGGAAAGGCCTATGGCTTTTCCTGCATTGACCAGGTGACGGTACGGGTAACGGTAGGGGAGGATGCCATCCAGGCCTTGGAACTGGTGGACACCTTTACCGATGAGCAGGACTCCTATGAAAACCGCTATATGTGCGGGGGGGGCCTTTGAATTGATGGAGCCCGCCATCCTGGAAGCCCAGAGCATTGGTGTGGATAGTGTGACCGGCGCCACCGGTTCCTCCACCGGCATCAAGAATGCTGTCCGGGATGCCCTGACCCAAGCCTATATGGCTGCCGGCAGCTCAGAGACCGAGGCGGAGAGCGCCATCAATAGCCTGTTCATGGCTTCCTCCGTGAAGGGAGAAAGGTTGGTGGAACTGGACACCGATGTGGTGGTCGTGGGAGCGGGAGCTGCGGGAACGGTGGCTTCCCTCACTGCGCTGGACAGCGGGGTGAGGGTACTCAACGTTGAAAAGACCTTCCGATGGGGGGGCCAGTCCATGATGACCGGAGGCCCCAAGGCATACAGCCCCAATACCACCGAGGGGGAGGCCCAGACCATCCTGGAGGCCTATGAGAGCACTCTGGCCCATCACCGCCGGGGGGAGGAGGATGAGAGGTGGAACGATCCCACCTACCGCTCGGCCCACGCCGGAGAGTTTACCGGGGTAAACGCTGAAGCCTACAAGGCGGTGATTCCCGCCTCCGGTCTGGGGGTGCAGAAGATCATGGAGTATGGTGTTTCCTTCAGCGTATCCATGATGGGCATGCTGCTGGAGGGGAACGGAGATATGCCGGAGGGTCCACCCCCGGCATCCGATGTCCCTCCTGAGCTGCTCGCCGCTGATTCGGTCTACACCTTCGGCACCAGCGGGGAAGGCATGGGACTTTCTTACTACCAGGCGGAGAAATATTATGGGGAAGCCTATGACCGGTACCTGGAAAATGGGGGACAGGCCTTGGTGAGTACCACGGTCACCGGCCTGCTCTATGGAGCTGACGGCTCCATCGTGGGCGTGGAAGCCTGGGGGGATGACGGAACGCAGTACAAAGTCACCGCCAAGGCGGTGGTGCTGGCCACCGGGGGCTATGGCGGAAACCCGGAGTTGATGGAAAAGTGGGCCTTGGGCGGCGAGGGCTGGCTCTACTACGGCTGGCAGGGCAATGACGGCGACGGGATCCTCATGGCTCTGGAGGCCGGGCAGCCCCCTACAATCTGGAGGCTTATCCCATGAGCCATCAGCGAATGGGCAAGGAGTTCATTACTGCCTTCCCTGTTCAGACCAGCCAGGATGGGACGGCTTGGTCTCCCAACGACCTGACGGTGATCCTGGCCTGCGCCCCGGAGGGGGTCTATGTGACCAAGGAGGGGGAGAGTTTCCAGCCCGAGGATTATGATCCATTCAACCCCCTGGGCGGATTTGCCGGGGCAATAGGAACCTATTCCCTGGGCGCGACCTACTATGTGGTCTACTCGGAGGAGCAGTTGAAGGAATATGCCGATAAGGGCCTGAGCAGCAACGCCATGGGCTTCCAGAACGTAGGCCTGGGCGTCCCTACGGGGATGCCTCTGGGAGATTGGACGGATACGGTGATGGCCCAGGCGGAGAAGCAGGGCTTTGCCTGGAAGGTCAAAACGCTGGAGGAGGGGGATAACCTGCTGGGTCTTCCGGCTGGGACTCTGTCGGGAGCCTATATGGACAGTGGTAAGACCCCGGGCAGCGGTTACTATGTGATGGAATGCTGCGGCCTGGCTATCAGCTCTTGCGGTGGAGTGGAGGTGGACGCAGGGATGCGGGTGGTTCGCACTAATGGAACTGCTATCGAAAACCTCTTTATCGCGGGTAACGACGGTTTTGGCAACATCATGGCCACTGGGGCGGAGTACCCTATCGGCGGCGATGCGGGTATGTGGGTGTTTGGGAGCGGTTATCTGGCGGGCGTCAATGCGTCAGAGCTGGCGAAGAAGCAAAAATAGCGTTAAAAAGGCCGCTGGGATATTTCCCGGCGGCCTTTTTTGTGTTCTTTTATTGGATTTTTCAGCCGAGCTGGGCGATCCCCTGCTCCATCCGGCGCAGAGTCTCCTCTTTGCCCAGGATGTGGCACAGCTCCACCGCTCCGCCGGGGGTGACGGCCTTGCCGGAGAGGGCGGTGCGCACCGGCCACATGATGCGGCCGTTCTTCAGCTCCAGCTTCTCGGCCAGACCCACCAGGGCATCGTGGATGGCGTCGTAGGTCCACTCGGTCAGCCCCTCCAGCACAGGCAGGGTGGCCTTCAGGGCCTCCAGGGAATTGGCCTCGTCGGTTTTCATCTTCTTGTGGCAGTAAAGCTCGTTGGAGTACGACCGCAGGGTGTCAAAGAAATCCACCTGGGGGGCGATGTCCAGCAGGGTGTCGCACCGGCCCTGCACCAGGGGGGCGATGAGCTTCAGATCGATGGCGGGAGCCTTCACCGCCTCCCGGAGATAAGGCTCCGCTACGGCGTAGAAGGCGTCGGCGTCCATCTCCCGCAGGTAGTGGGCGTTGAAGTAGTTCAGCTTCTCCCGGTCAAAGATGGCGGGGGACTTGGAAACGCCCGCCAGCTCAAAGACCTGGGCCAGCTCGGGCAGGGTGAAGAACTCCCGCTCGGAGTTCTCCCCCTTGGGGGCCCAGCCCAGCAGGGTCACATAGTTGAGAATGGCCCCGGTGAGATAGCCCTGGGCCTTCAGATCCTCATAGGAGGGATCCCCGTGCCGCTTGCTCATTTTGTTGTGGGCGTCCCGCTTGACGGGGGAGCAGTGGATATACTCAGGCACCGCCCAGCCGAAGCCCTCATATAGCAGGTTATACTTGGGGGCGGAGGACAGGTACTCGCTGCCCCGGACC
>JAAWBD010000020.1 GCA_022792495.1 Oscillospiraceae bacterium
GGGAGTCATACGCCCCTAACGGAGGTCGAAAAGCGTTGAGACGCAAGGTTTTGACGGTTTTTCGAGTTTCGCCGGGAGAGTAGGAATACCCAAAGCCAAAATCAAAAAGGAGGAAATGCATATGAACAACCTCAAGCGCGTTCTGAGCCTGGCTCTCTCCGGCATTATGCTCGTTGGCATGATGGCTGTGGGCGCCAGCGCCGCTGATTTTTCCGATGCGGACAAGATCAGCAACACTGAGGCCGTGAACACCCTGGTTTCCCTGGGCGTGATCAACGGCAAGGATGACGGCTCTTATGGCCCCGAGGAGATCGTTACCCGGGCCCAGATGGCCAAAATGATCTGCGTCGCCCTCAACGGCGGCAAGGATTTCAAGTACGGCACCAAGCCCACTCCCACTTACTCTGACATCAAGGGTCACTGGGCGGAGAGCTACATTGAGTACTGCACCAGCCTGAACATCATCGCCGGCCAGGGCGACGGCACCTTCAACCCCGACGCCCCTGTCACCGCCTCCGCCGCCTCCAAGATGATGCTGGTGGCCATCGGCTACGACGCCAACGACGAGGGCATGGTGGGCGTTGACTGGGAGGTCAACACCAACCGTCTGGCCGACAACAAGGGCTTCTACGCCGGCCTCACCGGCCTGAACGTCTCTGAGGGCCTGACCCGTGACGACGCCGCCCAGGTCATCTTCAACGGCTGCGACGCCAACATGATCGAGTACGACTACAAGCTGGTCTCTGAGAACGGCAACCTGTCCACCAAGGCCGTGGCCAAGGATCTGGCCTACGACATCTTCGGCAAGAAGTTCGAGCTGCTGGAGGGTGTGGGTATGCTGAAGAGCATCTCCTACGACAAGGATCGCAAGGAGTACACCTACACCGTGGCCAACGGTATCGTTGACGGCGAGGACAAGACCGACCTGACCTTCAAGAGCGAGAGCGACTTCACCAGCCTGTACGGCATGAACGTGAAGGCCCTGTACAAGGTGGAGAACCGGAAGAACAGCGTTTACGGCGTGTTCGACAACGGCGACACCACCGTGGTGGCCACCAAGGCCGACATCACCGACTGGAAGGCCGCTGACGATGAGCTGAAGATCGCCGGCACCAAGTACACCCTGGCCCAGAACGCTGAGGCCACCCCCGTGTTCGTGGCTCCCGACGGCAAGGCCTTTGCTGAGACCAACAAGTTCCTGGACGACGTGATGAACGACGCCAACGTCACTGAGGCCTCCGCCCTGGTCTTTGTGGGCGAGGACAGCAGCAAGATCGACTACGTGGTTCTGACCCCCGCCACCGTGGCTAAGGTCACCTTCGTCAACTCCACCACCGTCACCGCCGGCGGGTCTTACGACCTGAAGGACGACGTTGTGGAGGAGGGCCTGAAGAAGGGCGACTACGTGAAGGTCGTGAAGAAGGAGAACTCCGTCCACGGCGTGAACACCGTCACCAAGCTGGAGACCGTCACCGGCACCGTGGACGCCACCCGCTCCGACGAAACCAAGATCGACGGCACCTGGTATAAGAACGCCAAGAAGATCGACGGCGATGCGCTGGCCCTGGGCGAGGAGTTCGACCTGTTCGTCATCGGCAAGACCATCTTTGCCGCCAACCAGGTCAGCGAGAGCGTCACCCTGAAGGACGTGCTTCTGTTCACCGACGCCGGTGATGTCCGCTACGGCGTGTCCGAGGGCCGGGCCTACTTCACCGACGGCACCAACCAGATCGTGAAGGTTTCCAAGATCGGCGGCAAGGATGTGAGCAGCAAGTCTGAGCTTCCCGACGGCCTCTACACCTTCAAGGTGAAGAACGGCGAGTACGAGCTGACCACCATCTCTGCCGACAACAAGGCCGGCACCGATGAGTACAGCACCGGCACCAAGACCATCAATGACGAGAAGATCGGTAGTTTCTACATCGCTGATGACGCCGTGATCTTTGTCAGCAAGAACTCCACCAAGACCGCCAAGATCTTCAAGGGCACCGATGCCCAGAAGTGGGAGAACGTGGCCGGCGCCACCGTCACCCTGCTGTCCAAGAACGTGAAGGGTATGCCCACCACTCAGGTGGCCTTTGTGAAGCTGGCCGATGACAACATGCCCGTCAAGAAGGGCGACACCAAGTACGGCTTTGTCACCAGCAAGCCCGAGACCGTGCTGAAGGACGACGAGACCTACGCCTCCTACACCGTGTGGACCGAGGACGGCGAGATCGATGTTCTGGACGAGGACGGCCGTAATACTGTCGCCAAGAAGGGTGAGGTCATCTCCTTCAAGGACGTGGGCGACGGCACCATCAACACCGTGACCGCCATCTCCAATGACAATCGGGACAACGCTTATGCCCTGAAGGGTCTGAACGGCGACAACATCCTGCTGGTCAAGCCCGACGGCACCGAGAGCACCATCGTCAGCAAGGACAAGGACACCGTGATCCTGTACGTCAACACCAAGGATGACGCCGGTGTGGCCGGCGGCGAGCTGGAGGTTGCCGGTGAGTACAAGGAGGGCCAGTACCTCCTGAACGTGTGGGTGGTTGCCCGGAAGGGCGCTACCACCAAGGCTGACCTGATCGTCTACGATGTTGCCGGCGATATCGACAACTACGACAACGATAAGAACGGCGTGACCGCTGGCGACAAGAAGCCCGCCGCGCATGTCCACAACTACACCAAGACCGAGGCTAAGGCTGCCACTTGCACCGCCAAGGGCAACAAGGAGTACTGGTCTTGCAAAGTTGATGGTTGCGATGATACCAAGAAGTATTCCGACGAGGCTCACACTACGGAGCTTGTTGATTGGGAGATCGATAAGCTTGACCATGACTATGACGGCCAGACTTGGCAGGGCAACGACACTGGTGATCACACTCTCGCTTGCAAGAACTGCGCCGAGGGTACTCTGACTCACACCGCTACCTTTGCTGATGAGAACACTGGTACTACCTGCACTGGGACAAATGGTGGACATAACTGCACCATTACGCATTCCTAAGACACACTAAGTTATAGGGACGGTTTTTCCATCCTGCAAAAAGAACCCCGGACGTTCATTCGTCCGGGGTTCTTCCTTTCCTTTGTAGAGCGCAATGCCCCGGCGCACCTTTTTGGCCCTCTATCGGAGGGGAAATTTCCGTTGTTGGATTGTATCCTCTCCTTTCACTGAGTGGTCTGGGGGACTATTCTTTGGCGGCAAAGAATAGCCCCCCAGGCCCCCCAAGAAACCGCCCGAGGGGGAGAGTTTCGACTCTCTCCCCCTCGGGGCTCCCCCTCTCAACGACCAAAGAAGGGCCGCTGCGGCGGCCCCTCTTTGGAAACTCCCCTTAGCCTTTTTGCCGTAAAAAGCTTACCCCCTCGGCTTACTTCGTCACGCCGCGGGGGTTCGGACGTTTCGCCTCCGACGAAGAAGGTTCTCACCCCCAAAGTCCGAAGGGCAAGGTCAAGGGCCGTGGACGGTAGGGCGTTTAGGTTACAAGGAGAAGAGCCAGGCTCGGGGCTGAGTAGAGTGGAGGCGGCGTTATTTCAGCGATATCTCTTTCTGTGTTCCACTGACGTACGCACGGGTGCGGGGCAAGGGGGATCAATCTCGTAAAGATGGGAGAGCCGAGCCTTTGTACACCTGGTCTTGACCTTAGGGCTTTCTTGGAGAGCGCGAGAGGCCATTCTTTGGCCCCTCAAAGAATGGTCTCTCGCATCACCCAGTGAGAGGATCGCTGACATCCTCCAGACAAACGGCACCACCCACGGGGGGATATGCCAGGTCAGGGAATGCGCTGTGGGAAACTGCCTTTACCACCAGAAGGCCACATAGAAGTATTTCATCCCTCCGTTGAGCTGAGTACCGCTCACCCGGAAGCCTGTATCGGTGACCTGGCCCTCTGTCCAGCCGCCGTAAATGTAGGGGTGGCCATCCAGGAACAGTCCCCCAGAGGCGGAGCCCGAGCCCCGGCTGCCCCCCTGGTTCTCAATGTGGACCGCCTTAGGCCGGAAGCCCAGATCCACCACCATGTCTCCCGAGCCGGATTTGATATAGCTGCCCATGATGATCCGGGGCATCAGGCAGTCCAGCTTTTCAAAATTCTGGTTGATCTCCGTCAGAAGAAAATCATCTGTGGGCTTCCAGGCGTGGAGCTGGTAATTTTTTGTTTTATTGGTTGACATAATATTATTCTCCTTTCCAAGGTGTGGGCCACATATGTGGCTCATGTCTGGCGGAAACGGGCAAAAAGTTGCCCCGAAACGGCATTTTTCCGTTCCGGGGCTTTTATGCGCTCTTTTTCTCAAAAGAATTATTCCGTGGCCGTTACCGCTCCGGTGTAGCCATCCACCACGAAGCGCCAGGTATCGGTCTGGATGAACCAGGCGGGGGTGAGGGTCAAGACCCCTGTGCCGCTGGGGGAGTAGCCGGGATAGACGGCGGAGATCTGGGAGCAGACGTAGCCCTCGCCCCGGTTGAGCTCATCCAGGAGCCGGGTCAGGGCGGTGGCGGCGTCCAGGGTATCCCGGGCGGGGAGAAGCTCCTCGGTTCCCGCCAGGCGGCGGAGGGTGAGGGACTCCACCCCACCGTTCCTCAGAAGGACGGTGACCGTCAGGCTGGGGACGGGGATGTCCTCCCAGGTCTGGGTGAGGGTGACCCGGACAAAGTCCCCCTGGGTCTGGCGGTCACTCTCCTGGGCCCGAACTCCCAGGCTCTCCAGAAGGCTGTCCAGCTCCTCCTGGGGCACCGCGCCGGGGGCAAACTGGGCCTCCATCTCCCCGGAGGGAGAGCAGGTGACAAAGCCCCGGGGGCCCTGGTAGGTGGTGCGGGCGCCCAGGGTCTCCTGCCGGAGGATCTCCCCCGCCAAAAGGGCGGCCTCCGCCTCCCCGGGTGGGGAGAGGGTCACCCGGCGGCCCGGGAGGGTCAGTGCCCCGGGCACCTCCTGGGGAAGGTAGGATACGTCGTTCCGCTCCAGGATGGCCACCATCCGCTCCCGGGTCTCCCGCTGGGCCTGCTGGCTCCGCAGGGCCCGGAGGCCCACCTGGCCCAGCAGGAAGCCATTGACCAGGACAAGGAGCAGGATAATGATGTTTTTGATCTTGGACCAGCGCATGGCGGGCCTCCTTGTGTGGGTTCTCTTACTCCTGGGCGATCCAGCCGGCGGATAGGGTGCCGGCTCCCACGTCGCTGTAGCAAAGGGTCAGCCGCCGTCCGCTCCCCCGGAGGGACTGGGCGTTCATGGCCGCGGAGGCCAGTCGCTCGCTGGGCAGAAGGGTATAGCTCTCTCCGGGGGTATAGAGCCGCAGGTTCAGGGCGAAGGTCTCCACCCGGCCATTGGCCACGGTGAAGCGGGCATACCAGCCCTCCTCCCCGGTGAGCAGGGGCACACCGCCCAGCCGGCCGTGAAAGGTGATGATCCAGCCGCCGGAGGACTCCGCCCCGGTGAGGACGAAGTCGGTCTCTCCCTTCCAGGGGGCGGCGGCCCGGTTCAGCAGATCCCAGGCGGCCAGGGTGGCGTCCTCCAGGGAGGGGGAGGCCACCGGGTAGCGCAGCTCCTCCCCGGCATGGAAGGAGACCAGGCCCGTATCCCCCACCCGCAGGCGGTCGCCCCCCTCGTTGAGGGTCAGGCCTCCCGCCGTCTCGTAGGCGGAGCCCACCCCGGACTGAAAGCCCAGGACGGACAGGAGCTGGGCCAGAGCCTCCGGATCCCCGGTGAAGTTGGGGGAAGCGGCGGTGTATTCCAGGGGCTGGGGGGCGGTCATAGCTACCAGCACGTCAGGATCCGCCGGGGCATAGGCCTGGTCAGTCTGGGCCAGGGAATAGGCGTAGGCGGCGCCGTTGGGGCTGAACTCCTCCAAAAGGCTGGCCAGATGCCCCTCGTAGGCCACCTGGGTCAGGGATCGGTAGCAGCTCTCCCCGTCCCGCCAGCAAAGCCATACCTGCTCCCCGTCCCAGGCCAGAAGGAGAGACTGGGCCCGGCCCTCCAGCCCCCCGTCCCCCCCCAGCCAGGCGGAGAGGATGGACAAGGGCGGAGAGCCCTGATAGGCGCAGTAGACTCCGGGGGACTCCAGCAGCGCCTGCCACTGGCGGCGGGGGATGTCTTTGGGGGGCTCCGCTGAGGCGAAGGCCTCCCCCAGCAGGGGGGAGAGCTGCTCAAAGGCACGGCTCACCCCCTCCTTATCGTACATAACGCCGTACAGGCCCCGGCTGTTCCGGGCGGCCAGGGCATAGGGGATCAGGGCTCCCTCCGGCTGCTGGACGCTGGGGCGATCCACCGGAGCAGGAGGGGCCACCCAGCCCCGAAGCTGGCCAACCAGGGGGGTCTGCCAGGCCAGGAAAAGGGCTGAGCAGGTGAGAAGGAGGATGAGCGCGTCCTTCCCCAGCTCCAGCAGCAGCCTTCCCCCAGTGGGCCGCGCCACCGGGGGGGCGGCCTTACGCCGGGCCATGGGCGGGTCCCTCCACGGGCAGCTCCACCCGGACGGTGAGCCCGGGGGCGACCTTATCCACGATCGCAATGGTGCCCTGGTGCTGGTCTACGATCTCCTTGGCGATGGAAAGGCCTAGGCCGGTGCCTCCCGACTCCCGGGAGCGGGCCTTGTCCACCCGGTAGAATCGCTCGAAGATCCGTTCCCGGTCAGCCATGGGGATGCCGATACCGTTGTCGCTGACCTCCAGCCAAACCCGGTGTTCCCCCGTTTTTCCGGCGGAGACATGGATCTCCCCCCCGTCGGGGGTATATTTGATGGAGTTGGAAACGATATTCATCATCACCTGGGTGATCCTCTCCCGATCCGCGGTGATCCGAGGCAGACCGGGCTCCAGCTCCAGGGTGAGGGAATGGCCGTGGCGCTCGGCCTCCAGCCGGTTGGCGTTGACCATGGTCTCGATGGCCTCGGCCAGGGAGAAGGGGGCCAGGTTCAGTTCGCTTTTGCCCGAATCAAACCGGGACAGGGTCAGCAGATCCTGGACGATGTGGGCCATCCGCTCTGACTCACTGAGGATCACGTTGAGGAAGCTCTTTTCCATGTCGGGGGGCAGGGCTCCCGCGCTGTCCACCAGGGTCTCGGCATAGGAATGGATGTTGGTCAGGGGGGTGCGCAGCTCGTGGGAGACGTTGGCCACAAACTCCTTGCGCATCTCCTCGGTCTTGTTGCGCTCGGTGACGTCATGGATCACCACCAGCACCCCCGCCTGGTGATCCCGGTCAAAGGGGGCCAGCAGCAACTCCAGGCTCCGGCCTCCCAGCTCCCGGCTGGCGGCCAGGAAGCCCAGGGCCCCAGGCTCCAGGGCGTCCCGGAGGGGGGCGATATCCCCAAATAGGGCGGTATACCCCACCTCTCCGCCGATGGGCAGGCTCCGATCCAGCATCTCCTCGGCAGCGGGGTTGGACTGGATGATCTCCCCGTGCTGGCTGAAGGCCACCACGCCGTCGGTCATGTGGAGGAAGAGGGTGCCCAGCTTATTGCGCTCGTTCTCCACCTCCTGGAGGGTGGACTGGAGCTGGCGGGCCATGTCGTTGAAGGTGGAGGTGAGAACCCCGATCTCATCCCGGGAGTCCACCTCGATCTTATGGGAAAAGTCCCCCGCGGCCACCTCCTCAGCGCCCTCTGTAAGCCGCTCGATGGGGGTGATAAGGGTTTTAGACAGGAGGAAGGAGAGCAGCACTGAGATGGCGATGCCGAAGGCCAGGGCCTCCAGGATCAGGATCACCAGCTGGCCTGTCAGGCTCTGAACCTCCTGCTTGGAGTCCTTGATATAAACCACATAATCCCGGTTTCCCCGGGTCACGGGGATGGCCACGTCCATGTAGGCCGCGGTGGGATCAGAGTCATCTCCCACCTCCCCGGTGAGGGCGGCAGACAGATTGTGGGTCAGGGGGAGAGACACCCCCTCGACGTCGTTGCTCCCCGCCAGGTAGGCCCCTGTAGTGCCATCCAATACATAGTAGTTCCGGCTCAGCCCATCCACTCCCAGGTCGCCCGCCCGGGCCCGGAGCATCTGATCCAGCTGCTGGGGGCCGCTGGGCTCCTCCGGATCCGCGTTCTCCAGGTCATGGTAGAACTCCGGGTCGTTCTGGAATACCGTCTGCATCTGGGAGTAAAACTGCTCCAGATAGTATCCGGCCACCGAGTTCACCAGAAAAGCTCCCACCACCGTCATCAGGGAGATGATCAGCAGGGTCATGATGAGCATCAGCTTCATATGAAGGCTTCGGAACATGGGCTTACCTCCTTACTGGAGCGAAAAGTAAAGCAGGGCGTCTCTTTTGCCCTTTCTGTCCTTACTCCCAAAATGCCTGGGACAAAATGGCGAACTCCTCCTGACTGGGCCGCCATCCCTTCTCCATGGGCTCCAGGGTGTCGTCGTACCGCCGGGCGTCTGCCTCGTCGATGGCCATGACAGGGCTGTCGTGGTAGATCCACCTTTTTCCGCCCAAGGCTCCCGGGGTAAGCTCCTTCACCAGCATGGCCGCCGGATACTTTCCGCCCTCCACGCAGATATCATGCTTTTTGCAGCCCACAAACCCACGGGAGACATAGTTGGCGGGACTGCCGAAAATCACAACGGCCTCATAGCCCAACTCCCGGGCCAGCCGGAAGGACTCCTCCATGAGGGCCTTCCCGTACCCCTTCCTCTGGTGCTCCGGGGCCACGCACACCGGGCCGAAGGTGAGGATCTCCTTCTCCCCGCCCGCCTCATCTGTGAGCCGGGCCTTGGTATACATGATATTGCCCACGATCTCCCCATCCAGAAGGGCGACCAGAGCCAACTCCGGAATGAAATCCTCATGCTCCCGCATGATATGGACTAAATAATGTTCCACACAGCCTGGAACGTACAGGTTATAAAAGGCCCGCCGGGTCAACTGCTCCACCGTCTGGCGGTCCCCCCCGAGCCTCTTTGCGTATCTCCAGCATTCCTCAGCCCTCCCGGAACAGATACCCCATACCCCGCCGGGTCAGGATGAAGGAGGGGTTGGCCGGATCGTCCTCCACTTTCTCCCGGAGCCGCCGAACGGCCACGTCCACCGCCCGCACGTCTCCCACATAGCCCTCATAGTTCCAAACGTGCTCCATCAGGGCCTCTCGGGAATAGACCTTCTCAGGGGAGGCGGCCAGGTACTTCAGTAGCTCATACTCCCGCTGGGTCAGATCCAGGGCCTTTCCATCCTTGAAGGCCATCAGCAGGGCCTCGTCAATGAGGATCCGCCCCCGCTCCAGCCGCTGCCCGTTTCCAGCCGCGGCGGCGCTGGGCTGCTCGGTGAGCATCTCCGTCCGCCGGATATTCACCTTGATCCGGGCCAGCAGCTCCCGCATGGAGAAGGGCTTGGTGATATAATCGTCCGCCCCCAGTTCCAGCCCGAACACCTTGTCGCTCTCCTCCTCCCGGGCGGTGAGCATAATGATGGGGGTAGAGCGGTTCTTCTCCCGCACCGCCCGGCACACGTCAAAGCCGTCCATTTTGGGCAGCATCAGATCAAGGAGGATCAGATCCGGGTTTTCCTCCAGGGCCAGACGCAGTCCCGCTTCCCCGTCGTAGGCCTCCAAGGTGTCGTACCCTTCCCGGCCCAGGTTGAAGGAGAGAATGTCTACAATATTTTTCTCATCTTCCACAATGAGGATCTTCTTATTCATTTTTCCCAGCCTCCTCACGGCGCAAAAATTCTTTTACCTTCAGGGTGATGGCCACCGTCTTGGCATCGGCGATCCCGCCGGCCATCACTCGCTCTACCAGCTCCCCAAAGGGCAGTCGCTCCACCTCCAGGAACTCTCCCTCATCCAGATGCTGCTCCCCATGCCGGAGCCCACGGGCCAGATACATGTGCAGCACCTCGTCGCAAAAGCCCGGGGAGGCCATCAGCCCGCCCAGATAGACAAGCTCCCCGGCCTCGCACCCGATCTCTTCGCTCAGCTCCCGCCGGGCGGCCTTTTCATGCTCCTCCGGTCCATCCAGCTTTCCCGCGGGCAGCTCCTGGGTCACCACTCCAAAGGGGTAGCGAAACTGATGCACCACATAGGTGTCCCCGTTCTCCTCCAACGGCAGCACGCACACCCCGCCGGGGTGCTCCACCACCTCCCGCCCGGCCATCCGTCCATTCTCCAGCCGGGCGATATCGGTTCGCAGGGTAACGATCTTCCCCTGGTATACCACCTTTCGATCCACGGTCTCCTCAAAAAGCTTCACCGCAAACCACCCCATTTTCCATAATTACAATAATTATATCACATCAAACCCAACTCCGCCACCCCCAATTCCACCCCTCTCTCTTCACAAAATCCTCCCCCAAGAAACCCCATGTCTACCAAATGTCTACCAAAAAATGACCGCAAACCCTATGAACCCCAAGGGTTCTGGGAATTACCATATTTTACCGTCTACCAAAATGTCTACCAAGGTCACTTTTTGGCCCGGAAAGCATAGCTTTCCGGGCTTTTTTCTGCATTTTCCCCACAATTTCCACCCATGTTAGGGGCGTCATACTTTGCTGACCGGGTCTGAAACCTTTGAAGCGCAAGGGATTGCGGATTTCAAAAATTTGGACGCTTTCGGCAAAATGTCTACCACCGCTAAAATCAAAAAGGAGGAAACAACATGAACAACCTCAAGCGCGTTCTGAGCCTGGCTCTCTCCGGCATTATGCTCGTTGGCATGATGTCCGTTGGCGCCAGCGCCGCTGGTTTTACCGATGCCGATAAGATCAGCAACACCGACGCCGTGAACACCCTGGTTTCCCTGGGCGTGATCAACGGCAAGGATGATGGGTCTTTTGCCCCCGAGGAGACCGTCACCCGCTCCCAGATGGCCAAGATGATCACTGTCGCCCTGAACGGCGGCAAGGATTTCACCTATGGCACCAAGGTGACCCCCACCTACAGCGACATCAAGGGTCACTGGGCTGAGAGCTACATTGAGTACTGCTCCAGCCTGAACATCATTGCCGGTCAGGGTGACGGCACCTTTGCCCCCGACGCTCCCGTCACCGGCTCCGCCGCCGCCAAGATGATGCTGGTGGCCATCGGCTACGATGCCGCCGAGGAGAACCTGGTGGGTATCGACTGGGAGGTCAACACCAACCGGATCGCCGACAACAATGGCCTGTACCAGGATCTGAGCAGCCTGAACCCCTCCGCTCCTCTGAGCCGGGACAACGCTGCCCAGGTGATTTTCAACGCCTGCGACGCCAAGATGGTGGAGTATGACTACAAGCTGGTCACCGAGAACGGCAACCTGACCACCAAGGGCGTGGCCAAGGAGTACGCCGACGGCCGTACCCTGTTCAGCAACAAGTTCTCCCTGGTGGAGGGCACCGGTATGCTGCAGAAGGTCGACTACAACAAGGACGACAAAGAGTTCACCTACACCGTGAAGGAGGCCGTTGACGGCTCCCCCAAGACCGACCTTGAGTTCAAGAGCGAGACCGACTACACCGCTCTCTACGGCATGAACGTGAAGGTTCTCTACAAGACCTCCAGCACCGGCAAGGTCACTGCTTACGGCATGTTCGATGATGGCGCCCTCACCGTGGTAGCCACCAAGGCCGATGTCACCGACGTCAAGGCCGCTGAGGATGAGATGAAGATCTCCGGCACCAAGTACACCCTGGCCAAGAAGGCCGAGGAGACCCCCGTCTACGTGGCTCCCAATGGCGCTGACTTCGCCGCCACCGACAAGTTCCTGAACGACGTGATGGACGATGTCAATACTTCCGAGGCCTCCGCTCTGATCTTCGTGGGCGAGGACAACAGCAAGATCGACTACGTGGTTCTGATCCCCGCCTCCGTGGAGGAGGTTACCTTCGTGGGCTCCAGCACCGTCACCACCAAGGGCGGCTCCTATGACCTGGAGGACGACGTGGTGGCCGAGGGCCTGAAGAAGGGCGACTTCGTCAAGTCCGTGAAGGCTGAGCACTCCGTCTACGGCGTGAACACCGTCACCAAGCTGGACACCGTCACCGGCACCGTGGACGCCAAGCGGGACGGCGAGACCAAGGTGGACGGCACCTGGTACAACAACGCTGAGGGTCTGGAAGAGCTGGCCCTGGGCGAGGAGTACGACCTGTACGTCATCGGCAAGACCATCTTCGCCTATGAGCAGATCACCGAGAGCGCCACCATGGACGACGTGCTCCTGTTCCTGGACGGCGGCGAAGTCCGCTACGGCGTGTCCGAGGGCCGGGCCTACTTCACCGACGGCACCAACTCCATCGTCAAGGTTGCCAAGGTCGATGGCGAGGAGCTCAGTAAGGGTGATACCGTTGCCGACGGCCTCTACACCTACAAGGTGAAGAACGGCGAGTACCAGCTGACCACCGTGGACGGCGACAATACCGTTGGCAACTACGACTACAACGCTGATCAGACCGGCGTGAAGGATGAGAAGATCGGCACCTACTACATTGCTGACGACGCCGTTGTCTTCGCTGTCAAGAAGAACGGTACCACCGCCAAGATCTACAAGGGCACCGACGTTCAGGATTGGGCGGAGATCACCGGCGCCACCATCAAGCTGCTGTCCAAGGACGTGAAGGGCATGGACACCGTCCAGCTGGCCTACATCACCCTGGCGACTGAGAATGCCGAGTGGCCCAGCAAGGTGGGCGACGGCAAGTGGGGCTTCGTCCTCACCAAGCCCGAGACCGTGAAGAAGGACGACGAGACCTACGCCTCCTACTCCATCTGGACTGAGGACGGCGAGATCGAGGTGCTGGACGAGGACGCCGAAGATACCGCTGCCAAGAAGGGCGAGGTCATCGCCTTCACCGACAACGGCGACGGCACCATCGCTGACGCTGAGATCGTCTCCACCGATGCCAACGCCTTCGCTCTGCGGGGCCTGAACGGCGACAACATCCGTCTGATCGCCATGAACGGCACCGAGAACACCGACATCACCAGCAAGGATAAGGACACTGTGATCCTGTACGTCAACACCAAGGACGACAAGGGTGTTGAGGGCGGCGAGCTGGACGTGGCCGCTGAGTACAAGGATGGCCAGTACCTCATCAACGTGTGGGTCGTGCGCCGCGGCGAAACCAACAAGGCTGACCTGATCGTCTACGACATCACTGGCGATATCGACAACTACGACAATGATGACAAGGGCGTGACCGCTGGTGGCAGCAAGCCCACTGAGCATACCCATAATTGGTCTGCTTTCACCGACGATAATGGCACCCACAAGCGCACCTGCAGCAATGCTGACTGCAATGCCACCGAGGGAGATAAGCAGCACACCGGTTCCGCCGCCAGCACCTACACCACCGATGCGAATCAGCACTGGAAGGTCTGCTCCACCGCTGGCTGCGAGATCGTCATGGAGGCCAAGGCTGATCACGCTCCTGCGACCGGCACTTGGGCCGATGCCACTACTGGCACTCAGTGCGCTACCTGTGGCTACGAGAAGCAGTAATGGATAACGGGACAGTTTCCCTGTCCTGTAATGAAAGAACCCCGGACGTTCATTCGTCCGGGGTTCTTTCATTCCCCATTACCAAAGAAAAGCCATATAGTAGTAAGGCTTCGTTGTGTTGAGAGGGTAGCCCGAGACCCGGAAGCCGTTCTCTGTGATGGTTCCGTAGGTGATATCCTTATGGATAAAGGGAGCATCCACAAAGAGCAGTCCCCCGGAGGTGGAACCGAATTCCCGGTATCCACCCTGATGCTCAATATGAAGCGCCCGGGGCCGGAACCCAAGGACGATTTCCAGTGTGGTGTTATATCCTGTACCTGTGTACGTGCCCGTCACGATTCGGGGGATCAGCCCGTCCAGCCTTCGGAAGTTCTCATTAAACTCCTCCCGTAAAAAAATCATCCCCCGCCTCCCAAATATGCAGTCCATAATGCTCCGTCTTACCAGTTGACATCCCCAGTCCTCCTCTCAAATTCTCCCCCAACCCCCGGGAACTCGCACCCCGGGAAAAGGGGTTCATATCTCCTGAAAAA
>JAAWBD010000021.1 GCA_022792495.1 Oscillospiraceae bacterium
AGTTTCTGTCTGCCCACCTGGACAACTGGGACACGATTGATTTTGACGACCGGCGGAGGGTGACGGACATTATTCTCTCTCAAGTCCAGGCTACCAACGACCGAGTCTCTTTTGAGTGGAAAATCTGAACGCTTTTATAATCTGCGCCTTATATAACGGCTTGTGTGCCCTTGTTAAGCGTTGCTACTAAAATAATATTATATGATTATCTGCTACCAAAAAATCTATATCTACTCATGCAAAAAAGTCCCGTGACCACTTATGATGGCCGGACTTCTTTATCATTCCCTTTCTTTGTTTATAGCGAGACAGCGCAACCGGGATTATTTTCGGCAACCCATACTAAAAGCGGCAAGAACCTATTCCTGTTGGTTCTTGCCGCTTTTACCATAGATTGCGTTATTTAGTGTAAGGGATCCCAGTGGCTGTCCTGCATGCTCTTAATCATGAAAGTCCGCTAAAATCCCTGGATACAACTTTTTCATTTTCACAATGCGGTCTTCTGTATCAATCCCGTCCGAGGACTGGTCTATGGAAATGCGTTGGAGCTCCAGCCTGGTCGTAAGGGAATAGATCACATATGCATCATTATGATGCTCCATATACCAGCCGTCCCGTTCAATGCGCTGCCCTTTTTCTTCCCGAGATATGTGCGTTGGGTCTATAGCCATGAGGAATGGAGAATAGGTGTTCTCAGACCAGTACTGCTGGGTTTTCATGACTGACATCTCATATGGCTTCCTCTGTAAATCAAGCCAAGAGTACTTACCGTAGCTGTTGGGACGAAAAATCGGATACTTGATGTAGTAATATCGCCAATCGTAGCGGGACGCAGCCTCGCAATCAGCAAGATAACGATCGTTTATCTGGGACAGCACAGCATCGGTGAAGATGTCCGCACGAGAAAGAAGGCTCTGCAAAACAGCCTTCGTTTGGTCAAATCCGATATTGGCGCTTCGGTGAAACAGCTGCCGCCAAGAGTTGGCATTGTCTGTGGCGCCAAGTTGGTAGCGCCAACCGCTCCGCTCCTGCTGGGAGTAGTTTCCAATCGTCAGGAGCGCACAACTCACTAAATCCCGATCGCACGCCATCAGGGACGCAAAACGGGAAAAGAATTCGGGATGTTCCAAACCTACCACACTGATTTGACCATATAACAGATCATGGTCTTCCAAATCAAACAACGACTGGGCCAAGGAAGTATTCTTTGCAGTCCACTCCAACTTGCACCTTTCTTCCTCCAGTTGATGAATGTTGAGCGCCAGCGGAATGGTGGCATCGATCACGCCATCCTTGATAATCAGCTCAATCTGACGCAGGTCGGCGGGCATACGGTTTCTCTGAGTGCTGTTACTGATTTGATCCTCAGAGTTTTGCACCAGATTATTGACAATGCGAAGACGACGAATAAAATCCTCTTCCGTGATAGATGTTTGATTTTGTAAATACACTAACACAGCATACAGGATTAGAACACGAGTCAATGGGAACTGACGACCGGGATAATATTGAAGACAGTCCGCAAAGATATCCAGGGAATACCCGTTGGCATTAACAATGACCTTACCGGGAGAAGACTCTTTTGTAAAGTATTGCTCCAAAAATGCTTTGGGCTTTTTGCCCGTCGGTAAAGCACACCAGCAATCAAAACCCGTCGTCAGCATTTCAATGTTTTGATGCACTTCCGGATTGGTAGAAGAAAAATAGGTAGCTAAAAGGTGAAATTCATCCCGTTTTCTTCCCTCAGGTGTATCGCCATTTTTATAGCACAGGATGTCGCAAAGAAAACGGAAGTATCTGAGAAATTCGTCGTCGATAATGTTATCCGCATCCCGGTATTGCCAGAGGAGGTCAGTCCAATCCCGATCGATCTTCTCAATCATGCTCTTTGCTTTGGCACCATCTATCGCTTTTAATTCCCGCTCCAGCTCCGCTTTGAAATGCTCAAACCTTGTCAAAGGCTTTCCACGAGAGTTCATTTTGATATATAGCTCATCTGTAAGACCCATATCCTGAATGGGCAGAAAGTAGAAGGAAATTGCGCCATCCTTCAAACGCTGCCACAGATCTCCTACATTCTTAAATCGCCAGTCGATGGCATCCAGCATAACCATCATTGATTGGATCGTGGGATCTTTATTCCAATCCAGCGGATACCAATGCTGGTCTCTGATCTCCTGAGACAGGGTTTCGGAAAATGTGGGCGTAAACGAAATGAGCTCTTTACAAAAATTCCGGGCACTGTAGCGGGTCTCGTAGCTAAAGCCCTCTAAAAACGCATATTCCGCCGTCGGTATATCTCCCTTTTTTGCCGCATACCAGTGCAGCAGAAATAGGGTAGTCAGACGCTGCTGCCCATCTAATGGGATCAGCTCACCCTCGGCATTTATATCACCGTAGATGAAGTCCAGGGTAATGGGCGTTTGCGTAACGGCAGTATACAGTGCGTCCAAAAATCGCTCCCGTATGCGGACAACTGCCCCGTCGGTGCGCCCTTGTGCGTAATCGCGCTGGATGATGGGTATGACAATTCTCTTGATGGGAGGATCTTCATTGGAAAAGATATCTATAAAGGTGTGTAAGTTGGCGCTCATTTTATTTACCCCCCCTTCCAATCGCTATGTCCTCGTCCAGGTAGTCATGCAAAACCTTATTCATTTTAGCAATGTAGGCCACCCGGTCGCTTTCACCCCAAAAATGAATCTGGGTTTCTTCTGACGGCGTATAGTATTTCAGAAACACCATACGGGTACAGAAGGGGATATATTTCCCCTCCTGATCCATCTTCACAATAATGTTTCGTTTAACATCAAAGGTGGCGTTGTTGAGTGCGGCATTGTCCTCCACGCTCAGCAAAGCCAGGTTTGCGATGGTGTGCAGATATTCCTCGCTTCCCTTGGGGGACAGAACAACCACGGCGCGCTGGTGCAGCTGCTTAAATTCATCCTCTGATAGCTTCGTTTTTGCTATAGCCTCTTTCATATCTTCCAAAAGGGTAATATGATCACCATCCAACGAGCGGATCGCTTCCATGTGGTATTTTAGCCACAGCTTCCACCCTTCCTGTGTGCGCATGCCCTCCGAATGCTGGGCGTGAATATGCTCTAAGCTCCAAGTCTTGGACTTGAATCGAAAAAAAGGAAAGCGCTGCATATCTCCCTGCTTGCGTACTGATTCCACATTGAACAGTAGCAGCAATCTATAGATTTTTTGCTGATCTGAGGTGTTGTCATAGCTCAATTCTCCATAATTTCTTCCAGCGGAAATACTCTTCTTAATCTGTTCATGCAGACACGCATGGAATTGTCGCTTCGTTTTTCCTTTGGACAGAGTAAACAAATCTTCCAAGCGGCTCCCCGTTGTGATCAAGTAGCCAATTTTATGATAAAGATCATGATCCTCGTACCAGCTTTTAAGCATCAAAAATGTGTGCTGAATCTCATTCCAAATATCCTCCAGCTTTTTGTCTCGCTTCATATGATCAAAGCAGAAAAAAGTATAGTAGGAATCACGGGAAGATGAGTCGCCTCCGGCAATTAAATTCAAAATCAACTCGATGTGTGTTTGGGATGCTCTGGCATCCTGGTTTGTCAGGAAACTCCACAGAGAATGATTTTGCAGCTCCCGCTCAATGTTGTCCCACTGCAGGGCAATTTCCTCCTGTTTTTCCCTTGTCATTCCGCTCGTTCCCCTGCTTAAAAACATAGCCTTGACC
Organism: Oscillospiraceae bacterium; assembly: GCA_022792495.1. Classification (GTDB taxonomy): domain Bacteria; phylum Bacillota; class Clostridia; order Oscillospirales; family Oscillospiraceae; genus Vermiculatibacterium. The sequence goes on from JAAWBD010000021.1 coordinate 3,716, forward strand.
AGTTCCGCATTGGTAAGGGGAATTTTCCCTATATTCAGGCGAGTAAACAGCCCAATAGCATCTTCTGTTTCAGCCACCTCATACCAAATAATTTTTACATTTTCCGTCAGATACTTGTTCATGTTAGTTGCCGCCTGCACTTGATCACGCTCTGAGAACCAGTCCTCAATTGTATTGTAAGCATTCTTCATAAACCAATAATCAATCTCATCAATCTCACGGGTAAAATCCATATCCGTAAGATAGTCCTGAGAACTCGCTCTTGTCTCATATGTCAGCGAGAATTTGGGAGCAGAAATCCATCCATTACTGGACTTATGCATATAGGTATAGAGCAAAAATAGCGTCGTTAACCGCTGCTGTCCGTCAATCAATTCAAAACGATCACCTTCCCTACGGACAACAATGGGCTGCAGACAATAGGGCTTGTCACCATTAGATAAAATATCCTCCAACAGACGCTTTACCTCAATTTCGCCCCATCGATATCCTCTTTGGTAAGACGCAACAAAAAACTTACCTGTTACTTGCGCCACAAGCTTGGCTTCTAAATTAATTTTTATTTCACTTTCTTGCATACTTTTACCCCCTATGGCTGATGATAATTAAAAATAGTTGCATAAAGAATCAGGCAGTCTTGGTTGACTTACACTCTATTCCGCCTGTAGAATTCCCACCGCCAGCGGAGAAGACACTATGCAAGGGCTTGTCCAGATACTCACACGCTTTATCGTAAATCCATTGTGACACCCCGCATGATGCCTCCGTAGTGTCAATTGGTGCGGTAGCCCGCCAAGCAGCCAGGATTTCTGACAGCTCCTCGCCAATTTTGTTGTTGATGACCTTGCTCATACAGTCCGGGTTTCCGCATTTTTACGCCTCCGTATCCCCGGCAAATCTCGCATAATACTCCTCCAACTTTTCATCACAAATCTTCGCAATCTCCGCCTTTTCTGCGTTACTCAGGTGCTTCCATACAGACTCTTCCATCTGTACGATTCCCAGGGTCTTAGTATGGTAGAGCATCTGCATATCCTCAAACCGTTTGAAGGGATTGGACAGGATGTTTCGCTCAGCCTCTTTATCGGTATAGCCGCCTTTGGCAAAGATACTGTTTTCCCTCTCCACAATCAGGCCTGCGGAGCGGCGGCCCTCATAGTAGGATTTGAAATAAGAGACAATATCCTCCAGCCTAATCAGTCCCCGCTCGTCGGCATAGAGCAAGATAGCTTTGATCAGTACCGGCTTATAGGAGTAACTCATGTCCATCTGACGGATCATATCCATAAACATGTCCTTACGGTTGGAGTCATCAATCAGTGTCCATTCATACTGCTGAGCGTACTTTTCCAGCGTCTTCTCCTTAAAATACTTAAAGGTCCGGTGTTCGCTCATCGGTACTACCAAATCGGGCACCAGCTTGCCTTCCCGGACATATCGCTCGATGGTCTCCGTCTGCACATCCACCCGGCGGACAAACTCCATCTGGGAGATCATACCCTCCGCCTCTTCCTGCCAGTTAAAGATATCCACCAGCTCATAGTCTGTGGCATCTACCGGCCAGTCAATCAACGCCTCCGGCTTCTCTCCTCTGGCGTACAACTCCGTTTCCGCCGCTTTCTTTGCGCCAGAAGCCACGGCCAGCTGGCCAGGTTTATACTCCTTTAGTTTGAACAGACGGTGAAGGGATTGAGACATATTGTACTGACTGGCATTGTCCACAAAGTCAAATACCATCAGGCTCTCTTTACCCTCGCATAGCCGCATCCCACGTCCCAGCTGCTGAGTATACAGCACTTTGGACATAGTGGGCCGGGCCATAAACAGAACTTCGATTTCCGGGCAATCCCAACCCTCGTTGAGCAGATCGCAGGCACACAACACCTGGATTTCTCTGTTGACAAACTTGTCCTGAAACTCTTTCCGCTCCGATTGCTTCATGCCGCCGGAGACAGAGACCGCTTGGATACCTGCCCCCCGAAACAATTCAGCAATCTGTTCGGCGTGCTTTACCGAGGCGCAGAACACCACTGTACGCTTGTCACGAACATATTGAAGCCAAGTATCTACAATGAGGCGATTACGTTCTGGCACATAGATTTTGCTCTCCAGATCTCGAATGTTGTATTGAACGCTATTAAACCTCACCTTGCTCAGGTCAATGTTGGTATGGATGCGGATACACCGCACCGGGACTAATTCGCCAATTTCCACGGCCGTCTGGATGTCCAACTTGTGAGCGGTATTTTTGAAAATGTCCAAGATTACTGTGTTGTCATCGGTTCGCTCCGGTGTAGCGGTCAGACCAAGGGTAAAGGCAGGCTTGAAATAAGACAACACTTTTTGATATGTATCCGCCGCCGCATGATGGGCTTCATCCACAATAAGGTAATCAAAAGCATTATCTTTGAAACTGTCCAGATGGAGTGCCACACTCTGCACACTGCCACAAACCACGTGAGCATTGGGCTGCTTTATGCTCTCCATATAGCGTCCTACGGCGACGCCGGGCCAAAGCTTGCGAAAAGTTTCTGTAGCTTGGTTGACCAGTTCCTGCGTGTGAGCCAGGAACAGTGTCCTGCCGCCGCAGCGTTTAGCGTCCATAACGGCAGTCACCGTCTTGCCGGTTCCTGTGGCGTGGTATAAAAGGGCAATGGTTTCACTGTTGGAACGCATCTCCTCCAGTGATTTCAATGCGGCAATTTGGTGCCCCTTCAATTCCAGGTCAGCTCCATCCAACGCCTTTCCGCGCTGAGTAGGCAAGTAGTCCTCAATCTCTTTGAACTGAGGGTGACTTCCCAGAAATATGCGCAGCTCATCCTTTACGCTTTCCGGCTGGATCTGCATCTGCCGCACTGCCCAACGGTAGACATCCCAGCCCAGATAGACCATACTGTTCTGCTTGAGCAGGTCATCATAGAACTTACCAGAGGAAACCATCTGCTTATTGTGGGTCGCCTCATCATCAATCTCAATGGCTATTCGGCGTGGCCCACTCTCCAGCACAAAATCGGCATAGCGGCTGTTCTGGTAAATATCGAAAAAATGATACTGGGAATAGAGGTATCCCGCCTTTTCTGCTCCAAAGGTCTCGCTGAATAAGTCGATAAACAGGTCTTCCGCTGCGCTGCCGGAGGCAGAATAGTATGAACTCCGCATAGCGAATCCTCATTTCTTATACAGATCGTCTCTCTTTTGAATTTTGCCCAGCCGGGCCAGACGAGATGCAATCGCACCTTCACTCCGCTTGAAATAGGCACATATTTCCCGGCGGTTCTTCCCCTCATCAAACATCTGGCAAAGAACAGTGTCGTCAGCCTCTGTCCAAGGCTTGCCCGCATTTTCTGGTTGCGGTTTCTTTGACTTGGCAGAAAGCTCATTAATAGCGCAGTAAAGCGCCCTAATGATTTCCGGTGCATTATAGACAGAATCTCTTGGCAATACTTCCCCTGTCAATGGGTCTATTCCCTCCGCCAAGCCTGTCAGCACTTCCTTGGCACGCTGTATGTCCATATTAATCTCCCTCATACACTTCTTTTAACAGCAGTCTATTTTCAAAGCCACCTCGTTGGACAGCTTTTTCCTTTCGCACCTGTTCCAGCTGCTCCCAGCTCCAGCCTCGAGCCTTGACCACTGTTCCTACAACCTCCAACAGGTCTGCCAGTTCCTCCAGCGATTTGCTTTCTTGATATTCCGCCAATTCCTCGTTCAGCTTGGTGTCCAGCATCTCCAAATATCGTTCATCTGGCAGTGTCTCTATCAAGCATATTTTGCCGTCCGCCTCAATAATTTCTGGTATTCGATCCCGAACCAACTTGTTATAGACTTTGATTGCCATTCATTAGCCCCCCAAATCATCTCATCGGCTGGCAAAAGCTATATTGAAAAATTGTGTGGATAAACACGGGACCACAGGTGCGGTGCAGTTCTCTCGTCTTGCTATTCTTTTCAAACACTTTGATTACTCCTACGTTTTCTCGCTCCCTGTTCTAATTTTGCCAGACAATAGCGCTGTCCCTCTGCCTCAGTCCCTCTGTCTCGATTCAATCAGTGTGCAGTATTTATTTATTTGCATCTGCTCATAAGCGTCTAACGAAAGCCTGGATTGAACAAAATGCCTGTTTTTGAAAAAATAGGTTTGTTGTTCACGAAGCGTATCCCCATTTATTTCTTTTTGTTCAAGTTTTCTAACAGTTATAATCGGAACACCCTTTTCAATCATATCTGCGCCCAATAATGTTTTTGCTCCAATTTCAAAATAACGAATAACTTTGCTTAAATCCAAAGGTTCCGCTAAAGGCTTACCTGTTAAAACAAATGCGCGGTCGATCAATGTTTCAAATAGGCTCAATATTCGAGGCAGCTGATACTCAATCGTGTCTTTTACATCACGAAATATAATACGATAAGTATCATTAACAAATTTGCTGTCAGGCTCATTTGCTTTGTGTAGCTCCGCATATTTATTAAATCGATATTGTAAAACTCCTAAATATCCGTTATCAGCATAGTTCTTTGAAAAATATTTGATCGCCGGGATTTGGGTGGGCTTTATCTCCCCAACATCTGCCCAAACTCGCAAAATTGAATCAAAGTATCCGCCATTAATAAAATGCAAAATACTTGCTCTTTCTATGCCATAAAAGTTTGGGAGCCTTTGACAGAGTATTTTCAATATTGCCTCTTGTGTTTTTCGCTCAATCAATCTATTCTGTGAAAACACTGCATCAGGCAAAAGTTGAACATCCAATTCGATAGAAGACTTTCGCTCTTTGTTAATTGGAGAGACATCCTCAAACTCCACATTTTCCAAATCTAATTCACTCAAAAGTGCCTGGTCACTAAAAATTTTAAAGTCTAAACTGATATCTTCACCAATTTCTATTTTTAGAGTATCCTTATCCAAGTAAACAATATTTCCTACAAAGTGACGCAGGTATCTTCCTGCTCGGCCGTTAATATTCAGTAGCAAAAACTTTCTTCCAGCATCGTTTTCGCCGGAAGGGTTGTTGTAAACAATAACTGTTTTAGCATTTGTATTTACACCTTCAACAATTGTTGAAGTGCAAAATAGAAGCGGTAGCTGTCGTTGATTAAAAATCGACATAATTTCTCTTTGAAAATATTTGGGGAACTTTCCGTTATGTATCCCAACGCCTCGATTCAATGCATACAAGAAATCCCAGTGGTTAATTGAAGCCTTACTGCCATTATCGAAATGGCAATTAAAATTCCTGGATACATGATCGATAAACAGCTTGATCTGTTGACTCTGCACCTCTTCCGCTTCTTCACAAAATGCTCTGGCATACGTTTCTGTATATCCTGGGTATAAGCAAAATACTATTGCAGGGTTATCTATATCAACTTGCAGATACTGGACAATATACTTCAGTTTATCTCTCTTTGATTTTTTCCCTGTAGATTGCTGTGTTTCTGTGAATGGGGTTTTGGTATGAATAGTTGTTGTGTGGTAATCAATTCGGTTCTTAAGCGTAGGCTCAAAGTAAACTTCCAATGGAGTAATTGAGTATTTGCGCAGCATATTCTTAAATCCTGATTTTAGGGTTTTCATACTAATAAATGGTCCGGCCAAATAGCATGCTGATGCCATTTGTAGTAAATAATACAGAGCAAGTCTAAAGGCAACCGCTCTATGATTATTTCCACTGCGTTGTTCAAATTTTTCTCCAGTTACAATTTTTTCTGGAGAATCTTCATCGTTTTCGGAGGCAAAGTCTTCGTCAATTTTATAGATTTCATCATAAAAAAAGAAGTCAATGCATAAGTCCGACTTAAGTGCTAAAAGTCTAAGCACACGTTCGGGCGTTAACACAAACACATTACGATCTTCTAACTCTAAATCTCGATATACCGAGTTATGTACTTTATATGACAAATTGTGCTTATAAAAGAATTCTGACAGGTCTTCTGTCACTTCCATTAAAAGCGCCACAGTTGGTAAAACAATTATAATATTGTGGTATTCATTGCTATGCCGAAATAGGATTTCTTTTAGCAAAAAAGTCTTCCCAAAAGAAGTAGGAGCGCTTAAAAAAAGCCGCTGATTTCCGTCTTCAAATGTATCCAATGCTAATTTCTGCATTCGATCCAAAACAAAACCTGTTTCCGTTCTATAGTATTGGGCTATACAGGCCTCCTTCAGAGTTATAATCAAATCACTTTCAAGGTCTGTAGCATGTAAATTATTCTGTCGATTGTATCCGAAAGTACGTAGCTTTACACTGGCAGCATATAAAACAACTTCCAGATAAGGCAAATCTTCAGAAGAGATTTCACCATTTTTTCGGATTTCTGAAAGATAGCAAATCAAATTCTTCATTTGCGCAATTTGCTGCTCGGTAAGCTCTGACAAATTAGTTAGAGACAGGAGTTCTTTCGTTAACTTTTTTGAATCAATCATTTAATAACCCTCGCATCTAAGAATTTTCTTCGCAAGCCGCTTAGATTACGTACGGGAAAAACCAACAGTAGAATCTCAATATTAAGCCCATCATCCTCAAACGCAAAACCATCAAATGCGGTATGGCATTTTCCTTTGATATTCTTTAAAAGCGCCATTTCATCGGAATAATCTGATTCATCAGCAATTATTAAACATGGAATTCGAACAGTGATATTCTCCTTCTGGAAGTAGTCATGTACTTTTGAATACAATATTTCCGGATCTCTTGAATAATCGAAGCAAAAATCATTTATATCATCAATAATCTTTTGAAGTTCCTCAGAACTATCCGATGTTGCTCGCATAATATCAGCCATAATCAGCATTGCACTTGAAAAATAGTTGCGCAAGACGCTTTTAGAAATATCTTTCTTTATTCCCCCTAAACAATAGGTCCACTCGCCGGTCTTAACTTGTCCTATCCACATATACTTCCTTCCGTTTTCTACAGAAAAGAGCATACTATCATAGCCCTTAATTTCGTGACCAGTTCGTTTTCCATCCGGTTCTTCTTTGGGATATCTTTCTAAATACTTTACTCTGGAATATAGCATCTGAATATGGCTAAAAAAACATTTCACAAAGCTATCCAAGGCAAGTTCTCCAAGCAAGCCATCTGCCAGCTTTTCTGTTTTGGGAACACGACTTTCATAGACGTTACGTGCCGCATCCCTTAGCGCATCAAAATGCCCACGATTGTACTCTTTTTCAATCTCCGCTTTCTCATACGCATAGAACACAATACTATCAAACATCAAATCTGAAAATTGCTGTTCAAAATCTATATCTGTACTATGGTGGTATGGGTGGATTTCAAATATATCAGTATAGGGTGCATATTGGAGTACAATTGGCTTAATCCGGTTGCCAATACATTCGGCAAAAATTTGAGATGCGTCCATTGTATCCTCCTTAACAAACAACTACCCATTCCGATTATAAAAATGCCCTGCCGCCTGGCAGGGCATTGGGTTTATATAGCCATACTGCCAAGGCCAATTACAACACTGACAGCGTTGTCCATAATAATAGCATATTCAGTCAAAAAAGGCAAGAAAATGATAAATGCACACAATTATTATTTTATTTACTTCGTGCATTGCGAGTGCTCTGGCAGAGGAATTTCTGTTTCCTTGTTTATAGCGAGGTATCTGTTGCCCCTCTCGCAGAAAGGACTTGCATAACTCATCCCCCAGAGTTACAATCCAACCAGCAGAAACGCAAAACGCTTCCCGGGATGGGCGGTGAAAATCACCACCCCAGGCCGGGAAGCATTTTTGACCACATATTCTGCCACAGTTGGGGCTGCAGTACATGGAAAACCCATGGTTAAAGAGTTCTAAAGAGCATATCAAATGGAGCAAAAACGGCTATAAACATCCAAAAAATGTTATAAAAAAGTTCTCTGTGTTCTTTGGGATCAAGAGACCGGGTGTTCGAGTCGCCCCGATTGGATTAGTGACCCCTTTGAATATTCTGATTTGGAGGGGTCATTTTTATCTAAGCTACCTCCTTTTTCAATATATCTAATCAGTTATTGCGCTTTGCATGGTTGCAGAGGCAGTATACTGCTTTACTGCTGCCTGCAAGGAATGCTTCCACCTCACCTTTTAAAAAATAGAACATGCATCATCATCTATACTGTCCATCACTGTAAAAAGAGGAGGATCCTGCCCTAGGCAAGATCCTCCTCTTTTTACGGCCTATCCCATCTCCTGCTCCAGATAGCGGAGATAGAGACTTGTGATCTCCTCCAGGGAGGAGAAGGTGATGTATTCGTTGCTCTGATGGGCCAGGGCGTCATCGCCAGGGCCCAGGATCAGGAAGGGGATCTGATAGTGAGGCACTAGCTGGGACGCGTCGGTATAGAAGATGGTGCCCCGAAGCTGGTCGCTGAGACCCAGAGACCGAGCCGCGGCCTGCATATCCAGAACCAGGGGATCCTCCTCCGAAACACCCACAGCAGGGCGGTCATTAAGGGTCTCGACCGTGATCTTCAGCGGCGAGTTGGCCTGGCAGAGCTCCTCCGCGATCCGGCAGGCCTTCTCCATGATATCCCTGTTGCTCTGGCCGGGGATCGTGCGGATATCCATCTCCAGCGTTGCCTCCGGCGGGATGATATTGGTCATCACCCCGCCGTGAAGGTTTGTAATGGCAGCGGTGGTGTGGCCAAAGAGAGGATGCTCTGTCTCCATATCCAAGCTCCCCTTCAGCGTCTCTGCAAAGTGCACCAGTAGCTCAATAGCATTGACCCCCAGATCTGGGCGGGAGCCGTGGCTTTGCACTCCCCTTGCCGTTGCCCGGAGCCAAAGCGCCCCCTTCTCCCCCAGGCTGATCTGCCCCTTGGTAGGCTCGGCGATGATGAGGCGTGAGACCCCGGTCAGGATATTCTCTTCCGCTATGGCGCCAGCGCCCATCCCTCCCTTCTCCTCATCCGCTGTATAGCAGAAATATAGGTCGTGGACAGGGGTGATCCCCTGCTCCAGGAAATAGAGCGCCACCGCAGTCATGGCGACAACACCGCCCTTCATATCCGCCGCGCCTCGGGCATAGACCCGATCCCCCTCCACTGTGGGACAGGCGGGATCTGTGCGCCAGCTGCCCTTGTCTCCATAGGCCACCGTATCCAGATGCCCGGCAAAGGCCAAACCATTCCCCGTCTCCCGCCCGGGGATGTGGACGATCAGAGAGGCCCGGTTCTCCCCATGGGGCAGGAGCCGGTAATCTGTCCCCTTGGGGAACAGGCCGATCAGGTGATCGGCCAGAGTGGCCTCGTTCCCGGCAGGCTGACAGGTGTTAATGGAAAGAATATCCATCAGGATCTCCCGGGCCCGGGCAAGATAGAGCTTGCAGTTTGGAATATCCACCTTCAGCACCTCCTCATTCACGGAAAAACATGGATAGCTCCCCCACTCCGGTACGGGTGAGCATCCCATAACGGCTGATCCAGCCTCCGGCGCCCTGGTTCCGGCGGACGGCACGGTTTTCAAAGGCCACGACCCTTCCGTTGACCAGCGTATAGGTGGCCAGCTTATCCTCCGGATCGATCACGGTAACATTGGCCAGGGCCTGGGGCCCCAGATGTCCCACCTTTTCCGTAAAGAAGGGGTTCCCAGTCCGCTTGGCCAGCAGGGCGGCGGGATTGGCGGTCATGGTGGCCACCGCGTCGGAAAGAGACAATACCCCCATCTCCGCCAGCTCCAAAATGGCGGGAATATTATCCCGGGTGTCGCCAAAGCCCTTCATTGTGGCATCATTCTGACCATCGGAGATCAGAATACGAACCTGCCCATCAGAGAGGGCGTCATAGGCCAGCCTTTGGGCCTCTAGCGGCAGCTGCAGTCCCTCCCGGCTGCCCCCGCCGCGGCGGAGCATGGAGGTGACGAATTCAGCGGTGATGGTCTCTCCATCCACCAGCTCCAGAACGGCTTTCAGCCCCTCTACTCCAGGGGAATGGGTACCACAGCCGGCGGCGGTCGCATGGGCCAGATGGAGGGGGCGGCCCTTGGAAAGGCCCACCAACCGGCGGGCATGTTCCGGATCCTGAGTATGGCTCATGTAGACAAGCCCGGCCTGGGAGGTAATGCTGAATATCCTGTCGATATTCTCATCCGACATGATAAAATGTCCCATATGATCCTTGATCCCGATAACAAAGGGGGCCAGGGTATTGGTGATGGGGTTTCGGGTCATTTTCCTCCCCGCCACCTCCGCCGGTAGCTCCCCCCGGAACATGGCGGTCAGCTCATCCACAGTCAGTTGGGTGGACAGTACATTCCCCGCTCCCAGGTAGACCCCCAGATTCATGGGAACTCCCCGATCCACCTCCGCCCCCAGCAAGGCGGGGGCCATAAAGGTATTTCCCGCCCCGGGGGAGAGCCCCATGGTCACACCGTCCTCCACCGCGCAGCGGATGGGATCGGTGCTGACCTCAAAAAGATCCCCCAAATGCAGATGCATATCAATGAGCCCCGGAACCACCAGCAGCCCGGAGCAGTCGACGACCACATCCCCCCGCTCCGGGCGGATCTCCGGAGAAATCTCCTCCACAACATCGCCCCGGATGGCCAGATCCAGGATCCCATCGATCCCATTCTTTGGATCTATCACTCGGCCAAACCGCAAGAGCGTCCGACCGCCGTCATGGGAAAGCGCGTAGGGCTCATGGACAGCCCCCGCCCGTACGGTGGGAAGGAGCTCTCCCAGATAGGGTACATTTGCCGGGTACATCTTTATCGCCTCCTGCCTGCGTTTTTCCTATTGTAGCATAAACCCAGGAAAAAGAACAGAAGGAAGGGAAAAATGATGGGAGAAATTCCATTCTAAATATTTCCCTCTTCCCCTCCTTTTTCTCCCATCTTCTTGTAATTCTCTCCATTTTCGATTATGCTAAAGGAAACCGCCCATACCTTCCCATTCCAAAAGGAGAATTCACCATGGTTGACAAGATCCAGATCCGGGGCGCCCGGGTTCACAACCTGAAAAATATCGATGTGGACATTCCCCTCCACCAGATCGTTGCCATCGCTGGGGTCTCCGGCTCCGGCAAGTCCTCCCTGGCTCTGGGGGTTTTGTATGCCGAGGGCTCCCGCCGCTATCTGGACTCCCTGTCCACCTACACCAGGCGGAGAATGACCCAGGCCGAGAAGGCACAGGTGGATGAGGTGCTCTACGTCCCTGCCGCCCTGGCCCTTCACCAGCGGCCAGGGATCCCGGGCATCCGAAGCACCTTCGGTACTGGCACCGAACTGCTGAGCAGCCTCCGGCTCATGTACTCCCGCTTGGCCAGCCACCGCTGCCCCAACGGCCACTATCTGGAGCCCACCATCTCCGTGGCTGCCGGGGACTCTCTTACCTGTCCGGAGTGCGGTGCCGCCTTCTATCCCCCCTCAGCTGAGGAGTTGGCCTTCAATAGCCAGGGAGCCTGCCCCCACTGCTCCGGCACCGGCACTGTACGGATGGTAGATCTGTCCGCGCTGGTTCCCGACGAGACCCTCTCTATAGATGAGGGGGCCGTGCTTCCCTGGAAAACCCTTATGTGGTCCCTGATGACCAATGTGTGCCAGGCCATGGGAGTTCGTACCCATGTGCCCTTTTCCCAGCTCACTGCCCAGGAGCGGGACATCGTTTTTCACGGCCCTGCGGAGAAAAAACACATCTTCTACAAGGCCAAAAATACCAACGACGCCGCTGAGCTGGATTTTACCTACTATAACGCAGTCTACACCGTGGAAAACGCCCTGAGCAAGGTGAAGGATGAGAAGGGCATGAAGCGGGTGGAAAAATTTTTAAAGCAGGAGACCTGCCCCCACTGCTCCGGCACCCGGCTTTCAGCCGCAGCCCGGGGGCCCAGGCTCCGGGGTCTCACTCTGGATCAGGCCTGTCAAATGACCCTGACCCAGCTCGTGGACTGGGTTCCGGGGATCCCCTCCTCCCTGCCGGAGGAGATGCTCCCCATGGCCCGCAGCATCTGCGATTCCTTTCTCCACACCGCCAAGCGCCTGATGGATCTCGGGCTGGGGTATCTCTCCCTGGATCGGGCCTCTGCCACCCTGTCCACCGGGGAGCGGCAGCGGATGCAGCTGGCCAGGGCAGTCCGGAACCGAACCTCCGGCGTCCTCTATGTGCTGGATGAACCCTCCATTGGCCTGCATCCCTCCAATATTATCGGCCTTACCGGCGTTATGAAGGATCTGGTGCGGGACGGAAATTCTGTGATCCTGGTGGATCATGACACCCAGATCCTCTCCACCGCCGACTGGGTCATTGAACTGGGCCCCGAGGCCGGAGCCGGAGGGGGGCATATCATTGCCCAGGGCTCTATCCCGGATATCATCCGGGATCCCCGCTCTCAGATCGGCCCCTTTCTCTCCGGCAAGGCCTCCGGCCAGCTCCAAAAGCACACTCCGCCCGAGTTACTCTTTGAGCAGGGAACTATCCGCATCTCCACCGGAGCCATCCACACCGTAAAGCCCCTCACTGTATCCATCCCCAAGGGAAAGCTCACCGTAGTTACAGGCGTCTCCGGCTCGGGGAAAACCACCCTGGTGCTGGAAAGCCTGGTTCCCGGCCTGGAGGCGGTAGCCTCCGGCGGAAGGCTTCCCAGCCATGTCCTCTCGGTGGAGGCGGAAGGGATCCGCCAAATAAAGCTCATTGACGCCACCCCTATCGGGGTCAACGTCCGCTCCACCGTGGCCACCTACGCCAATATTCACGATGAGCTGCGGAAGCTCTTTGCCAAAGCCCCCGATTCCAGGAAAAAGGGCTACAGGGCTGGGGATTTTTCCTACAACACCGGCTCCCTCCGCTGCCCGGTGTGCGACGGCACCGGCTCCATCAGCCTGGATGTCCAGTTCCTCCCCGATGTGGAGATCCCCTGTCCCCAGTGTCACGGCTCCCGCTACTCCAAGGAGGCCGGAGAGATCAAATACCAGAACAAAGCCGGGGATATCTGGACTCTCCCCCAGCTGATGGCTCTGGAGGTCGATGGGGCTCTCTCCGCCTGCCGGGATTCCAAGGCGGTCTTTCAACGGCTCCAGACCCTTCAGGATCTGGGACTGGGATACCTGACCCTGGGGGAGGAAACTCCCAGTCTCTCCGGCGGAGAGGCCCAGCGGCTGAAGCTGGCCAGCGAGCTGGGCAAGACCCAATCTGACTCAGTCTTTGTCTTTGACGAACCCACCATCGGCCTCCACCCCCTGGATGTGCGGACTCTCCTGTCTGTTTTCCGCACGCTTTTGGATAACGGGGCTACGGTGGTGGTCATTGAGCATGATCTGGACGTGATCCGCAACGCCGACTATCTCATCGATATGGGCCCCGGGGGCGGGGATCAGGGCGGACAGGTGGTATACCAGGGTTCTCCGGAGCAGCTCCATCTATGTGCGGAGAGCATGACGGGAAGATTTCTTCACTGAGCCCCCTGTGAAGAAATCGGCCTCCTCAGGGGACTCAGCCCTACAGAATGGAATCTCACTCAACTGGAACTGGCTCCTTTTTCTGGAGAGATTGTCATATTGTTAACGTGAATTATACGAATAAAATTATGAAAAGCTCTTGCGCCCTGGCGCTGTGGGCGTTATACTAAAGAGAGTTTGTATCCGCCCCAACAGGGCGAAGAAAGGATCATCCGCTATGGCAGAGAAGCAGCCCTTCATGAAAAAGAAAGACCTTTTGATCGTGGCTATCGTGCTGGCCGTTGCCGCACTTGGCACAGCCGCCGTCCACTTCCTCTCCCCCAAGCAGAGCACCGACTTTGCCGTTATCTATGTGGGCTCCGAGGTGTACCAGATCGTGGATCTCAATGAGGATCAGGTCATTGAGGTGGATCAGGGCAACGGCACCGTCAACCACGTTAAGGTGGAGAACGGAGCCATCGATATGGCCGACTCCTCCTGCCCCGACCAGCAGTGCGTCTATCAGGGTGAGATGTCCATGGAGAACTACGAAAAGCGGATCCTGCGCAACTGGATCGTATGCCTGCCCAACCAGGTCACCATTGAGCTGGCCCTGGCCGAGGAGTAAGCCATGAGCCGTACCTCCTCCAGACTGACCACCCAGCGCATGACCCGGCTGGCTTTGCTGGCTGCGGCGGCGGTGGTGCTGGGATATATGGAAAACATCATCTCTGCGGTGATGCTGCTGCCTCCCGGCATCAAGCTGGGGCTTGCCAACACGGTACTGCTCTACTCCGTCTATCTCCTTGGCCCGGGGTATTCAGTGATCCTGATGCTATTAAAGGTAGTGCTCACCGGATTCATGTCGGGTAACCTGGCCGCCACGTTTTTCTACAGCATGGGAGGCGGTTCTTTGAGCCTTGTCATGATGCTTTTGGTGAAGAAACTGGGTGGCCGGAGCGTCTCCATTGTAGGAGTCTCTGTGGTCGGCGCAGTATTCCATAACGTGGGACAGCTGCTGGTGGCCGCCCTTATCCTGCACACTCCGGGACTGATGTTTTACCTCTTTCCTCTGCTTATCGCCGCTGTGATCACTGGTATCATCACCGGCATCGCCGGACGGCAGATCGTCCGGGTGCTGAAGCTGCCCGGCTCCGATCCCTTCGGAGAAAAGGAGGGGGATGGAACATGAGGAAGCTGGCTTTCTCCCTTCTGGCCGGGCTCCTGCTGCTGAGCCTTGCCTCCTGCAAGGAAGAGCCCCAGCTCAAAAGCCAGGTGGGCTTTTACTTCGACACAGTGGTGACCATGCAGGTCTACACCAATGACGAGGATCTTCTTACCCAGGCCCAGGCTGAGTGCCTGCGGTACGACAACCTGCTGAGCAAGACCCATGAGGGCTCTGATGTGTGGAATATCAACCATGCCCAGGGAGAGCGGGTATCTATAAGCCCTGAGACCCGGGAGATCCTGGAGAAGGCGCTGGAGTACTCCAGGCTGTCTGACGGGATCTTCGACATCACCATAGAGCCCTGTGTAGCCCTGTGGGACTTCACTGGAGAGAACATGGGGATCCTCCCTGACGAAGAGAAGCTGGAGCAGGCCGCCGCCAGGGTGGACTGGACTCAGATCGACCTCAATGAGGAGGGCGTCCTCCTCCCCGCCGGCATGACCATTGACCTGGGAGCCATCGCCAAGGGATACATCACTGACCGGATCGCCGATTTTCTCCAGGAGCGCGGAGTGAAGAGCGGCTTCCTGAATTTTGGAGGCAACGTGCTGGCCATCGGCAACAAGCCCGACGGATCTGAGTGGAACATCGGCATACAGGATCCCCTGGGCAAACGGGATCAGAACATTGTGGGGGCCGCCCGGGTCTCTGGGGAGGCCGTAGTCACCAGCGGGATCTACGAGCGGGGCTTTGATCTGGATGGGGTGCGCTACCACCACATTCTGGATACCTCCACCGGCTGGCCGGTACAGAACGAGCTGGCGGGCGTTTCTATTATCGCCCCCAACGCCTTTGACGCCGACACTCTGTCTACCACTGTGTTTGCCATGGGGGTGGAAAAAGGGATGGAGTTTATCGAGTCCCTGGATGGTATCGAGGCCGTCTTTGTCACACGGGATGATTCCGTCACCTGGACCTCCGGTTTGGAGGGGCGGTTTACTCTGGCCTGAGGATCGACCGAAAGCTGTAAGATCAGGGAATGGCTTCGGCTGTCCCCTTTTCTATAAATGAGTCAAACAACAAGAAGAAGGAGTGGGATCATGGGAATGAGTATCCAAGGCGTCCGGCTGGACGGTCATAAAAACACCGTCAACTGTACGCCGGTGGAAATGCCGACGCCGGAAAAGGTTCGGCTTCCCCTGGCGCTGCTGGGCTCCAACACCAGCACCTTCCTGGTTCAGAAGGGGGACGAGGTGGCCGTGGGCCAGCCTGTCGCCAGCGAGGGCCAGGGGATCGGTGTGCCCATCTATGCCAGTGTTTCCGGCACTGTCTCCGGCATTGAGAAGGTGCGCATGACCAGTGGCGCTACCGTTGACGCGCTGGTCATCACCGCCGACGGCAAGCAGACAGTGTGGGAGGGCGTCAAGCCTCCCGTCGTCACCGACAAGGAGAGCTTCCTGAACGCTGTGCGCAAAAGCGGCATGGTGGGTCTGGGCGGCGCCGGCTTCCCCACCTGGGTGAAGCTGAACGCGGAGGTGGACTACCTCATTGTCAACGGCAGTGAGTGCGAGCCCTACTGCACCGCCGACTACGCCGCCCTCCGGGACTTTGCCGGGGACGTGGCTGAGGGCATCGAGCTGATCAAGAAATATATAGGGGTGGAGAAGGCCGTTATTGGTCTGAAGCATCCCCCCAAGGGTGCGGAGGATGCCTTCAAGGCCATCCCCGGCGCCCAGGTTCAGCACCTGCGGGAGTACTATCCCATCGGCGCTGAAAAGATGCTTATCAAGGAGACCACTGGCCGGGTGGTTCCCGGGGGCAAGCTGCCCAAGGATGTGGGTTGCATCGTTATCAATGTGAACACCCTGGCCTACCTGGCCCGGTTCATCCGGACAGGTATGCCTCTGGTGAGCCGTACTGTCACCATTGACGGAAGCGCGGTGAACTCCCCCGCCATGATCACCGCCCCCATCGGCACCTCTGTGGCCGACCTGTTTGCCGCCGCCGGCGGCTTCAAGGTAGAGCCCAGCAAGATCATTGCCGGCGGCCCCATGATGGGCGCCGCCCTAGACAGCCTGGATTATCCCATGCTGTGGCAGAACGGCTCCTTCCTGGCGCTGGACGAGAAGGACGCTGTCCTCCCCGAGGAGAGCGCCTGTATCCGCTGCGGCCGGTGTGTGGACGCCTGCCCCATGAACCTGATGGCCTTCCAGATCACCAAGTCCTACCGGGCCCGGGATCTGGAGACCCTGAAGGCCATCCGGGCCGACCTGTGCATTGAGTGCGGCTGCTGCGCCTACGTCTGCCCCGCCAAGCGGGACATGGTGACCAGCAACAAGCTGGCCAAGAGATTTATGGCTGATGAGGCCAGGAAGGAAAAGGAGGCGAAGAAGGCATGAAGCTGCTGATCACGACTCCCGCTCCCCATATTCGGAGCAAGGATTCCACCCAGTCTATTATGCTGGATGTGATCATCGCCCTGATCCCCGCTCTGGTGGCCTCTGTGGTCATCTTCGGGATCCAGGCTCTGGCGGTCACCGCCGTCTGTGTGGCAGCCGCCGTTTTCTCCGAGCTTATTTTTGAGTGGGCCACGAAAAAGCCCATCACCATCTCCGACCTGTCGGCGGTGGTCACCGGCCTGCTGCTGGCCTTCTGTCTGCCGGTTCTGCAGGTCAAGGATCTGTGGATCGCCGCTCTGGGCAGCGTCATCGCCATTGTGGTGGTCAAGCAGCTTTTTGGCGGCATCGGCCAGAATTTTGCCAACCCCGCCATTACCGCCCGGGTGGTGTTGCTGATCTCCTTCAGCGACATCATGACCACTTGGACGATCGACGGTGTCTCCGCCTCCACCCCCTTGGCTGAGGGAGCTGTGAGCCCCGGTCTCACCGGGATGCTGCTGGGCAAGCACGCCGGCTGCTTGGGCGAGACCTGCGCCGCGGCCCTGCTCATCGGCGGGATCTACCTGCTGATCCGGAAGGTCATCTCCTGGCATATCCCCGTTGCCTATCTGGGCACAGTGGCTATCGTCTCCCTGGCTGCCGGCCAGGATCTCACTATCCAGCTTCTGGGCGGTGGCCTGCTACTTGGCGCCTTCTTCATGGCTACCGATTACACCACCTCCCCCATGACCAACGAGGGCAAGCTGCTCTATGGCGTGGGCTGTGGTGTGCTGACCATGATGATCCGTCTCTGGGGCGCTACCCCCGAGGGCGTCAGCTACGCCATCCTGCTGATGAACATCCTCACGCCCCACATTGATAAGCTGACCATCCATACGGCTCTGGGAGGTGACGTAAAATGAAAAAGGAAAACAGTAGTTTCTCTCTTGTTTCCCCCATCATTGTGCTGGTTCTCATCGGCGCTATCGTCACCGGCGCTCTGGCTGTGACCAACAAGATCACCGCCCCTATCATCGCCGAGCAACAGGCCAAGGCCGCTGAGGCCGCCAAGCAGGTCGTCCTTCCCGGCGGCAGCGACTTCGCCCCCGCGGAGAGTCTGGAGGGTCTGCCCTCCGCTGTCACCGCCGTGGATGTGGCGGGCAACGGCGCGGGCTATGTGATCACCACCACCACCAAGGGCTTTGGCGGTGATATCCAAGCCATGTTCGGTATCGACTCCAGCGGCGCCATCACCGGCAGTAAGGTGCTGGTGCAGGGTGAGACAGAGGGCATCGGCTCTAAGGTGGTGGCCGACGGCTCCCCCTTCCAGGCCCAGCTCATCGGCATGACCGACGCGGCCAACATTCAGGCTACCTCCGGCGCTACCGTGTCCTCCAACGCCATGACCAATGCGGTGAAGGCTGTGTTTGACGCCTATGTCATTCTCAACGGTGGCACCATTGAGGCCCCTGTTTACACCGCCCCCGCCAATCTCACCGACGACGATGTCTCCGCCCTTCTCCCCGGCGTGTCCTCCATCACCGAGGTAGTGGGCGGCAAGGTCACCGACAAGGGCACCGTGGTCTATGCCGCGGCTGAGGGCTTCGGCGGCGGTATGGTCAACGTGGCTGTGTTCTTTGATGAGAGCGACGCTATTGTGGGCTTGGTGGTGGACGCCTCCACCCAAACTCCCGGCATCGGCACTCTGGCCACCGAACCCTCCTATCTGGAGCAGTTCGCCGGCGTTGCCAGCGGCGATGCCGTGGACGTGTGTGCCGGCGCCACCTTCACCTCCACTGCCATCAAGGATGCGGTGAATATCGCCATCGCCAACCTGGCCGCCGTGAAGGTAGCTGAGGAGGTGGACGTCTCCGCTATTGCGCCTGTGGAGCCCGTGGAGTCTGAGGCCCCTGCCGATCTCCTGGAGCAGTTCTTCCCCGGCGTTACCTTCACCGATGTGCCTGACGGAAAGATCTCCGACCAGGGCACTTTGGTCACCGCCTCCGCCCAAGGCTTTGGCGGTCTGGTAAAGGTAGATGTCTACTTCGATGATAAGGACAACATTCTGGGTCTGAGCGTGGACGCCTCCACCGAGACCCCGGGCATCGGCTCCAACGCCGCTGAGTCTTCCTATCTGGAGCAGTTTGCCGGCGTTAAGAGCGGCGATGACGTGGACGTATGCGCTGGCGCTACCCTCACCTCCACCGCCATCAAGAACGCGGTGAATATCGCCCTGGAGAATCTGGACTCCGTGAAGGCCGGCAACGGTCTTGCCGCGGCTCCCGCCGAGTCTGAGGAACCTGTGGAGTCGGTGGCTCCTGCCGCGGATGATGTCACTATCTCCACCTCCGCCCAGGGCTTTGGCGGACAGGTCTCCATCACAGTCACCTTCGGCGCCGACGGCGCTATCAAGTCCCTGTCTGTGGACGCTCCCAAGGAGACCCAGGGCATCGGCTCTCGGGCCGCGGAGAGCAGCTACACCAACAAGTTTGTGGGCGTTAAGAGCGCAGACACTGTGGATGCCCTCTCCGGCGCCACCATCTCCTCCACCGCCGTTAAGACCGCGGTGAACACCGCTGTCAAGGCCTTCAAGTCCGGAAAGTCCGGCTCCGTCCCTCCCGCTCCCGTGGAGACGGCAGCCCCCGTAGAAACTCCGGCTCCTGTGGAGACCCCTGTCCCTGTGGAGACAGAGGCCCCCGCTCCCTCGGAGGCTCCCGCCGAGGCTCCCGCCGCAGAGCCAAAGACCATCACCGCCTCCGCTCAGGGCATGGGCGAGGTAAAGGTCACCGTCACCTTTGACGCCAATGGAGTCATCACCGCCCTGAGCGTGGATACCTCCAACGAGACCCCGGGCCTTGGCACCCAGTGCTCTGAGTCCGGCTTCACCGGTAAGTTCATCGGTGCTTCCAACGCCGACGGGGTGGACGCCATCTCGGGCGTCACCATCACCTCGGACGCCGTAAAGGCCGCGGTCAACAGTGCCGCTGCCCAATTTAAAAATCAGTAAAGGGGGCGGGTTACTATGAAAGAAAACAATAAACTCTCTACTTTGACCCGCGGCATTATCAAGGAGAACCCCGTACTGGTGCTGGTGCTGGGCACCTGTCCCACCTTGGCCACCAGTACCAGCGTGTCCACCGCTATCGGCATGGGTATCGCCGCCACCATCGTTCTGATCTGCTCCAATATCTTCATCTCCCTGCTGCGGAAGATCATTCCCGATTCTGTCCGGATCCCCTGCTATATCGTGGTCATCGCCGGCTTCGTGTCGGTGATCCAGATGCTGGTTCAGGCCTTCTTCCCCGATCTCTATACGGCTTTGGGCGTCTATCTGCCCCTGATCGTGGTCAACTGCATCATCCTGGGCCGGGCGGAGATGTTTGCCAGCAAGCACAATCCTCTGGACTCCGCCCTGGACGGCGTGGGCATGGGCCTGGGCTTCACCCTGACCCTCACCCTCATGGCCACCATCCGCGAGGTGTTGGGCTCCGGCACTTGGTATGGCATCGAGATGCCCATCTTCTCCACCTACAATATTCCCATCCTGACCAAGCCTGCCGGCGGCTTCTTCGTCTTTGGCTGCATGGTGGCCCTGGTGGCCAAGCTCACCCACGGGAAGGTCAAGCATAGCACCACCGGCTGCGCCTCCTGCCCCAACGCAGAGGCCTGCGCCAAGCTGGCAAAGGAGGGTTAAGGCATGGACTTCAAGAATCTGCTCTTTATCATTATGAGCGCGGTGTTTGTCAACAACTATGTGCTCCAGAGGTTCCTGGGCATCTGCCCCTTCCTGGGCGTCAGCAAAAAGCTGGATCAGGCCTCTGGCATGTCCATCGCTGTTATCTTCGTCATGATGCTGGCCACCGCCGTCACCTGGCCCATCCAGCGTTTCCTGCTGGATCCCAACGATATGGGTTACCTTCAGACCGTGGTATTCATCCTGGTCATCGCCGCCCTGGTGCAGCTTGTGGAGATCATCCTGAAGAAGTACATTCCCGCCCTCTACAAGTCCCTGGGTATCTACCTGCCCCTTATCACCACCAACTGCGCTGTGCTGGGTGTTACCGTGCTCAACATCACCGGCCCCTTCGTGGGTCAGGATACGCCCTACACCTTCCTGCAGTCTATGGCCAACTCTCTGGGCTCCGGACTAAGTTTCTTCCTGGCCATGATTCTCTTCGCTGGGATCCGTACCCGCACTGAGAGCTGCGAAGCTCCCGAGAGCTTCAAGGGCCTTCCCATCACACTGATCTCCGCCTCCATCCTGGCCGCCGCTTTCAACGGCTTCGCCGGGGTGGTGGAGACACTGTTCGGTTAAGGGGGTAACAAGACATGAATCCTGTTGTGCTTGCCGTCCTTTCCGTGACGGTCATCGCATTTCTGTGCGCCGTCATGCTGGTCATCGCCTCTAAGGTCATGGCCGTTCCCGAGGATCCCCTCTTCCCCGCCGTCCGCGAGTGCCTGCCCGGCGCCAACTGCGGCGCCTGCGGCTACGCCGGCTGTGACGGCTATGCCAAGGCCCTGGCCACCGGTGAGGAGAAGCGTACCAACCTCTGCGTTCCCGGCGGAGACGGTACCGCCGCCAACATCGCCGGCGTGCTGGGCGTAGAGGCCGAGGACGTGGTGGAGATGATGGCCGCCGTATTCTGCGGCGGCGACTGCACCCTGGCCCCTGAGCGGGCCGACTACCAGGGCGCCAGAACCTGCGCCGCCGCCAAGCTCCTCTCCGGCGGCCCCAAGGCCTGCCCCTACGGCTGTCTTGGCTTTGGCGACTGCGCCAATGTCTGCCCGGTGGGAGCCATCTCCATCGTCAAGGGCATCGCTGTGGTGGATCCCAAGGTCTGTATCGGCTGCGGCCTGTGCTCCAAGACCTGCCCCAACCACATCATCCACATGATCCCCCAGGTGCAGAAGGTCTTTGACCGTTGCTCCAACCCCAACATGGGTAAGCCAGTTATGGATGTGTGCAAGGCGGGCTGTATTGGCTGTACCAAGTGTGCCAAGGTCTGCCCCGAGGGGGCCATCACCATGGAGGGTAATCTGGCCCATGTGGATCACAGCAAGTGTACCGGCTGTGGTTCCTGTGTGGAAAACTGCCCCACAAAATCCATCCAGTTTGTGGACTGGAAAAAGGACTGAGCATCTCCTTTCAGCCCCTCCGCCATATTCCTGGCGGAGGGGCTTTTTCTATCCCTATCCGGAAAAGAAAATCCAAAACCTCCCCTCCCCCCTGTTGCCTTTTTTCTCTTTCCGTACTATAATTTTGAGACACATAGGAAAAGATACGCAGCAACCGCATGATAAAGGAGCCTACCGGAATGAAAAAACGATTCCTCCCCCTGCTTTTGGCCGGGATCCTGACCTGCTCTCTGTCCGCCTGTAACAGCCAGGGCCAGCCCCCCTCCGGCGAAACCGCCGAAGGTATGGGGCAGGGCTACGGCGGGGTGATCCGGGTGAAGGTCACCCTCTCCGCCGACAAGAGCCAAATTGAGGAGATCGACCTGACTGAGAACAATGAGACCCCCGAGATCGGCGGCAAGGCCATGGGTTTGCTCACCGACTCCATCCTAAAGGAGCAGACCGTCAATCTGGATGCCATCAGCGGAGCCACCCTGGCCTCCCAGGGCTTCCTCACCGCTGTAAAGGGCGCTTTGACCGCCGCGGGCGCAGATCTCAACAACTTCAATACCCCGGTAGATCACAGCGGCGAAGAACAGACCCTGGAGGTAGATGTGGTCATTGTGGGGGCCGGCGGGGCCGGCATGACCGCCGGTATCGCCGCGGCCCGGGCCGGCAGCAAAGTTGTCATTCTGGAGAAAACTGCCATGTCCGGCGGCAACTCTGTCCGCTCTACCGGCGGCATGAATGCGGCAGAGACAAAATATCAGAACGATAACGGCTGGAATGAGGCCGCAGGGGTGGAAAAGGCCCTGGAGGCCGCCGAAGCATACCCGGCCCTGGCTAAACTGGCCCAAACCGTACGGCAGGAGTATAACAGCTGGAGATCCTCCCCCAAGGGATATTTTGACTCCACAAACCTTTTTATCCTGGACACCATGATCGGCGGAAAGGCCATCAATGACCTGGATCTGGTCACCACCCTGGCAGAGCGCTCTGCCGATGCCATCGACTGGCTGGACAGCATTGGAGCCTCCCTCCACAGTGTAGGGGCCTTCGGCGGCGCCTCCGTCAGACGGATCCACCGGCCTGTCAGCCCTGAGGGGAAGATCCTCTCCGTCGGCTCCTATTTGGTGCCGATCCTGGAGCAGGGCTGTATTGACAATGGGGTGGATATCATCTTCAATGCCCCCGTCACCGAGATCCTTATGCAGGATGGAAAGGCTGTTGGCGTAAGGGCCGAGGGGTATACCGTCAACGCCCAAGCCGTGGTGTTGGCCACCGGGGGCTTTGGCGCCAACCTGGAGATGGTGGCCCAGCTGAAGCCTGAGCTGAAGGGCTTTGTCACCACCAACGCTCCCAGCATCACCGGCGACGGCATCCGGCTGGCTCAGGCTGTGGGGGCCGCCACCGTAGATATGGATCAGATCCAGATCCACCCCACTGTAGAGCAAAAAACCTCCGCCCTTATCACCGAGGGCCTCCGGGGCGACGGTGCCATTCTGGTCAACCAGGAGGGTCAGCGGTTCTGCGACGAAGTGGGCACCCGGGACGCCGTCTCTGCCGCGGAACTGGTTCAGACCGGCAGTTATGCCTACCTGATCGTAGATCAGCGGATGGCGGAGGCCTCCGATGTTATTGCTGGCTATATCAAAAAGGGATATGCCACACTGGGGGATACCCCAGGCCAGTTGGCCGAGTCCCTTGAGATCCCTGCGGAGGCCTTCACCGACACCATTGACCGCTGGAATGCCGCCGTGGCCGCCGGCCGGGATGGGGACTTTGGCCGAACCAGCTTCGCCGCTCCTTTGGATACCGCCCCTTACTATGCCATTCGGGTCGCCCCTGGGGTACACCATACCATGGGCGGCGTTAAGATTGATCCCACCGCCCAAGTGTTAGATTCCAAGGATATCCCCATTCCCGGCCTCTTCGCTGCCGGAGAGGTCACCGGCGGTATCCATGGCGCCAATCGGCTGGGCGGCAACGCCGTGGCTGATTTCGTGGTATTTGGCCAAATAGCCGGAGAAAGCGCTGCAGCCTACGAAAAGTGAACCGCCCCAACCCGAACAAAAGCCGGGAGCCATACAGCAGGCTCCCGGCTTTTCATGTTCATTTTTTTCTGGCGGTAGAGGCTCTCGTTACAAGGGATACGTCCACCCTCATATCCTCTACATCCCTTTCTCCCGCCAGCAGTCTGTTCAGCAGCCGCACAGCCTGGCGGCCCATCTCTCCGGTCTGCTGGTGAATTGTGGTCAGCGCCGGGGTCACATACTCCGCCCCAGGCACATCGTCAAACCCCACTACAGAGATATCCTCTGGTACCCGGTAGCCCTGCTCCCGGAAAGTCTGTATCATCCCGATGGCGGAGTGATCGTTGGGGGCTACCACCCCATCCACTGTCTGCTCCAATAGGATCTCCTGTGCGGCTCTGATCCCATGCTCCCTTCCAAAGCCGCTCAGAAATAACTGAGATTCCTGGAAGGACTCCCCGCTCTCCTCCAAGGCTCTTCGAAAGCCCAGAAAGCGGTCTGTGGCGATATAGGCCCCTGCATTGGGAGAGCTCAGCAAATCAAAGAAATCCTCCCTCTTGCGAATATAGACCTCCCCTCCCCTTCGAGGAAGGAGCCCAGCCACAAAGGCTGGGCGGATCCGCCCCAGGCTCAGAAGATAACGGCAGGCCAGATAGCCGCTTTTCTCATTGTCGGAATACACACAGGGAGCGGAAAATCCCAGGGTTCTGCGGCCCACACCCACAATGGGTATATCCTTAAAATATTCCAACTCCCGCAGAGGCAAGCCCACATGGCGGGGCAAATAGATGATCCCGTCCAAAGGTTTATTCCCCAAATTGGAGATGGCCGCCATCTCCTCCTCCTCGGTCACATAGGCTGGAGAGAGTATAACACTCTGCCCATTTTGGGCGCATTCCTCCACAATTCCAGAGAGAATACTGCCAAAACTGGGCGACAACATAGGGATAATTGCCCCGATCACCCCAGAGGAGCTGCGCCGTATCCCTTGGGCCAGAGGATTGGGCCGATAGTTCAGCCGCTCCATCACACCCAGCACCCGCTCCCGGGTCTCACGCCCAACGGTCTTTGGATTGTTGAGTACCCGGGACACAGTGGCGATCGAAACCCCCGCCGCCTGGGCAACATCCACAATGGACGCCACTCTCACCCCCCCTTTCTCTTCCGGATCGTCCGACTATTTTCTAATTTGAGCATACCACAGGAAAATCTTCTTGACAAGCCCTTCCAAGTGATTTATAATTCACAATGAAAACGTTTTCATATTCTGATTTATGCTGTGTCCAATATCTGTTGTTATCAGAAATGGCAACGTTTTAAAACTATTGTAAGGAGAGAATGAGCATGAAGAAAAGGATCACAGCCCTGGCGCTGGCCTTTGTCATGGTCATGGGCTCGGTTGCTTTGGCAGCCGGGACGGAGAAGTCCATCACCGTCACCTCCATGACTTTGAACATCAACGGCCAGCAAGTCATCCCCACCAAATCTAACGGAGCCACCGCCGAGGTTTTTGCCTACGACGGTGCCACCTATGTGCCTTTGCGCTACCTCAGTGAGCTGCTTGGCATTCAGGTCGAGTGGGATCCCCAGGATCCCAGCACCGCCAAGCTGATCAACGTCCCCACAAATATTAAGACCGCTGCCGCCACCACCACCGGCTTCCACGGTGAAGTGACCGTCACCCTCTCTGTAGAGGGGGATAAGCTGACCAACGTCACCGTGGTGGGCGAGGAGGAGACCATCGGCATCGGCTCCGAGGCCGTGGCCCATATGGGCGAGCGGATGCTGGCCGCCAATTCGGTAGAGATCGACACTATGTCTGGCTGTACCGTCACCAGCGCCGCCATCCGCTATGCCGCCTCTCAGGCTCTGGCCAAGACCGGTGCCACCCTGACTCCGGTGGAACCCGCCAAGGTGTCCACCGAGGTACAGGAGCACACCGCCGACGTGATCGTGGTGGGCGCCGGCGGAGCCGGCCTCATCGCTGCCGCCACCGCCGCGGAGGAGGGCGCCTCTGTCATTGTGCTGGAAAAGGAATCCATCATGGGGGGCAATACCGTTCGCTCCGAGGGCTTCTCCGGTTTTATGCCCAGTGGGGAATTTGATGAGAGCAAGGTTCCCGAGATGACCGAGGGCCTGGAGCAGATGCTCAGCCGCTATATCGACTACAAGACCGACGACCCCGAGCTCAAAGCCCTGCAGGATACGGTAAAAAAGCAGTACGAGGATCGGAAGGCCGCTGGAAACAACAAGGTTCTGTGCACCCCTGAGCTTCACGCTCTCTATACCGTCATCGGCGGCGATGGCGTCGGCCGGGTGGATCTGGCCCTGGCTTTGGCCCAGAATGACAACGAGGCTCACGCCTGGCTCACCACCCTGCCCGGTATGGAGGGCTCCTACCTCCGCCTGGGTGCTGCCAGCGTAGGCACGGGCAACGGCGGTCTGTGGGTCAACGGCGGTATGCTGATGGCCCCTGAGGGAAAGCGCTACAGCGCCTATGACAAGTTCATTTACGCCCCCTATACTGACCTGTCCAATCACGGCGGTGAGGTCGTGCTGGAGATGGAGGCCACCGAGCTGATCCAGAGCAGCAACCGGGTCACCGGCGTCAAGGCCACTGGCAGAGACGGCAGTCAGCACGTATACTATGGCACCAAGGGCGTGATCCTGGCTACTGGCGGATACGGCGCCAATGCCGAGATGGTTTTGGAGCACGGTGGGATCACCTGTAAGCTCACCACCGACGGCCCCGGCACCACCGGCGACGGTATCGTCATGGCCCAGGCCATCGGAGCCGGTACCGAGGGTATGGATTATGTCCAGCTCCATATGCACGGTACCCCTGTCACCGGCCTTCTCTCCAAGGTTCACGGCAGCACCACCAACCCCATCTATGTGAATATTGAGGGCAAACGTTTTGTCAATGAGAACGGCACCCGTGCCGAGCTCTCCAACGCCACCCTGAAGCAGACCGGAGAAAAAATGTACTCCATCTTTGACTCCCGCAACTCCAGCGACCTTATCGAGGCCGAGGTGGGCCACGAGGTCTATAAGGCGGATACCCTGGAGGAGCTGGCCGACATGGTGGGTATCAACAAGGAGAATCTTCTCTCCACTGTGAAGGAGTATAACGCCGCCGTCACCGAAAACCGCTATGATCTGGAGCCTGGCCGCTTTGTCTACGGCTACACCATCGAGGAGGGGCCCTTCTACTGTACTCCCCTGACCCCCACCATCCACCATACCATGGGCGGCGTAGCCATTGATACCCAGGCCCGGGTGATGGACACCAAGGGAGCGGCCATCGACGGCCTCTACGCCTGCGGCGAGGTTACCGGCGGTATCCACGGCAGCAACCGGGGCGCCGGCCAGGCCCTTACCGACTGTCTCGTTTTCGGCCATATCGCCGGCCAGACCGTCCTGTCCGATAATCCCTGATCTTCCCTTTCATACAAAGAAGCGTCCCCGGTTCAACCGGGGACGCTTCTTTCTTAGAATAACCTTGGCAAAACCCTGAGTTGCCCCATCCCCGGCTTTGCTCTCAAGAGGTGAAAGCTCTCCTAAAACCCGATAGCAATGGGGGGAGTATTGGGTTTGATCATCCACAGTACTTTCTTCTCTCCGAAAGCAACCGTTCCTAATACAGCTAAGAAAAAAGATTTTTCAAGGAATCTTTCTTTTTTTCAGAAGGGGGTTGACGAATCCTAAAAATCTGGTATAATTATTGTCGCTGTCCAACTTGGTTGGAAGCAGTATTTATGACCTGCAGTGGTATCGAAGTGGTCATAACGAGCACGATTGGAAATCGTGTAGCCGTTAACCCGGCTCGAGGGTTCGAATCCCTCCCACTGCGCCAGAAAAGAAAGACGGTATAGATGCCACTGGTGAAAAGCCAGTGGCATCTACCGTTTCTGGGTATTCTGAGTCCCATAAATTCATAGCTAAAACAAAAGATGCCATACCGATTTTTGTGAATCCGGGTGGATTCGAACCGTACCATTGAGATTAATATAGAAGAAAACATCCAGCGCCCTTTTTGAAATCCAAAAAGGGCGCTATTTTTTTATCCACAAATCAAGATGCTGGTTTGCAGGTCAATACAACTCTCAAAAAATGAATTTGGAGGTACTTAAATGAACCAGAGCAGAGAAATAGCTTGGTACCAAAAACTTATGGCGCAAGCGCCCAGAATCAAGGTCAGCGGTTTGGAGGGTGACTACCGTGCACTGGCAGAGTTCAACAACGTGGTGCTTGCTGGCTGGTCATCAGACCAGATAGCGATGGCCATGGTTCCCCTCATGATGGAGCCCCGCACCCCCTCGTTCCCAGGATGTCACCAGCTCTCTCCGCTGCCCCAGTTCATGTCTCCCCCTCAACGTTAGGATCCCCTCCGAAGGCGTAAGCTGGCAGGGGCTGAAGCAGAAGTGCTAATACCAGGAGGAGAGAAAAAGCCGCTTCATTGTATCACTTCCTTCTTTTTGTTACATTCCTTTTTATCTCCCAAGAATATTTTCACGCATTAGGTAAAAATTCCTATATATGAGTTGCAAAGAAGGCTCTGTTTTTGTCATAATTGATACAGAGGGGTATGCTTATGTCGAAAACTGTTGAATCTTTTATCGCAGAGCCTATCCAAGAATATCAACGGGTGACCAACAAAACCTGCACAGAAATGGCTTTGGATTTTGACGTCACACTCTCCAATCTATATCGCTACCGGACAGGAAAAGGAAATCCACGCGCGAGAACCATTGACAAGATCATCTCCGCCGTCCAAGAGAACTGTCCTGAATTGTTAGCGCAAAAAAGAGATACCCCTGACAAGGAGGGAGCACTGAATGGAGCCTTCCACACAGATCCTTGACCTGTTGCGCCATTTGGGCATAACGGCAAACTACACAGGCTTTTTCTACGTAGCCGCCGCCGTGGAGCAATGCCTGGTTCACAGGGAAAAGCTACTGATGGTCACAAAGGATCTCTATCCCAGCATAGCCAGGCAGCATAAAACCACCTGGAAGGCAGTGGAGAGAGATATCCGTACCGTCAGTAACATCGTTTGGAAACACAACCGTCAGCCATTGGAGGAATTGGCCCACAGGCCGCTGACAAAGCGGCCCTCTCCCTCCGAGCTGCTGGCCATCCTAACCCTGGCCCTATGCTCTGAAAACAGAAAAGAGGCTCACAGCTAAAAGCTGTGAGCCTCTTTTCCTTGCCGCTGTTATGATTCCAGCTCTTCCCATTTTGGGAGCTCTTCTTTTATCTCCTCCAGCTCTCTTTCAGGGCGTAGTGGGCTTGGATCCGATCTTAGATTTCTTTATTTTATCAAGACTCATTATATTTCCTTGCGTAGTCACAGCATTTAATTTAAGTCAGAATCGCCAAAATAGAGCCGATTATTGTATCGTCTCTTATCGTTTCTATCGATATTTTTCTCCGATTGTCTTATTCTGGAATTATCCTAAATAATATAGAAAGGGATTGATTCCTATGAAGCAAATCCAGAACGCTATCCTCAAAATGGACACAGATTTGACCTCAGAGGAATTCTCCACACTCTGCCATGCCCTCTATGAAATGCGTGCCTCCTTCCCTGATCCTCCGATGATGAAGGTGATCTGTTCTGACATCAAGGTCAAGGCGAACAAAACTTCTCCCTCCTCTGTTTCTAAAAGTTTGGAGCGCGCTGTCCACCGTATTTTTGAGCACGGCGACCGCCAGATCCTGGCCTCCTATCAACGCAGCCGGCTTTTTGAGCAGCCTGCTCCCAACAAGTTTATCCGCACTGTCGCCATGCACTTATATAACGATTTAACCCCCCCATCTTCTGAAACAGGCTGGCTAACCACCTCCTTCCTTTTTCGCTCCCCATTCCATTACAAAACAAAAAACGGCTGCAACTTAAAGCTGCAGCCGTTTTTGTCTTTGCTGTTTACATCGTACCAACAGCCTCTCCCATTTCGCCGGGAACCCATCCCTATTTGAATCATCAATCCGCCCTCCGGTTCCCCCATCGACAGAGTCCTGGCCGATCCAGTCCAGACCACCAATTCACATATACTGTCCGTCGGGACTCATCTGACCGTCCTTCTTCCCATCATAGTTCTGAGAAGCTATACAATACAGGGCTTCCCTTTTTTGTAGTTTAGAGCCGATTCTTTAAAACAGTGCAAGCGCAAAACCAACGTTTTATATTAAAATCCGGATTTATAAATCGATCCAATCTGTTTTCAAATCTTTATAAACTCTGCATTTCAGTGCTGAAAATTTTAAGATGCAATAATCGGGATCGGTCTTGCCTTCTTTATAGAACATTGTATCTCCTGCCTGCCAAATTTCATCCTTGATGCTTTGTTCCGTCAGTACCTGCATCGTCCCAACGAGCATGACGCCCATATAGCTGAACAAGCCGCGCTTATAAAAATAGACACACGCTTTTTCATCTGCATTGTATTGTGCAACCTTTAAAGAAGATGTATTTGTTGAGAAATAGAAGTCATTTCCATCAATTTTTCGTGGTGAAAGCATAGCCTTTGTATTGGGAAAACCCTCACTATCCACCGACGAAATTATAGCCGTCTTCTGTCTTTTGATAAATTCAAAAACTTGTTCCTTTGTCATTGGGACGCCTCCACATATTCCGCCTTATCGCTTTGATTATATCAAAGCCATTATTGGGTTTCAAGCCGCGATTCGTGAAACCGCCGGTGCTTCAACTCTTCAACGCAAAATGGATATGTACTTCGACCCATTATTTTGTCCGGATGTTACAGAAAGCCCCAGAGCCATGGCTCTGGGGCTTTTCTTGCTCTATCCACACTCCGGACATAAACCGGTAAAGGTCAAGTCATGGCCTTCCACATGGAAGCCGGGGGCCGCCTGCTCCGCCGCGTTGTCCAGCTCCTTTTGGGCAGACATTTCCAGGTCAAATACCCTGCCGCAGCCTCTACAGCGGAAATGGCTGTGGGGCTTTGTCTCCCCGTCATATCGCTCCACCGGGAAGGGCATCCGCATCAAGATCCCTTCCTCGGCCAACAGATTCAGGTTTCGATATACCGTCCCCA
Organism: Oscillospiraceae bacterium; assembly: GCA_022792495.1. Classification (GTDB taxonomy): domain Bacteria; phylum Bacillota; class Clostridia; order Oscillospirales; family Oscillospiraceae; genus Vermiculatibacterium. The sequence continues at coordinate 34,833 of JAAWBD010000021.1, forward strand.
GACTCAGATTGGGGTTGGCCGGCTTCAGCCACTGGTAGACCATCTCGGCGGTGGGATGCTCCTTACTCTCCAAAACTGCCCGGCAAATCAGCTCCCGCTGCCGGGAATACCGTTTCCCTGCCATGGTATCACCTCCCTTAATAAGAATTATTCTTATTATTGAAAATACCATATCTCCAGGAAAAAGGCAAGTGGTTTTTTGACTTTTTTGCTTCCTTTTTCCGGCCATGATTCCGGCAGTTCAGGAAATACTATGTGGCGGATGGAGATTCCAAAGATTTTGTTTTCAGGAGGAGAGGGAAATGAATCGGAAGCTTGGCTTAACTGCCCTGGCTCTTGCACTGTCCGCCACTCTGGTGGGCTGCAGCACCGCGGACAATAACCCGGATCACTCCGCTCCAGCGGTGGCACCTACCACGTCCCCTGCCCCTACTGCCACGGCCGCGCCCAACACCGTGACCCAGGGCATGGAGAAGGCCGCCCGAGGCGTGGGCGACATGGCCCGCGGGGTGGGAGATGCCGCCCGGGACGCTGCCAATGATGTGGGCCGGATGGCCCGGAACGCCGGGGAGGACATCCGCAATTCTGTGCGGTAAATAAAGAGTGGCCGGATCCATCCGGCCACTCTTTTTATTTTCCATCGCTCTTTCTCCTCCTGCACTCCTCCCAGATCCCCATCCCCAGCAGCACCAGGGAGGCAGCCAGCATAAGGAGAAAGATCAGAATGTTCACCCAGGAAAAGTCCCCCACATCCCGCCGCTCCAGCAAAGCCGAAAGAGAAAAATAGTCCAGAAACCGGGGCCCCTCCTGCTCCGGGAGCCGCCAGGCGCACAGGCTGTTGAACACAGGAATGAGAAAGCTGGTCAACACAGCCAGTATCCCCGCCTTGAAAAGTCCGCCCACAGGCAGCCAGCAGATGCATCCCAGATAGGCCCAGCCAAACGCCACCCCTGCCGCCGCCAGGGGATAGCCCAGCCCCAAAAGCCAGTCTCCCCCGGTGAAGGCCCAGATCACGGCCAAAAGCAGAAACACCCACCCACTGGCATAGAGAGCGGAAAAGACCACCGCCCGCCTTCTGTCAAGCCTCCAAAACCCCCAGATCCCCCAGGGAAGGGCCAGGCTGACTCCAGTGATGAGAAGTCCCCCCGCCAGCCAATGTCCTCCGCCATACTGCCAGCAGGCCAGCAGCAAAAGGATCAGGCAGCCGCTGGCCGCCCCCAGACAGATGGGGATCCGATCTCGCTTTACCCGAAAGGGCAGATTGGTAAAGCAGGCGGCCAAGCCAATGGCAGCCAATACGATCCAAAACCAATCCAGCCGGTGATAGACCCCCAGATCACTCACAAAGCAGGCCAGGAGAGCCACAGCGTAGCTTACCGCGAAAAACCGCCGCAGTCCCGCCACCGTCCTTCTCCAGTTTCCCGCCGCCTTCTCCTGGGCGTGGGCCTGTTCGTCATCACAGGCGGCAAAAAATTCATGCTCCGAGATCCTCAGCTCCCCGCAGATGGCCGTGATCAGGGACACATCCGGATAGGACAGCCCCCGCTCCCACTTGCTGACGGTGGACTCCGCCACATAGAGCCGCTGGGCCAGATCCTTCTGCGTCATATCCGCCTCCTGCCGCTTCCTGCGTATATATTCCCCAAAGGGCTTTTTTTCCTCCATAGGTCATTTCCTCCAAGATTTCGATTGGCGCCTGTCCCTAGATTAGCCGCGGTGTGGGGAAAAGTCAATACTTTTGCCCCATTTGAAAACTCGACTGTCAGGAAAGTCCCTGGGGGACAGGGCTCCGGCCCCTCTTGCCTTTTGGTCTGAGATTTGATATGATACCCTCAACCATCTATCCCGAAGGAGGGATCTACTGTGAGCGTATCCGTCAAACAAGAGGGCTTTTATTGGAAAAATGGCGGCTTTATCCCCGCCAGGGCCGACTCTAGCCTGGTGGGCTCTGCCCGTCAAAAAACTATGGCCTACACCATTCTCTCCGTCCATAACGAGAGCGGAGATCCATCCCGGCTCCAGCTCCGCTTTGATGCCATGGCCTCCCATGACATTACCTACGTGGGCATCATCCAGACTGCCCGGGCATCAGGGCTCACCCGCTTCTCCCTGCCCTATGTTCTCACCAACTGCCACAATTCCCTGTGTGCCGTGGGAGGAACCATCAACGAGGACGACCACCTTTTCGGCCTTTCCGCCGCCAAGAAGTACGGCGGTGAGTTTGTTCCCGCCCACCAGGCAGTGATCCACTCCTACATGCGGGAGCGGTATGCAGCACCGGGGAAAATGATCCTGGGCTCCGACTCCCACACCCGGTACGGGGCATACGGCTGCATGGCCATCGGAGAGGGCGGACCCGAGCTGGCCCGGCAGCTTCTGAAAAAGACCTACGACATCCTTTACCCCCCTGTGATCGCCGTCTATCTCACCGGCTCTCCCAGGCCCGGCGTGGGGCCCCAGGACGTGGCTCTGGCTCTGGTGGGGGCTACCTTCAAAAGCGGTGCGGTGAAAAACGCCGTTCTGGAATTCTTCGGCCCCGGCGTAGCCAGTCTCTCCATGGATTACCGCTCCGGCATCGACGTGATGACCACCGAAACCACCTGCCTGTCCTCAGTATGGCAAACCGATGAGATCACTAAAAACCACCTCTCCACCCTGGGACGCGGGGAGCAGTATCAGCCCCTCTCCCCCGCTGACGGCGCTTACTATGACGGTCTGGTAGAGATCGACCTCTCCGCTGTGGAGCCTATGATCGCCCTGCCCTTCCACCCCTCCAACGCCTACCCTATCCGGGAGTTCAAGGCCAACATGGCCGACCTTCTCCACCAGGTGGATCTGGACACCACCCAGCGGCTGGGTGCGAAGAACGCTCCCTCTCTTCTGGAAAAAGTCCAAGGCCGAACCTTCCGCGTGGATCAGGGAGTCATCGCCGGCTGCTCCGGCGGCACCTTCCAGAATCTGAAGCGGGCAGCGGAGATCCTAAAAGGCGCCTCCACCGGCTCCGGCGGGTTCTGGCTGAGCTGCTATCCCGGCTCCATGCCCATCAACCTGGAGCTGACCAGAAAGGGCTATATCGCCGACCTGATGGCGGCGGGCTGCTCCATCCGCTCCTGTTTCTGCGGTCCCTGCTTTGGGGCGGGGGACGTGCCCGCCAACGGATGCTTCTCCATCCGTCACTCCACCCGGAATTTCCCCAACCGGGAAGGCAGCAAGCCCGGGGACGGCCAGATCTCCTATGTGGCCCTCATGGACGCCAGGAGTATTGCCGCCACCGCCCTGAACGGCGGGGTCCTCACCGCCGCCGATGAGCTGCCCCTGCCCCCCGCCGACCGCCCGGAGGAGGGCTGGGCCTATGACGACAGCGCCTACAAGGCCCGGGTCTACTATGGGGTCGGCAAGCCCCAAGCCGAAGCCAAGCTGATCCTTGGCCCCAATATCGCCGACTGGCCGGAGCAGATCCCCCTTCCGGAGAACCTGCTCCTCACCTGCTGTGCCGCCATCTACGACCCGGTGACCACCACCGATGAGCTCATTCCCTCGGGGGAGACCTCCTCCTACCGCTCCAACCCCCTTAAGCTGTCCCAATTCGCCCTGAGCCGTAAGTGCCCCAAGTATGTCTCCAATGCGCAAAAGGTTCAGGCAGAGGAGCTGAAGCGGCGTTCCGGTGAGGACAAGGACTTCCCTGCGGATACGGGCATCGGATCCTTCATCATGGCCCTGAAGCCCGGGGACGGCTCAGCCCGGGAGCAGGCTGCCTCCTGCCAGCGGGTGCTGGGGGGCTGCGCCAATCTGGCAGCGGAGTACGCCACCAAGCGATACCGCTCCAACGTGGTAAACTGGGGTATGCTCCCCTTCATCGCCGAAGATGTAAAGGACTGGAACATCCAGGAGGGCGACTCTCTCTATATCCCCGGTATCAAGACCCTTTTGGAGGGAAGCGGAGAGGAGCTCGGAGCCACCCTCATTCAGAATGGCAAGCAGACCCCGGTAAAGTTGAAGCTCCCCGGCCTCACAAGAGAGGAGCGAGACATCATCCTGGCAGGGTGCCTCATCAACTACTACGCGAAATAAAGGATTCGCCGCCCGGCCTTAAAAGACCGGGCGGCGAATCCTTTATTTCAAAAGTCCTCTTATCTGCTCCAGGGTCAGCCCTTGGGTCAGCACCATATCAGCCCTCTCCTCCTGGAGATAGGGCCTCAGCGGATCCATAGCCTTGCGGTAGTCCAGCATACCCAGGATCCCCTGCTCTGTGGTGCTCACAAGCACCAGCTTCCAGTCCCTCACTGGCTTGCCGTCCAACCCATACTTCGCCCAGGGAGCCACAGGGAGAATGGTCTCCACCCCCTCGGTGAGAACCACCGCCCCAAAGGGCTCCTCCCCCTCCTTGCCATAGAAGTTCACGTTGGCCTTGAAGGCATTGTCCCAAGCCCCCTGAGGAACCGTGGGCACCTGGGACTCGGGCTCCTTCCTACCCTTGAACTTATCAAACAGCCCCATAATGCTTTCCTCCTTAAAACAGCCCTGTGATCCTTCCGTTCTCATCCACATCGATCTTCTCCGCGGCGGGAACCTTGGGCAGTCCCGGCATGGTCATGATATCCCCGGTGAGGGCCACGATGAACCCCGCCCCGGCGGAGACCTTCAGATTTCGGACAGTCACGTCAAAGCCCTCCGGCGCCCCCAAAAGGGCCGGGTCGTCGGAGAAGGAGTACTGGGTCTTTGCCATACAGATGGGCAGATCCCCAAAACCCAGCTCAAAAAGCTTTTGGGCCTGCTTCTGGGCGTTGGGGGTAAGGATGGCCCTCCCTCCGCCGTAGACCCTATTCACAATGGCGTTGAGCTTATACTGGATGGAGGTATTCTCCTCATAGGCGAAGGTGAAGGAGTCCATCTGAGGCTCCTCCTCGCACAGGCGGATCACCTCCCGGCCCAGGGCCTCGCCCCCGGCTCCCCCCTTGGCCCACACCTCAGAGAGGGCTGCGTTGACCCCCAGCTCCCGGCATTTGTCCTCCACCAGCTTCAGCTCAGCGGGGGTGTCGGTGGGGAAAGCGTTGACAGCCACCACACAGGGCAGATGATATGTATTCTTAATATTGTCCACGTGACGCAGAAGGTTGGGAAGCCCCTTCTCCAACGCCTCCAGGTTCTCATTGCCCAACTCAGCCTTGGCAACGCCCCCGTGGTGCTTCAAGGCCCGGACGGTGGCCACGACCACTACCGCGTCAGGTGTCAGCCCCGCCATGCGGCACTTGATGTCCAGGAATTTCTCCGCCCCCAGATCGGCGCCAAAGCCCGCCTCGGTGACCACATAGTCGCTGAGCTTCAAAGCCGCGTCAGTGGCCGAAATGGAGTTGCAGCCGTGAGCGATATTGGCGAAGGGTCCCCCGTGGATAAAGGCCGGTGTCCCCTCCAGGGTCTGAACCAGGTTGGGCTTGATGGCATCCTTCAAGAGGGCGGTCATGGCCCCCTCGGCGTGGAGGTCGTGGGCGGTGACCGGCTCTCCGGAGCGGTTATAGGCCACCACCATCCGGCCCAGCCGGGCCTTCAGGTCAGCGAGATCGGCGGCCAGACAGAACACCGCCATCACCTCACTTGCCACGGTGATATCAAAGCCGTCCTCCCGGGGCACTCCCTGCATTCTCCCCCCAATGCCGTCAATCACGTTCCGAAGCTGGCGGTCATTCATGTCCACGCACCGCTTCCAGGTGATGTTCTTCACGTCGATATCCAGAGCGTTCCCCTGCTGGATGTGGTTGTCCAGCAGAGCCGCCAGCAGGTTGTTAGCGGCTCCGATGGCATGGAAGTCCCCGGTAAAGTGGAGGTTGATATCCTCCATGGGGATCACCTGGGCATAGCCTCCCCCGGCGGCGCCCCCCTTCACCCCGAACACAGGCCCCAGAGAGGGCTCCCGCAAAGCCAGACAGGTCTTTTTCCCCAGCCGCTGGAGGCCGTCGGCCAGACCCACGCTGGTGGTGGTTTTTCCCTCCCCCGCCGGGGTAGGATTGATGGCAGTGACCAGGATCAGCTTCCCCCTCCGGGGCTTGTCCCGGTATACCACAGGCTCCACCTTGGCCTTATCGTGGCCATAGGGGATCAAATCCTCCTCCCCCAACCCCAGCTTGGCCGCGATCTCCCCAATGGGCCTTGCCTTCACGCTCTGGGCGATCTCAATATCGGTCAGCATGGCATATCTCCTCCTTGTATTGGAACATATATTGGCTTACAAATCATAAAAATGTACCGCTTCCCCCATGGATATGTAGGGGCCGGATGCCGGCCCTATATCCTTCTGATCCTGTCCCATATCCTCATGGGCACCGAGGCGGGCAGCAGCTTGCTGCCCAGCCGCATCACAGTAGGGATAGGCCCACAGGTGACCACCCCCCGCCCCAGACTGTTCATGGTAAGGCTCCAGGCCGCCACCGCCTCAGGCCGCATGGCAAAGGGGGTGCTTTGCACCGCGCCGGGGTTGGCGGTATCCCGGGCCACAGCCATAAACTCCGTTTTGATCCAGTAGGGACACACCGCCGTCACCAGCACTCCCCGGGGAGAGAGCTCCTCCCGGAGCGCCCGGGTATAGTGAAGCAAAAACGCTTTGGTGGCGGCGTAGACGTTCATGGCGGGCAGGGGCTGGAAAGCGGCACAGGAGGCGATCTCCAGCACTCTGCTTCCCCGGTAAAGGTAAGGGATACATACCCTTGTCACCTCCGCGGCGGCCCGGCAGTTGAGGGTGATCATATCCCCCGTCTCCTCCAGGCTCAGATCCTCCGCCCGGCCAAACTTACCAAACCCGGCAGCCGAGATCAGCAGCTCTACCCGGGGATTTTCCTCCTCCAGAGCCCGGCGAAGAAGGATAACGCTCTCCTCCTTCGTCAGATCCAGGGCCAGGATCCGGCAGTCATGCTCCAGCTCCTCCGCCAGGGCCACCAGCCGCTCCTCCCGCCGGGCGATGAGCCACAGCTCATCCAGCTTCATCATCCTGTCCGCATATTTCGCATAGGCCCACCCCAGTCCGGAGGAGGCCCCTGTAATAACAGCGATCCGTCTCATCTGTCCGATCACCCTCCTTAGAAGGTAGTATGAACCTGTCCCTCCTATTTTACCACCGAAAAGTTCCGGCCACAAGGAAAATTTCGAAGTCCCCCAGGGGCCTCAGTTCCTCTCCCTTCTTCCCTTCTCAATAAAAATTTAAAGGATTTTTTATTGACCCTTCCCCTGTTCTGTGACATACTATGGAAAGACGGGCGGCAGCAGCCCATATCATTTTGAAGGAGGCCTTTCCCATGGTTGAGGATATGAAGGATAAGAAATTCGCCGAGGAGATCGTCGAGAAGCTGAAGGAGCTGGTGAAGAAGGGCAACGTCACCAAGATCCAGGTCATCAAGAACGGGGAGACCGTGGTCAACTTCCCCCTGAACGTGGGCATCGTGGCCGGTGTAGCCGCCGCCCCCTGGGCCCTGCTCCTGGCCGCCATCACCACCCTGGGCATGGACTGCCACATCGACGTGGTGAAGGACGACGGCGAGGTGCTTCACATCATCTGAGCCCAACCCCACAAAAAAGCGGAGTGCCTTAGGCACTCCGCTTATTCTCTTTCAAAGGAGCCAAAGGAAATAGAAAATCACAGGTCTGAGGAGCCAGGCCAGCAGCGCCAGGGCCACCAGGATCATCAGGATCCGCGCGGGAAGAGGAAATCTTCCCCGCAGGGCGATCAGGATCCCGGCAACCATCACCGATGCGAGAAACAGAAGCGTCAGAATCCCGATCATCAGCTGGTATCCCCCCATCCGCTCCTCCCAGGCCCCCTCCGCGAAAAAGGTAAACACCCCCGCTATTCCCACCAAAACGGTGCAGACCAGGCTGACAGCCGTCACAAGCACAATGTACAGCGGCCTGGCGTTATAGGCCGCCCCCGGGAAAAGCACCCGATGCAAAAACCGGGGAAGCCGTATCGAGCCCTCTGCCCCTCCCGCTTCCTTCCCCTTCATGGAAAAGTTGACATAGAAGACCAGAAAAAAGAATGCAGGAGCTATATTCATCACAAATTCAAGCATCGTTCCTCCCTCTCAAAACAAAGGCGGCAGGAATCCCTCCTGCCGCCTTCCCCTTATTAAAGCGGCACAAGCGCCATCTCTAACTTCAGTTATCCCGGTTAAAGATATTGAAAATAGACTGCCACTGGTCGTCGTCCTCGGAAGACTTGTCCTCCCCGGTCTCCTCCCCGCCCTCGGCGGTCTCAGCGGCCTGCTTCTCCTCCGCAGCGGCCTTCTCCCCCGCCTTGGTAAAGGCGTTGGCGCCCAGCCTGGCGGCCTCCTCGTCATAGCCGGTGGCGATAACGGTGACCTGCATCTCGTCCTCCAGAGCCTCGTCGAAGGCGGCGCCGAAGATGATAAGGGCCTCGGGATGGGCGGCCTGGCGCACCATGTCGGCGGCGGCCTCCACCTCCTCCAGCCCGATGTCCATGGAGCCGGTGATGTTGACCAGCACCCCCCGGGCGCCGTTGATGGAGGTTTCCAGCAGGGGGCTGGAGATGGCCATCTTGGCCGCCTCCTCCGCCTTGCTCTTGCCCGCGGCCCGGCCCACGCCCATGTGGGCCATGCCCGCCTCCTGCATGACGGCGGTGACGTCGGCAAAGTCCAGGTTGATGAAGCCG
>JAAWBD010000022.1 GCA_022792495.1 Oscillospiraceae bacterium
GCATCCAGGCGGGCGCCCGGCGGGTCTACCTCATTGAGGAGCCCGTGGCCGCCGCCATTGGCGCCGGCATTGACATCACCAAGCCCGACGGTCACATGGTGGTGGACATCGGCGGCGGCACCTCGGACATTGCGGTGATCTCCCTGGGCGGCGTGGTGGAGTCGGCCTCCATCAAGACCGCCGGCGACAAGTTTGACGAGGCGGTCATCAAGTATATCCGCCGCCGCCACAATGTCCTCATCGGCGAGCGTACCGCCGAGGAGCTGAAGATGCAGATCGGCTGCGTTTTCCCCCCCGAGGAGGAGAAGAGCGTGGAGATCAAGGGCCGCAGCCTGATGACCGGCCTTCCCCAGGTGTTCACCGTCACCTCCAGCGAGATGATCGAGGCCTTCGAGGAGCCCTCCACCCGGATCCTGGAGGCCATCCACGGGGTGCTGGAGCGCACTCCTCCTGAGCTGGTGGCCGACATCTCCAACAACGGCATTGTTATGACCGGCGGCGGCTCTCTGATCCAGGGCTTTGACAAGCTCATCGAGTCTCACACCGGCATCGAGACCCATGTGGCCGACGACGCCATCTCCTGTGTGGCCTACGGCACCGGCAAGAGCCTGGAGTCCCTGGACGGGATGCAGGACGGTACGATGAACCTGTCCCGGCGCAAGCAGCTCAACGCCTGAAAAAAGGCGGAAAAAGCCCCCGTCCGCCATGCGGACGGGGGCTTTTGGATTTACATTGTCCCCTTCGGGGCCAGAGGATCACGGCCCGGATCAGACTTTGGAGAAGCCGGAGCCTGTCCCTGAGCTTCCGGAGGGGGCTCATCCACCCTGCACCAGCATCTCGCCGACGGTGTAGATGTCGCCGGCTCCCACGGTGAGGATCAGATCCCCGGGCTGGGCCAGCTCTCTGAGCCGGGAGACCAAGGCCTTCAGGGTGGGGTAGTATTCGCTGCCGGGGATCTGGGCCGCCAGATCCCGGGAGGAGATCCCCAGGGTGTTGTCCTCCCGGGCGGCAAAGATCTCCGCCAGAAGGGTCATATGGGGGGTGGAGAGAACCTCCACAAATTCCTGGAACAGGGCCTTTGTCCGGGAGTAGGTGTGGGGCTGGAAGGCGCAGATGACCCGCTCATAGCCCAGGTGCATGGCGGTGTCCAGCAGGGCCTTCACCTCGCTGGGGTGGTGGGCGTAATCGTCGTAGACGTCCGCCCCGTTGCAGGTGCCCTTTTTCTCAAACCGCCGTCCGGCGCCCCGGAAGGCGCCCAGCCCCTTCTCCACCGCTGGAGCGGGAACACCCAGCGAGAAGGCGGCGGCGGCCGCCGCCAGAGCGTTGCGGACGTTGTGCTCCCCGGGAACCTGGAGGGAGACATGGGCTTTACGCTCCCCCTTGAAGCTTATGTCGAAGGTGGGCAGCCCCTTGAAGTAGGTTAGATTTTCAGCGTGGACATCCCCCTGGGCAAGGCCGAAGGTAAGGATGGGACGGGACTCCCCCCGGAGGGTGACCATGGTGTTCTCGTCGTCCCGGTTGGCGATGATGAGCCCCGTCTTTTCCGGCACCAGGTCGGCGAAGGCCCGGAAGGACTTCTCCACATCCTCCAGATCCTTGAAGAAGTCCAGATGGTCGGCATCCACGTTCAGGATAACGGCGATGGTGGGGAAGAAGGAGAGGAAAGAGTTGCAGTACTCACAGCTCTCCAGGATGATGGTCTCCCCCTGGCCTACCCGGTGGCCTGCCCCCAGAAGAGGCAAGGTGCCGCCGATCATCACAGTGGGATCCAGCCCCGCGGCCATGATGATATGGGTGCACATACTGGTGGTGGTGGTCTTTCCGTGGGTGCCTGAGACGCACAGGGCATTTTTATAGTGGCGCATGATGGCGCCCCAGGCCTGGGCACGCTCAAAGACGGGGATCCCCCGGGTATGGGCGCCGGAGATCTCCGGGTTGTCATCATGGGCGGCGGCGGTGCGGATGACCAGCTCCGCCTCCCCTAAATTCTCCGCCTTCTGGCCGATGGCGACAGAGATACCCAGGGAGCGCAAATGCTGCACCGCCCCACTGTCCCGGGAGTCGGAGCCGGTGATGACCATGCCCATGCCGTGGAGCACCTCGGCCAGGGGGGCCATGGATACTCCGCCGATGCCCACCAGATGGGCCCGGCGTCCGGGAGCCAGGTATGAGGAGATATCCAAAGTCGTCATAGAGAACACAACCTTTGTTACAATATCGGAATTTTATTATAAAACGCCGGGAAGAAATTGGCAAGGTCATTCTATACAAAAACCGAGGGAGATATACGAGGGGGGAGAGGAAATGATGTGGAGGGAGCTGCACACCGGGGCGGTGGAATGCTTAAAGACCCTGACGGAGGCGGGCTATGCAGCCTACCCTGTGGGCGGCTGCGTCCGGGATCTGCTCCTGGGCCGGGAGCCGGGGGATGTTGACATCTGCACCTCCGCCCTGCCCGAGCAGGTCATGACCCTCTTTTCCCGGGCGGTGCCCACCGGGCTCCAGCACGGCACGGTCACCGTGCCTACCCGGACGGGAAATATAGAGATCACGACCTTTCGCCGGGAAGAGGGGTATGCCGACTCCCGGCATCCGGATGGGGTCAGCTTTGATGTGGGGCTCCGGGAGGATCTGTCCCGGCGGGATTTTACGGTCAACGCCATGGCCCTGGACAGGGAGGGGCAGATGATAGACCCCTTCGGGGGGCGGGAGGATCTGGGGCGGAGGCTTATCCGCTGTGTGGGGGATCCGGATCGCCGCTTTTTGGAGGATGCTCTGCGGATGCTCCGGGGGGTGCGTTTCGCCGCCCAGCTGGGCTTTGCCTTGGAGGAGGAGACCGCCGGTGCCATGGGGCGAAATGCTTTTCGGGTGGAGAGGGTCTCCCGGGAACGGATCAAGGCGGAGATGGAAAAGACCCTTCTCTCCCCCCGGCCCCAGATGATAGGGCTTATGGTGGAGATGGGGCTGCTGAACCACCTTTATCCCTTCTCCGGCCATGCAGACCTGTCCGGATTGGGGGAACTTCCCCCCGACCGGGAGGATCGCTGGCGGGGCTTCTGCGTTGCCACCGGCTTTCCCATCACTGTCCTCCCTGTGGAGCGAAAACTCCGCCGGGGGGTGGAACACCCCGAGGAGGCAGTCATCCCCACCCTGGCCCTGAAGCCCCGGGATCTGATGGCCCTGGGCCTGGAGGGGCCGGCTATCAGTGCGGCGCAAAAGAGGCTGGCCCTTCATGTGTTGGAGCACCCGGAGGACAATGTGGCGGATAAGCTGAAACGGCAGTTATCCATATGAAAAAGACAGCGTGGAAAAGCCACGCTGTCTTTTTTGAACTTCACTCCTGAGGCGGTTCAAAGAGATCCGAGATGGACACCCCCAGCACCTGGGCCAGGCCGTAGAGCTCAATGTCGGTGACGGTCCGCCGTTTTTCCTCAATGCGGGAGATGGAGCCCCGGCAGATATAGATGGCCATCACCTCCAGCTTATCGGACAGCTTCTGCTGGCTCAGTTTCCGTTCCATCCGAAGCTGTCGGATCCGATCCCCGATCATATTCATGTCCTGCCCATCGATGATGCGCGCCATAGAGATCCTCTCCTTTGTCTTGACATAGGACAAAACTAAGGGTATACTATGGGCGGGAAAATATTGTCCTGACAGAGGACAATATAAAGACAATAGGAGGGAATTTGTTATGGCAAAATTTCAACTGAATCCCGGGGAGACCCTGATCGGCAAGGGACAAATGGCGCTCCATCAAAAGCAGTTTCTCAACACCAAGCCCTTTAGCGGCAATATTTATGTGACTGACCAGCGGGTCTGTTTTTACATCAGCATGGTAGGAAGTCCGGAAATGGATCTGGCCCTTTCCGAGGTAAAGGGCTTCTCTGTGAAGAAGGGTATTTTTACCGCAGTGACCGTCCACAGTCAGGCGGGAGCGGGCTATGTGTTCACCGGCTTTCCGGCCAAGAAGCTCCAGGATTGGCTGCGGCAGGCTGGGGTTCAGGAGATATAAAGGAATAGTAAGGGAGCCGTGGACAGGATCCACGGCTCCCTTTTTATATTCCTTTCGGTGTACGGAAACATGCAACATTTGGGGGAGCTCCGCATGGGGGAGGAAGGGCATTTTCCCGCCGCCGGGTACATAGTAATAGCAGGAATGGGGGCGGTTTAATGGAGCAGCGGAAAAAGAAGGACGGTATTTTGGAGCGAACCGCCCAGATCTTCGACATACCTGGTGAGGCGGCGGGTCTGCCCCGGGTGGAGTTGACGGGCCGGCACGAGCTGCGCATGTCCAATCACCGGGGGATCCTGGCCTATGGTACTGAGGAGATCCTTATCAGTGGCGGAAGGCTCCTGGTCAAGGTGAAGGGGGAGGGTCTGGAGCTGCGGGCCATGACGGGGGAGGAACTGCTTATCACCGGAACCGTCCTGACGGTGGAATTGGAGTGAGGTGAGACCATGGCGGCAAGCCAGATCGTAAATCTGTTTCGGGGAAGCGTGCGCCTGGAGGTCACCGGGGACTTTCCTGAACGTTTTTTAAACCTGTGCGCCCAGCGGGGAACCGCCTTCTGGGCAGTGGAGTGGCCTAACAGCCATACCCTTCGCCTCACTGTAGCCTGGCGGGACAGGCGGGGGCTGGAGGAGCTGGCCCAGCGTACGGGGTGCGTTATCCAGGAGGGGAGAAAGGGGGGGATGCCCCCCTTCCTCCTCCGGTTCCGGCGGCGGTATGCCCTCCTGGCGGGGCTGATCTTGGCGGTGGCGGCAGTATGCCTGCTCAGCCGATTTGTGCTGGTCATCGAGGTGGAGGGAAATGAACGGGTGGCTACCCAGGTCATCCTCGCTGAGCTCCGGCGGCAGGGGTTGCGGCCGGGGGTCTACGGCCCGTCATTGGCGGTTCGGGATATCTCCAATAACATCCTTCTCCAGCTGGATGATCTGTCCTGGATGGCGGTAAATCTTCACGGGATCCGGGCCCATGTGCTGGTACGGGAGACAGTGCCAAAGCCGGAGCTTTTGGACGAGACCATCCTGGGGGACATTGTGGCAGAGGCGCCGGGGATCGTTACTCATATTGAGGCCTGGTCTGGAGACGCAGCGGTTGAGGAGGGGGCCACGGTGGTGCCTGGGGATGTGCTGATCCGGGGCTCCATCCAGATGGATCCCCCCCAGTGGAGCGAGAATCCCATTCAATGGATGCCGGTTCGGGCCATGGGAAAGGTGGAGGGCCGTACCTGGCGCACGCTTACCGCCTCCATTCCCCTGACGGCCCAGGGAAAGGCCTATACCGGGGAGGAGGTTACCCGCTGGTCGGTGACCTCCCTGGGGGAACGGAGGGATTTTTTTCAAAATAGTGGAATTCCCTTTGACAGATATGATAAAATAAGCAGTACCTGGAATTTAAAGCTTCCCGGCGGGGATGTACTGCCCTTTTCCCTGCGGCGAGAGACCCTGCGGGAGTATGAGCCGGTGACCCTGCCCCTGGATCCTGCTGCCGCTCAGGTCATGCTGGAGGAGCGGCTGCTGGAAAAGCTGAGGGAGCTGCTGGGGGACACGGGCCGGGAGGTGAGCCACACCTTCGCCGCCGGAGAGCGGGACGGAGCCCTGGTGGTGACCCTCACCGCCGAATGTGAGGAGGAGCTGGGCCGCTTTGTTCCCACCTCCCCTTAGGGCAACCCTATACAAAGGAGAATCACGATATGATAGAACAGACCATTTCCATCGAGCGCCTGGAGGAGGCGGTGAACCTTTTCGGCTCCATGGATGAGAACGTAAAGATCATTGAGCGGGAGCTGGGGGTCACGGTGGTGAGCCGGGACGGTGCGCTTAAGGTGGCCGGGGAGGACGGGGAGAGGGTCATCTATGCCGTCAAATCCCTGGAGGGCCTTCTCAAGCTCATCGGTCGGGGAGAGACCATTACCGAGCAGAACGTCCGCTATATCCTGAACCTGGTCAAAACGGGGAACGAGGATAAGATCGGCCAGTTTTCCGCCGACGTGCTCTGCGTTACTGCCAAGGGCAAGCCTATCAAGGCCAAGACCCTGGGCCAGAAGAAGTATGTGGACGCCATCCGGAAAAACCTGGTGACCCTGGGCATCGGCCCCGCCGGCACGGGAAAGACCTACCTGGCGGTGGCCGCCGCGGTGGCCGCCTTCCGAGCCGGGGAGGTGAACCGGATCATTCTCACCCGTCCCGCCGTGGAGGCGGGAGAGCGGTTGGGCTTCCTCCCCGGGGATCTCCAGAGCAAGGTGGATCCCTACCTGCGGCCCCTCTACGACGCCCTCTTTGAGATGCTGGGGGCGGAGACCTATCAGAAGTATCTGGAGCGGGGGAACATTGAGGTGGCTCCCTTGGCCTACATGCGGGGCCGCACCCTGGACGACAGCTTTATCATCCTGGACGAGGCCCAGAATACCTCCCGGGAGCAGATGAAAATGTTCCTGACCCGGATGGGCTTTGGCTCCAAGATCGTCATCACCGGCGATATTACCCAGATTGACCTTCCCACGGAGCAGGTAAGCGGCCTGCGGGAGGCCATGCGGGTCTTGAAGGGCGTGGAGGATATCTCCATCTGTCAGCTGACAGGGGCCGACGTAGTCCGTCACGTTATCGTTCAGCGGATCATCAAGGCATATGAGATGGATGAGGAGCGGCGGAAAAGTAAGAAGTAAGGCTCCGCCGCAACCCAAACGTTCCATATAGAAACCGCGGGGCCATAGGAAAAGGGCGGCGTATCCCCTATACTTGTCCTATTCCGGCCCCGGTGGGGCCAAGCGTGAGGTGATACCTATGAGTATGGGCGCGAGACTGGCCCAGGCAAGAAGAAGCCAAAACCTGACCCAGGAGCAACTGGCCGAAAGGCTGGGGGTCACCCGGCAGGCGGTGAGCCGGTGGGAATCGGATACCGCCTACCCTGAGACCGATAAAATCGTCCGCATGGCCGCCCTCTTCGAGGTGAGCTGCGACTACCTGCTGGGGATCAATGAAGTCCCTGCGGGGGACAAGCCCCCCTCCCCGGTGACCCGGCTCCTTCAAGAGATAACGGGGCGGAGGGTTTTGCTGACCTTTTATGAGGAGGACGATTTTGTGTTCTGCGACTAC
Organism: Oscillospiraceae bacterium; assembly: GCA_022792495.1. Lineage (GTDB taxonomy): Bacteria > Bacillota > Clostridia > Oscillospirales > Oscillospiraceae > Vermiculatibacterium. The sequence goes on from JAAWBD010000022.1 coordinate 7,100, forward strand.
GCCTGTATCCTGGACTTTGACGGGGGCTGGGCCAATGTGGAGTTTGTCCGAAGGAAAAAGAACAGGGAGGATAAGCGGGAGGAGAGGCTGATCCCTCTGTCCTCCGTCCGCACGATCACTATCCTGCCGGAAGGGGGCGAGGGCTGATGGAGACCTGGGGACTGGTCGCATTCGCCGTTGTTTTCCTCCTTTGGGACAAGATCAGGCGTCTGGAGCGCATCCTGCGGGAGAACGATATCCGGCTCAGCGGCGCCAAGGATCTAGGGAGCCAGCTCCGTGCCAAGGTGGGAAAGACTGTCACCATCACCCTACATGAGGGCGGGGAGGGCACGACCACCGGCTGCAGGATCCTGGATGTGGATGGGGAGTGGTTGCGTGTTCTCCGCAACGAGGGAAAGAGAAACCAGCGGGAGATGCTCCTCCGGCTGGCCGATGTAAAACAGATAAAGGGATGATGAAGATGGAGCACAGCATTTTGCTTTCCTCAGATCTGAAGGAGGATACCGCCGGGCTGGAGGCCCTGCTGGAGGAGGTCATCCCCGCCGTGTTGAAGGCGGAGGGGGTGAAAGTCTCCTGCGAGGTGGATGTGCTTTTGACAGATGACGCCGGCATCCACGCCATCAACTTGGCCGAGCGGGGGGTGGACGCCCCCACCGATGTGCTCAGCTTTCCCATGTTTGACCTGAAGCCGGGGGACAAGCCCTCCGAGGTGGATGCCGACCCGGCCACCGGGCAGGTTCCCCTGGGGGACATGGTGCTGAACCTGAACCGGGTGAGAAGCCAGGGGGAGGAGTACGGCCACGGAGAGAGGCGGGAGGCGGCCTATCTGGCCGTCCACTCCATTTTACATCTTCTGGGCTACGACCACCTGGACGACGGCCCCATGAAGGCCCAGATGCGGGCCAGGGAGGAGGCCATCCTGTCAGAGCTGGGGATCGGGAGATGAGCTTGCCGGGGAGAAACGACCCTCCACTATAGCGGAGTGGATCATTCTTGACGAAAACCCCACCAAAGGGGGGAGGAAGGATCGTATGGGCCATAGAAAAAGAAAACTGGCCTTCCTGCTGACAGGGATTCTGGTTCTGTCAGCCTGCGCTGCTCCGGCGGCCCCTTCGCCTTCTCCAACGCCGGAGTCCATCCGCCAGCCTGTGGAAGAAGCGAAGGAGCTCTGGGGCTTTCCCATTGATGATACCCACGACGCCTTTGAGGTATCCACCGGGGGCAAGCTGGGGACGGTGCTGGTGACGGTGGAGATGAAAGACAAGGAACCTGTTTCTGTTGTCTCTGTCTGGAACCCTTCTGATTTGGGAGCTCCCATCCAAACCATAGAAACAGGGGGAGTGACGACACATTGTTATGAGCTGATGGATGCCAATTTTGATGGTTACATGGATTTTGTCTATACTTGGTTTCGGGGTGCAAAAAACAACGATTCCGGGTTATATGTTTGGGATGAGGAGCAAGGGCAGTTTATGCCAAAGAAAGAATTTATTGGCGACTTGGTGATTGACGGAGAGAAAAATAGAATTTATATCTATACAAATGGGGCCGGCCCATCGGGAACAGCAAAAATATTTTGTTGGGAAAGCAAAGAGCTGTTCCTTAAACGGATCATTGATTTTCCCTATCCAGAAACCCTGGAAGATGGAACGATTCAACAGGAAATAGTGGTGGAAGATATTGTCGATGGAGAATGGCGGGAGGTTTATAGAGAGGCTTATAACACACCCGATGAAGTAGCGTCCATCATGGAGGCTTATTACGGCGGAGAGCTTTTGTGGTACGACCTATCCTACCACGGCGAATAAAATAATAGCTCCAACCCAAAAAGGAGGATCACCTAAATGAACACACCTAAGACCAAGGCCGGCATGATTGCCATTGTGGGCCGGCCCAATGTGGGCAAGTCCACCCTCACCAACACTCTGGTGGGGGAGAAGATCGCCATCGTCTCCAACAAGCCCCAGACCACCCGAAACCGGATCTGTGCCGTGGTGGATCGGGGGGAGAGCCAGTTTGTCTTTATGGACACCCCCGGCCTCCACAAGGCCCGCACCCGCCTGGGGGACTATATGGTGGAGGTAGTCCACCAGAGCGTGGCCGACGTGGATGCCGCCCTCCTCCTGGTGGAGCCTATCCCCAACGTGGGGGAGCCCGAGCGGGAGCTGATGGAGGATCTTCGCAAGCGGAGCATCCCCACGATCCTTGTTATCAACAAAATTGACACCGTGGAGAAGGAGCGCCTTCTGGCTGTCATCGCCGCCTACACCCAGGACTACCAGTTCGCTCACGTTATGCCCATCTCTGCCAAGGAGGGGGATGGGGTCAATGACCTTCTGGATCTGTTGGAGGGATACCTTCCGGAAGGCCCCTGGCTCTTCCCTGAGGGCATGACCACCGATCAGCCCGAGCGGCAGGTCTGCGCCGAGATCCTGCGGGAGAAGCTGCTTCTGTGTCTGGATAAGGAAGTCCCCCACGGCACAGCGGTGGAGCTGACCAAGTTCTCCGAGCGGGAGGACGAGGTCATTGAGTGTGACGCCACCATATACTGCGAGAAGGAATCCCACAAGGGTATCATTATCGGGAAAAAGGGAGCCATGCTGAAAAAGATCTCCACCCTGGCCCGGGAGGACATGGAGAAATTCATGGGAACCAAGATTTTCCTCCAGACCTGGGTGAAGGTGAAGGAAAACTGGCGGGACAACCTGAATTTTGTCCATACCATGGGCTACCGTGAGGACTGAAATAGGCCTTCCGGGGAAACCACTGTCAAATCGGAAGGAAAGGCTGCAAGGAGACGTGAAGGAATAATTTCCTGACATAATCCTGCCTTGTACTGTTCATGATAAGTCCAAAGAGAGACAGGGAGGGCCTGACATGGACAGCTTGGCAGCGTGGGAGCTTTTTCTGTACACCGGGCTTCCCCAGGTGTATAATGTGTACTGTAAATTGAGAGAGGAGGAGCGTCAGGAGACCGAAAAGTCCGCCTGACGCCCGATACATATGGCGCATTTGGTAACCAGAGCCCTGGTGCTCCGGGAGGTCAACTACAAGGAGTCGGACAAGATCCTCACCATCCTGGCCCAGGATCAGGGCAAGCGGACGGTGAAGGCCCAGGGCTGCCGGCGGAAGAACAGCGCCCTGGCGGCGGCCAGTCAGCTGCTGGTTTTTTCCGACATGACTCTCTACGATTACCAGGATCGCTGGGCCCTGAAGGAGGCGGCCACCCAGGAGGAGTTTCGTGGCCTGCGCTCCGACCTGGAGAAGCTGGCCTTGGGAACCTATTTTGCCGAGGTCTGCGAGGCAGTGAGTGAGGAGGGGGTCGAGACCCCAGGCCTTCTTCCTCTGATCCTCAACTCTCTTTACGCCCTGGAGAAGCTGGACAAGCCCCAGGCACTGGTGAAGGCGGCCTTTGAGTGGAGGCTGTGCTGCCTTACGGGCTACGAACCCCTGGTGGACGGCTGCGCCGTCTGCGGAAGGGAAACGCCGGAGGCCCCCCGCCTGAGCTTGTCTGAGGGGGTGCTCCACTGCGGAAAATGCCGGCGGGAGCTGGGGGATGAGGGCATTTCCATGCCTCTGGATGCTTCCAGCCTGGCGGCTCTGCGTTACATTGCCTACGGAGATCCAAAGCGGCTTTTCTCCTTTCAGATTCCGGAAAAAAGTCTGGCACTTCTGGCGGGAGCGGCGGAGAGCTTTCTCCTGACCCAGCTGGAGCGGGGCTTTCGAACCCTGGATTTTTACAAGAGCCTGCGGCCATAAAATCAGTCTATACCGAGGGGTGGACGGTATCCGCCCCATATCCTGGGAGGCATCCATATGACCTTAGACAAAGGAACCATCGGCGAGACCTATACCGTAACAAAAATAGACCTGCCTACCCAGGTGGAGCACCGGCTGGAAGCCATAGGCATGACCTTGGGAGGGAAGGTCTCTGTCCTTGGGGGGAAGGATCGGGGAACCCTGATCCTGAAGATCCGGGGGGCACGCTTCGCTCTGGGCCGGGGCATTACCCAAAGGATCGAGGTGGCCTGAGATGGGAAAAAATCTGACAGTGGCATTTATCGGCAATCCCAACTGCGGCAAGACGACCCTTTTCAACGCATACACGGGTGCCAACCTGAAGGTGGCCAACTGGCCTGGGGTCACCGTGGAGCGGGTGGAGGGGGTCATGAAGGATCACGGCCTGGATATCCGCCTGGTGGATCTCCCCGGAACCTACTCCCTCACCGCCTATACCATGGAGGAGCAGGTCTCCCGCCAGTTTATCCTCTCTGACGAGGTGGATGTGATCATCGACGTGGTGGACGCCTCTGCCCTGGAGCGGAATCTGTACCTCACCCTCCAGCTTCTGGAGCTGGGAAAGCCGGTGGTGGTGGCCCTCAACATGATGGACGTAGTCCAGAAACGGGGGATGGAGATCGACCTTCACCGTCTGCCTGAGATGCTGGGAGTTCCTGTGATCCCGGTCTCTGCCCGGAAGCGAAAGGGCCTGGAGGTGCTTATGCACGCGGCCGCACACCACGCCGAGTCGGGTAAGCACGACCCCATCATCCACGAGCATGAATGGCACAGCAAGACCAAAACAGCGGACAGCTCTAAGCATGAGAAATACGTCATGGTCTACGACGAGGTCATGGAGTTCCGGATCGACGCGGTGGAGACCGCTCTTCTGCGGAAATGGCCTGCGCTTGTCAATCCCCGCTGGTACGCCATCAAGCTGCTGGAGGGGGATGGGGAGATCGCCAAGAGCCACCCTCTGGCTCTCCCCGGTATCCTGGACGAGAGCAGCGAGACCGAGATCATCAATCAGAAATATGACTTTATTGAGGAGATCATGGCGGAGGTCATGGTTCACCGGGAGGAGAAGGCGGCCACCACCGAAAAGGCGGATCGGCTTCTGACCCACCCATTTTGGGGCCTTCCCATCTTTCTGGGTATCATGGCCCTGGTGTTCTTCCTCACCTTCACCGTGGGGGATTTCCTGGCCGGCTTTTTCGAGCTGGGTGTCGGCTGGTTCTCTGATCTGGTGAGGGATACCCTTGCCGGCTGGGGGGTGGGGGAGCTGATGGTGGCCCTTCTCACCGACGGGATCATCGCCGGAGTGGGCAGTATTCTGACGCTGCTGCCCAATATCTTTATCCTTTTCCTGGCCCTGGCTTTCCTGGAGGATACGGGCTATATGGCCCGGGTGGCCTACATTATGGACGGGATCATGGGTAGGCTGGGCCTGTCGGGCCGGGCCTTTCTCCCTATGGTGTTGGGTTTTGGCTGTTCGGTGCCTGCCATCATGGCCTCCCGGGCCCTGGAGAGCCGCCGGGATCGGTTCAAGGTCATGCTGGTGACCCCCTTCATGTCCTGCTCTGCCCGTCTACCTATCTATATCCTCTTTTCCCAGCTTTTCTTTGGCCGGTACGCCATGCTGGCCGCCTACTCCATGTATCTCATAGGTATCCTGGTGGCCCTGGTCACAGCCGGGGTCATTCAGTCTCTGGAGAAGAACAAGGGTATGGAACGCAGCCCTCTCCTGATCGAACTGCCCGAATACAAGCTTCCCTCCGCCCGTACCGTCCGGGTCTATGTGTGGGAGAAGGTGAAGGACTACCTGACCAAGGCGGGCACCATCATCTTTGTGGCCTCTGTGCTCCTATGGTTCCTGCTGAACTTTGGCCCCGGGGGCTATACCGCCGCCATGGAGGAGAGCTTTGCCGCTCTCATCGGCCGCGCCCTGGCCCCTGTGATGGCCCCGGCGGGCCTGGGCTTCTGGCCCATCGTGGTGGCTATCATCGCCGGTATTTCCGCGAAGGAGGTGGTGGTTTCCTCCACCGCCATCCTCTTCCGGGTGGCAAACGTGAACTCCACCGCCGGTATGGCGGCAGTCCACGCTGGGCTGGCCTCCATGGGCTTCGGAGCCCTTAACGCATATTGCCTTATGGTATTCTGCCTGCTCTATGTCCCCTGTGCCGCTACCATCGGCGTGATCAAAAAGGAATCCGGCAGCTGGAGATGGACGGCCTTTTCCGTCTGCTTCCAGGTGGCGGTGGCCTATTTGATGAGCTTTTTCATTTATCAGCTGGGTGGGATAATGCTGGGCTGAGATATAGACCATATGGGAAGAGAAGAAGAGAACCGGCCGACCCTTCAAGGGTTGGCCGGTTTTTTGGTGAGTATTTTATAAAAATATGTTCTGATTGGTGCGGAGAGTGGGAAAAAGAGGGAGGTCTCTACTTCTCGTCGTCCGGCCGGAAATAGAGCAGGAGAAATCCCAGCAGGGGGATCAAGGCCGGAACGATGGAGTAGGCGTTGATAATGGAGGACTTGACCGCCTCGGTAACGACGCCGGGCACATAGCCCGCGATGCTGAGGGACAGAGGAACGGTGACGCTTTTGATGATGTTGGCGATCTTAACGGTAACGCCGCTGATACCCATGATAAGGGCGTTGGCATCCTTTCCTGTTCGCTTCTGCACATAGGCCACATCGTCCATATAGAGACTCAGCTCAAAGGACTGGGTGGTTCCGGTCAGGCCGTGGACAAGGATGTTGCAGGCCAGAAACAGGGATACGTTTTCGTTTCCGAAGCGGGTAAGAAACAGAAACAGGGCAATGGTGGGATAGATCGCCAGCAACGCTTTCCGCGGCCTTTTGACGTGGGAACCGAAGGCTCTGACGAATAGGGAGCCGCCGATGGCTGCGGCGCCGGTCAAGGCCATGTGGATCGGAACCAGGTTGGGAGCCTCGGCCACATATTTGTAGTAATATGCGGCCAGAGGCGGCAGAACCAGGGAAGCTACGTTGCTAGTCAGGTCAATGACCACGGTGACCAGTACCCGGCTGTGGGTAAACAGGATCTCCAGGACAGCCCCAAAGGAAAGGGAACCTGCGTCCTCGTCCTCCGCTGAGACGGAGGACGAGGAGTTCTCATAGCCCTTGGACAGAACAAAGTGGATCAGATTGGTCAGAACGTAGAGCAAACCGCCGCCGGCCATGATGATCGGGTATACGATCCGCTCGCCCAGGCGCCCTGCCAGAAGGAGGACAAGGATGGGAACCAGGCTGTTGGCCCCCATGCGGCCAAGGTTGGAGAAGATCATGCGCTGGGAGCTCAAACGGTTTTTGGCGGCCTGATCCTTGGCTATCACATTGATCAGGGAGACATTGGCTACGTAGATCAGATTGTAAGGGATCTTGGCCAGGATAAAGCCTGCGGTGATAATGATGGCCGACAGGACAGGGGCGTTGGGGACGGACAGAAAATGAAGGGTATAAAATACAGCGACAAAGGCGGGACAGCATAAAAGATAGGAGCGCAGCCTTCCCCAACGTCCGGGAGGAACCATGGAAATGACTGCCCCGGCAAACATGGCGAATATCCAGTCGCTGACGCTCATGATAAGCATAACGGCGCTGGTCAGGCCCAGGGGGATCATGGCAACATCTGTCATAAAAATGGCAAGATAGGTATTTGAAATCGTGGCGAGCAGTCCCTCGCCAGCGCTTTCAATTCCCCACAGGAGGAGCCTTTTCTCTCTCTGATCGGATGACCTCTCCATGGAAACCTCCCCAAAAACAATCACAGGTTATTCGATCTGTACGGCGGCTCTCTTTTGCCGGAGGCAGAGTCAAACTGCGTCGAAGCCGGCTTGCATGGCTTTAACGTTCAGATCGTTAAATTTTCCTTTGCCCTTTTCCTCAAAAAACTGGCACATGGTCGCAACAGCATAGTCCGGGTCAAAAAGGCCGCAGGTTTTGATGGCGGCTGCGGCGGCGACCAGGTTTTGCCCCTTATCATTTCCCACCTGACGGGCAAGCCCCAGACAATCCGCAAAGACGACCTGGGTTCCCTCCGGGAAGGGATAATCGCTGCGTACGCTGGAGGAGTTGGCGATCACGGTAGCCCCTGGCTTACAAAAGGAAAGGTAGTCCAGGGCGGGCTCATTCATGGCGATAAGGATATCGGCCTGCTCCATTACGGGACTGCCTACCCGTTCGTCGCTGGTTTCCGCGAATTTCACCACACAGTTGGCCTTCCCTCCGCGCATAGTGGGGCCGTATGCGGGCATCCAAACGGCATTGAGATCCTTGTTGGCTGCCATGTAGGCGATGATAAGGCCACCGGTCAAAACGCCCTGCCCGCCGAAGCCGGCAAAGATGATTTCTTTCATGCCTGCCCCTCCTTTCCCTTTCTGGACTTGAATTCGCCGACAGGATACGCGGCAAGAACCTGCTCGGCAATGAACTTGTTGCTGTCGATGGGGGAGAGATGCCAGTTGGTGGGGCAGCTGGACAGGAACTCGACGATCGAGTAGCCCTCTTCGTTCATCTGCGCCTGCAGTGCGTTCAAAACCATTTTCTTGGCCTGCGTGATGTGTTTTACATCGTGAACAGAGGCCCTTGCGGCGTAAGCCACATCAAACTGGGTGGCGATCAATTCGGGAAGGTGGATGGGTGCGCCTGTGACAGAGCAGTCTCTGCCGCGCACCGAGGTGGTGGTTTTTTGGCCGGGAAGAGTAGTCCAGCTCATTTGACCTCCGGTCATACCGAAGTTGGTGTTATTGACCACAAAAACAGTGATTTTTTCATTCCGGTATGCGGCGTTCAGGGTCTCGGCCAGACCAATGACGCCGGCGTCGCCATCGCCTTGGTATGTAAAAACGCACATGCCGGGGCGAAAACGCTTCATGCCGACAGCGACAGCCGCGGCGCGGCCATGGGCGCATTGAAAGTCATCGCCGCCCAGCATTCCGTTTCCGTTGCAGCTGCACCCTACGCCTAAAACCAGGCACTTATTGTCGTTCAGCTCTAATTCCTCAACAGCCTCTGCAATCAGGCGAAGGATGGTGCCGTGCCCGCAGCCGGGGCAGAAGGCGTTGGCCTTTAGCTTTTCAGGAAGTTTCTTGACGGGCATTTAAAACGCCTCCTTTACATCGCCGTTTTCCATGGAATGGTAGAAGTCGGTCACCTTGCTGACACCGGGGACGCCTTTCCCGTGGGCGTAGCAGTAAACGGGGACATGGAAGCCATACTTTTTGGCGCAGAGGGCTACATCCTCCACCAACATGCCGAAATCGGTGGACTCTATGCTGGCAAAGCCTTTCACCTGAGGATTTACCCTTTTGAAGGCGTCCTCCGGAAAGGGCCAGACCAATTTGGGTCGGATCATTCCTGCCTTGACGCCGGCACTTCTCATTCTCTTAACGGCGTCCATACACACGCGGCCCGGAAGGCCAAAGGCTACAAGCACGTATTCCGCATCCTCCAGGCCGTACTCCTCCCAACGCTGCATCTCGGCGCGGATTTGGGCATAGACCTTGCCCTGCAGGGCCATGCCGCCGGGGCCGCGCATCATGACGGAGTGCTTGCCAAGGCCAAAGCGGCCGGTACCGTCGATACCCCAGTCTCTGGGGACGGGATCCTTGAAGGGGGGCATCTCCACCTCTTCCATCATCTGCCCCAGATATGCCTCGGTGAGAATGGTGACGCCCACCCGGTATTTTTCGGCCACGTCCCATGCTTCGTAGGCGACGTCGGCCAGCTCCTGGACGGAGGCGGGCGTATATACGATGTTTTTAAAATCGCCGTGGCCGCCGCCCTTGACCTCTTTGAAATAGTCAGTCTGCCCGGATTCCAGGGCCCCCAGACCTGTGCCCCAACGCTGGACGTTTAGCAGAACATAGGGAATACTGTTTCGGGCGGCGTAGGACATTCCCTCCACCTTCAAGGAACCTCCCGGGCCGGAGGTGGCGGTCAGCGCTCGGGCGCCGCAGGCGGAGGCGCCACTTACCATGTTGATGCTGGCGATCTCGTTCTCTGCCTGGATAAAGACCCGATCCACCTGCGGCATACGCCAAGAGAGATATTCCAGGACTTCGGTGGATGGGGTGATGGGATATCCGGCAAAAAAGTTGCATCCACCCCGGATGGCAGCCTCGGCCACCGCCTCGTTGCCCTTCCAAAGCTTTTTCGCCATTATCCTTGCACCTCCTCAATGGTGAATACATAGTCGGGACACGCGGTATAACAGATGCCGCAGGTGATGCATTTTTTCTTGTCCAGGGCAACGCATTTATATCCTGCACTATTGGACGAGCTGCCGATGGATAAAGCGCCCTGCGGGCAGGCGGTCACGCAAAGTCCGCATGACTTGCAGCGTTCGGTCTGGAGCTTCAGTTCCAACCTGTTTTCCATGCTACTTCCTTTCTGCGGCACCAATGATGCAGATGCCGCCAAAAACTGATTTTTACTTCCTCCCCGATGCGCTAAACTATAAAATAAACAATTATTAAGAGTGTCTGTGCAATTTAAGAATATCATTGTCAAACAATGTTGTCAACCCTAATTTTCTTTTTATTATAAAGGAAAATTCGCTATTGAAATTTGAATGATGATGTGATATGCTTAGAAAGAAAAAAGAAAAGATAATATAATTTTATTAATTTTTATTACGGAGAGGGAGAACAAAAAAGCAGCCGCATAGTCACGACTGCTTTCAGGGATAAAGATGGGAGAGGGCTTGTTAGGGGTCGATGCTAAAGCTGCGGAGATGCATATAGACGGTGGCTACCCGGATCCCCAACATATCGGCGCACATGATAACGCCGTTTTTTATGTTGAATACCCCGGCCTCATTCAAGCGGCGGATGATCTCCTTCTTTTTGAATTTAGCAGGGATGTCCGGGTCGCCCATCACGGACAGCTTGGTCTCCTGGATCGTTTCAGAAAGGATGGCTTCGTAGTCCTGATCCATGTAGGCGGTAAATTTGGCCTTTCGAACCACCACGTCCTTGGGCACGGAGAGGAGTTCGATGATTTCTGAGATCGGGGTGTTCAGGAAGAAGTTAAAGCACATCATCCCGATAAGACGCTGTCCTTCCCCCACAATGCCCACGGTGGCAGAGCGGAAGATGTCACCCTTTGCGTTTTCACTGAAATAGGTGGTGATGGGCAACTCGCCCTGCTGCAGCTTTAGAAGCAGGTGCTCAATGGCTCCGCCGGGGGATTCGCTCAGTCCGATCCCAACAGAGCCCGCCACCCGGTCGGAATAATGTCCGTTGGCAATTCGTTTGATAAAATGGTCGCCCTGACCAAGGCTGTGAACTACAATCTCGTACCCTCCACCCAGATAGGTGGTCAGGCAGTCGCATAGGTTGCAGTAGGAATCCAGGATCAGCTTGTCCGCCGGACTTAGCTCCACTAAATAATTGGTTAAATCATTGCTCATAAAAACATCCTATTCCTTTTATTTTGTGTTGCTTTCTTATACAAAATAGCACATGTCAATTGACTTTGTCAACTCAGGCACAAAAAGTACGGAAAAGAAATGATATAGAGCGGAGGAGTGAAAACGTGGAGAAGGATTGGAAGATACTGGTGCTCAATTTGGGCTCGACGTCCTCAAAGGTGGCCTTTTGTGTGAATGAGCATATAGCCGAGCAGCAGGAGTGGGCCCATGACGCCAAGGAACTGAAGGCACTGGAGACGCCCGAGAGTGTGATCGCTTACCGGAAAAGATATGTACAGCAGTTTCTGGAGGAGCATGCCATTGATATGAGTCAGGTGGATGCGATCGCGGTTCGGGGAACAGGGAGGCCTGGCAGCTATCGCCATGGGGCCTATCTGCTGACACCCCAGCTGGGGGAGGATGCCCGCAACGGAAAGGCGGGGCATCAGGGCCTGTTCTCCTCCACCGTGATCGGAGACGAGCTGTCCAGAGAGTATGGGATCCCCGCCTATCTCTACGATGTAGTTCCCACCGATGAGATATGCGATGTGGCGCGGATATGCGGGATCCCAAACTATCGGAGGATCGTCCATTCCCATACGCTGAACAGCCGCGCTACCGCCAGAAAAGTGGCCCTGGAGATGGGCCTGTCCCCTGACGGCTGCACCTTCATCATCTGCCATATGGGCGGCGGCTGTGGCACGGCCTGCTATCGGGACGGCGTTATCATCGATACCTATTCCTCTGAGGAGGGGGGATTTTCCCCCATTCGCGCGGGCCGGGTTCCCGCCGATTTTCTGGAAAAAATATACCAGGATCCTCAAAATACGCCCCAGGATATCCGCCGTCTCTTGCGGAAGGAAGTCGGCCTGTACGGACATCTGGGTACAGACGACTGCCGGGAGGTGGAAAGGCGGATCGAAGCCGGGGATCCAAAGGCAAAGCTGGTATATCAGGCGATGGCCTACCAGTTCAGCAAGGATATCGCCGCCATGTCCAGTGTAGTTTGCGGAAAGGTGGATGCTATCATATTGACAGGCGGGATCGCCCATTCCAGGATGATAACTGGGTGGATCGCAGACCGGGTGGGCTTTATCGCTCCGGTCAAAATCGTTCCGGGTTCTATGGAGCTCCAAGCGTTAGCGGGCGGTGTGGTTCGTGTGCTGAATGGGGAAGAGCAGGTGAACGACTACAGCCAGGTGACGCGGAGATGACCCTCCCTATAGCCAAAAAATAAAAAGAGAGGAGAATGTGTATGGAGATAAACGAGGACAGCCGGAAATTCCGGGTGGCGGTATCCGGCCGCCACCTGCATCTGACGCGGGAGGCGCTGGATATCCTTTTCGGAAAGGGGCATACGCTGGAGCCGATAAAGCCTACGAAGGGCCAGTTCCTCTCCACCACCCGGGCCGCCGTTGTGGGGCCGAAGCACACCTTTGAGAGGGTGGCGATCATGGGGCCCTGCCGGAACTTCAACCAGCTGGAAATATCCCTTACAGATGCCTATACCCTGGGAATTCCGGCGGTGATACGCATGTCTGGAGATATTGAGGATACGCCGGGGACCCGGATCATCGGCACGGTAGGAAGCATTGAATTGAACAAGGGCGTGATCGTGGCAAAACGCCACATCCACCTGAACCCCATCCTCGCACAGACGTATGGGGTGGCGGATGGCGACAGCGTTATGCTGCGGGTGGACAGCCCGGATCGATCCCTGATTTTTGACGATACCATCGTGAAGCTGGCAAAAAATCCGGACAGCGGAAGCGTTGCCCACATCGACACCGACGAAGGGAACGCAGCCGGTATCCAGAAGGTATCCCAGGGGTACATTTTAGGAAAGTCAGAAGGAAAATAAAGGCGCGCAGAGTATGGAAACGCACGGGGAAGAGACACACAAACACACAAAATAAGCATATAGGCACGATCTGCTCAGGGCTTCAAGGGGAAATAAAATTTTAATGAAATAAGGAAAGGATGCAGTGAAAAGCTGCATAAGGTGTATCTTATGGAAAAAACCTATCTGGAATCCGCCAATACCCTGCCTATCTATGACGAGTGCGACGTGCTTGTGGTGGGTGGCGGCGTGGCTGGACACGCCGCGGCTATCGCCGCGGCTCGGGCAGGCTGCAAAAAGGTAGTCCTGATGGAGCGGTACGGCTACTTTGGCGGCGACGCCACCGGCGGCTATGTAATCATGGTTCCCGCTCTGAGCTGGCGGAATTTCTCGTTGGTTCGGGGCATTCAGGAGGAGTGGTTTACCCGCCTGGATAAGTCGGCGCCGGAGGCCTATCTTGGCCCCTCCCTGGACGAGATAGGGGAGGATTCGCCCATCAAGCTGGATCGCTGGGATCTGGTTCACGGCTGCACCATGTTCAAGGGTGCGCCCAGCAACCGCCTGGTGCGGGGCCCCACGTTTGAGCCCAACCAGCTGAAGATCGAAATGGATCTCATGATCCAGGAGGAGCCCAATATCAAGGTGATGCTCCATAGCTGGGGCACCAAGCCTATCATGGATGGGGACACCATCCGGGGCGTTATTTTTGAGAGCAAGGAGGGCCGCAAGGCGGTGATGGCGAAGGTGGTCATTGACGCCACCGGCGACGGAGACATTTTCTCCCAGACCGGAGCGCCCTTCATTGAAAAGCCGGCCCCCGGCTCCAGAGCGGACAAGACGGCTCTGGTCTGGCGGATGGGCGGAGTGGACTACGAGCTGTACGCCCGCTGGGGGAAGGAGAACCCGGAGCTGATGAACTCCTTCAAGGATGAGCTCAGCCGGGTGGCCGGCTACCGAACCATGCCCCTTGCCGGAGAGAGAAATGATGTGGTATGGTTCAACAACTGGCTGCCAGGACTGAACTGCGCCAACATTGAGGATATCAAGATGACGGAGTTCACCGTGCGCAATTCCATCCGCCGCATTATCAAGTTCTGCCGGGAGTACATGCCGGCCGCCTTCCGCAACGCCTACCTGTATGACATCGCTCCCCAGCTGGGCGCCCGCTGCTCCCGGCGGATAGAGGGCGAATATGTGATGAACACCCTGGATTTTGCCTGTGCGCATAAGTTTGACGATGTTATCGCCTGGCACAGCTGCATTGGGCATCGGAATGATGGCTGCCCCATTGAGATCCCCTACCGCTGCATCCTGCCCAAGAAGGTGGAGAACCTGCTGTGTCCCGGCCGTCACCTTTCGGCCGACGACGGCGCCATTGACGCTTTGAACTTGATCCCCCAGTGCGTCGGCACTGGACAGGCGGCCGGTGTGGCGGCGGCTGTGTGTGTGGAGGAGGGAACCACGACCCACAATGTGAATATCAAGCGGGTTCAGGATATCCTTTGCCACGAGCAGGACGTCCCCCTGCCGCGGCAGGACAATACGGATCCTGAGCTGGTGCGCCAGCTGGAGGAGTACAAGTACGGCACCATGACTCCCATGGCCAAGAAGATCCGGGAGGCCGCAGGTCTGGACTGGTAAGCCGGGAGAACATCCGGAAACAAAAGCGGCATGCGTTTTTTAAGGCGCATGCCGCTTTTTATCCTTATTTGTGAAAAAGGTCTATGCAAAACAAAGAAAAAGGAATATAATTAAAAAGAAAAAAGTGCGGCCGGGATGAAGGAGTATAAATGATATGAAATACGCCAATGGCCTTGCCACCCAAAAGCAGATCATTGAAGTATGTAAAAGGTTATTTTATGAAAAGGGGATCGAGGGGACGACCTATACGGATATCTGCGCCGCGGCGGACGTCCACCCGGGCACTTTGACCCATCATTTCAGCGAAAAAGCTAATATCGCCTCGGAGATATATCTGAAGGCATCTCTTGCCTTGGATATGGAGATCACAGAGCTCTTTGCGGAGGAGGATCGGGCGCAGCAGTTGTTGATCGCGGTATATGTTCACCTCCTGGCTATGTATCAGGATGCCGCTTATGCGAGATTTTACATCGAATATATGGCCCTGGATATCCATTATGGTATCTACATGAAGCATCTTCCCGACATCATGAGGGACATCTCCTGCAAGGAGGGGGAGGAGGACTCGGCAAGCCAGGAGCGGATGACCTTCCGTGCAGTAGCCTACCGGGGAATGCAAGCCGCGTTGATATACTATATCAACGCCCGCCATGATACGATCCCGGTGGAGTTAGCCTTCGGCTATTGGGGGAAATTCTTTTTGCTAATCCAGGAGATTCAGGGGGATGCCGCTCAAGAGCGGATCGACCGGGTCTTGAAACAGTCCCGCGGGCTGGAGATCAAGATAGACGGGTTGAATGTCCATATCCGCTTTCCAAATAAGGGAAAAAAGAAGAGCTGAGGATCTTGCCGAGACAGCCGCTCCGAAGGGAGCGGCTGTCTTTTTATTTTGCGAAAAATGTCAAATTTTCTATTGACAGAAAAGGGAAAAGAGCTTATAATTTGAGTGTGCTAAATTTTGTGTGCGCTAAAAGTCTGTGCGTTTTATCCTCCCCAGTGTAGTCTGTGCATTTCCCTTGTTGGAACCGTAGGAAAACCATGCCCGCAGTATCTGCTTCCCCATCATCCAAACAATACGATAGAAAGGGAAATTGATTATGAGCGAAGAGGTAAAGACAGCCACCACAGAGACTACCCCGGAAAGCAAAAAGTCAAAACGGGAAAAAATGATCTATCCCGCCTGCGAATTGGCCGGCGGTATCTACAAGTCCTACTTTTCTTCCTATCTATCTATGCTGTTTACAAACGTCTATATGTTCTCCACCACGCTGACCGGTATTCTGGAGACGGTGAAGAGCCTTTCCAGCTATGTGATCTCTCCCGTCAGCGCCTATATCGTAGACCATCTGAACTTCAAGAGCGGCAAGTACTGGCCCTATGTGACGGTATGCTGTACCGGCGTAGGAATTGGATATATCATTCTTTTCTCTATGCCGGTTCTGGCCGCAGATGCCTCCAAGCTGGCGGTGTTGGTGCTGATACTCAACACCCTGATCCTGACCCTGAGCAACCTGGGGACAAATGCGTGCCGTCAGGTGTATGCCCGTATGTGCAAGACCCCCAAGGATCGCTCCAACATCTCCATGTACGCCAAGATCGCCCGTGACGGTATGAAGTCCATCACCGGCTTCATCTACCCCCTGGTTCTGGCCGCTCTTATTGCCCATTATAATGATGAGCCCAAAGCCTGGGCGGCCGTTGCCATGATCCTGGCCATTCCCGCCATCATCATCTATTTTGTGGATGGCCTGTGGCTGAAGAATTCCCAGTTTGAGAAGGAGAACGCCCAGCAGTACGCCTCTGAAAAGCAGCGGGGGGTGAAGAAAAAGGCGTCTCTTGTTGCGACCCTGAAGGGCATTATCAGCAACCGTCATATGCTCTGCGCCTTTTTCGCCTACGCGCTGACCAAGCTCTATTACTTCTCCTTTACAGCCGGTGGCTCCTATACCTGGCGGTACTACTTTGAGAAATTTGGTTATTTCAGCTTCTTCTCCACCGGCTGTGGTATAGCGGCCATTGTGGGGGCGCTTTCTGTACCCACTCTGCGCCGGATATTCAAGGATGTAAAGTATACATGGGCGGCGTCTGTCGCTCTGCAGGCCGTGTTCGGGGTTGTCAATCTCTTCACCTTCCGGGAGGATCAGCCAGTCATCTCCATGGTCGTTATCTTCGGCATGTTCTTCTTCAACGGTGCTGCGGATACCATGTCTATGCCGGCCTTCGTAGGCGCCTCGGACTGGGCTAACTGGAAGTATAAGACCAATGACGTGGGCCTGACCATGGCCATTTGGGGTCTGGCGCTGAACCTGGGTATGCTGATGAACACCTGGATACGCACCTATATCCTGAACAAGGGCGGCTTTGATGCGAAGGCCTTGAAGGCCGGTGCTGCGATCCCCGCCACCCTGAAGCAGACCCTGTGGAGCTATAACACTGTGATTCCCCTGGTTCTGATGATCGGCGCTGTGCTCTTCATCATGGTGGGGTACGGCCTGAAGGATTCCGAGATCGAGCGGTGCCGCAAGGAGAATGAGCTCCGGATCAAGGAAGGCAAGTAAGAAAGAGCGAACCATGCTCTGATAGGAATAAAAGCCCGCCGCAGGCTCAATGCCTGCGGCGGTTTTTTAGCTAGGAGGGACAGCCTGAACCAGGGGATTGTCTTTTAAAGCGGGAATGGTGTATAATATAAGCAACAAAACCATTGGTGAGGGAATGCTATGAGCGAACTGTTTGAAAAATCCATTGAGACCCTGGAGCTCCCCCAAGTTCTGGAGCTCCTCTCCCATGAGGCGGTCACCGACGAGGGCAAGGAGCGGGCCCTGGCGCTCCGGCCTCTCACCGACTCCGAGGATGTGGAGCGGGCCCTGGCAGAGACCTCTGCCGCCGTGGATCTGGTCTCTCTCCGGGGTGCCCCCTACTTCGGGGGGGTGAAGCCCGTCCGTGCCTCCCTTCAACGGGCCGATATGGGGGGTAGCTTGAACACCCGGGAGCTTCTGGAGGTGGCCACCGTTCTCCGCTGTGCCCGGAGCTGTATGGAATACGCCGCCGGCGGCAACGAAAAGACCCCCCTGGATCCTCTCTTCCGGGGCCTTGCCTCCAACCGGGGGTTGGAGGAGCAGATCACCGGCTCCATCCTCTCTGAGGAGGAAATCGCCGACGCGGCCAGCCCCGAGCTGGCCGATCTGCGCCGGAAGAAGCGGGCTACCGCCGCCCGGGTCCGGGATATCCTGCAGAAGCTCATCTCCTCCAACCAGTCCAAATACCTCCAGGAGAATATTATCACCCAGCGGAATGGCCGCTACGTGGTGCCTGTAAAGTCCGAGCACAAAAACGACGTTCCCGGTCTGGTTCACGACCTCTCCGCCAGCGGCGGTACCTTCTTTATTGAGCCCATGGGGGTGGTGAAGGCCAACAATGAGCTCCGGGAGATCGAGGCCAAGGAGGAGAAGGAGATCGAGCGGATCCTGGCCCAGCTCTCGGCGGAGTGCGCCCTCCACAGAGAGGATATCGCCCAGGACTACGACTTTATCATTATGCTGGACGGCATCTTCGCCCGGGCCGGACTCTCCCTTCGGATGCGGGGGATGGCCCCCAAGATCGTTCCCCACGGGATCAATTTCGAGGGGGCCCGACACCCTCTCCTGGATCGGGATACGGCGGTGAAAAATGATCTCCGGCTGGGAGAGGACTTTGATACCCTGGTGGTCACCGGCCCCAATACCGGAGGTAAGACCGTGACCTTAAAGACCTTGGGGCTCTTGGTTTTGATGGCCCAATGCGGGCTCCATATCCCGGTCTCCGGGGACAGCCGCATGATGGTTTTTGACCGGGTTCTGGCCGATATTGGCGACGAGCAGTCCATCGCCCAGAGCCTGTCCACCTTCTCCTCCCACATGGTGAACATTGTGGGCATTTTGAGCAAGGCGGACGACCGCTCCCTGGTGCTCTTTGACGAGCTGGGGGCGGGCACCGACCCGGTAGAGGGGGCGGCCCTGGCCGCTGCGGTCATTGAGGAGACCCGCTCCCTGGGTGCCCTGGTGGCTGCCACCACCCACTACGCCGAGCTGAAGGTCTATGCCATGACTACCCCTGGGGTGGAGAACGCCTCCTGCGAATTCAATGTGGAGACCCTGGCTCCCACATACAAACTCCTTATCGGAATTCCCGGGAAGTCCAACGCCTTTGCCATCTCCCGCCGCCTGGGCCTTCCTGAGCATGTTATCGATGCCGCGGCGGGGAGAGTCAATGCCGAGAACGTCCGCTTTGAGGATGTGCTCACCCAGCTGGATCGCCAGCGCCAGGAGATGGAGAGGGAGAAGGAGGCCGCCCGCCTTCTCCGCCGGGAGACCCAGGAGGCCAAGGAGAAGGCCGCCCAGTACCGGGACGATCTGGAAAGGCAGCGGGCCAAGGCGGTGGAGCGGGCCCAGGCCGAGGCACGGGCCATCCTGGAGGAGGCCCGCCAGGCCGCTGATACCGCCTTCAAAGAGCTGGATGAGATGCGGAAAAGGAGCAAGGAGGAGCAGGATTGGCAGCGGGTGAACGAGGCCCGCTCCGGCCTGCGCCACAAGCTCAATGCCGCCGAGGATAAGCTGGGCCAGGCTCCCAAGGCTCCTGTTCCGCCCCCCACCCGCCCCGCCGTCAAGGGGGACACGGTGGAGCTGGTGAAAATGCCCGGCACCAAGGCCACTGTCCTGGATGTGAAAAAGGATGGCACCCTCCAGCTCCAGGCGGGGATCCTGAAGCTCACCGCCACCCAGGCTGAGGTTCGGGTCACCGAGGATGAGACCCGGAAGTCTGTCCAGCGCATTGTGGCCCGGGCTACCCACCAGTTCCGCTCCCTGGGCGCCTCTCCGGAGGTGGATCTCCGAGGCATGACGGGGGAGGAGGCGGTGATGGAGCTGGACCGCTTTCTGGATAACGCTGTCATGGGAAAACTCCAGGAGGTTCGCATTATCCACGGCAAGGGTACCGGCGCGGTGCGCGCTGCCGTCCGGGATCACCTGAAGCGCAGCCGCTACGTGAAAGCCTTTCGCCCCGGCCGTTTTGGGGAAGGGGAGGACGGGGTGACCATTGCGGAGCTTCGGTAAACTCCCCTTAAAGGCAAACCCCCGTCCGTCCGATTTGTTGAAATTGCCGTTGACGGCCGGGGGGAAATTTAGTATAATTTTATCAGCGAGAGACCCAAAAGTTTTTTGGGGGAGGAACCACTATGTATATGAAGGAAGCCACTGTCAACAATCAGGTGGGCCTGCATGCCCGCCCTGCCACCTTCTTTATCCAGAAGGCCAACGAGTTCAAGTGCTCCATCTGGGTGGAGAAGGATGAACGGCGGGTCAACGCCAAAAGCCTTCTGGGTGTTTTGTCCCTGGGCGTGGTCAAGGGAACCGCCATCAGCCTGATCGCCGACGGCGCGGACGAGAAGGAAGCCGTTGACGCGCTGGTCGAACTGATCTCCGGCAACTTCGAGGAATAAGCCGCAGGATCCAAAAAGAACGCCGCTACTGCGGCGTTCTTTTTATTAACAGGAGAAGGGGGAAAAGCTGGATGATCTGCCGCCAATGTCCCAGGGCCTGTGCCGCGGAGCGAACCCAGACCGTCCCCGGCGGGGTGTGTGCCATGCCATCTCTCCCTGTGGTAGCCCGGGCTGCCCTTCACTTTTGGGAGGAGCCTCCCATCTCCGGCACAAGGGGCTCCGGCACCGTCTTTTTTTCCGGTTGTCCCCTCCGCTGCGTGTTCTGTCAGAACAGCCTTATCAGTCAGGAGGGCTATGGGAGACCGGTGACCCTATCCCGCCTCCGGGAGATCTTTCAGGAGCTTATCACCCAGGGGGCCCATAACATCAACCTGGTGACCCCTACCCACTTTACCCACGCTATCCGGGAGGCCCTCTCCGATCCCCTCCCCGTCCCCGTAGTGTGGAATACCGGTGCCTACGACAGGGTGGAGACTCTTAAAATGCTGGAGGGCAGGGTGCAGATCTATCTGCCCGACCTGAAATACCTGGATGCCGGCCGGGCCAAGCGCTATTCCGCCGCCCCCGATTATCCGGCGGTGGCCACCACCGCCATCCGGGAGATGGTTCGCCAGACCGGCCCCTGTGTCTTTGACGGCCAGGGCCTTTTGAAGCGGGGAGTTATCATCCGCCATCTCCTCCTTCCCGGGGGACTGCCTGAGGCTAAGGCGGTGATGGACTGGGTGTCGGTCGCCTTTCCCCGGGGGGAGGTCTACTTTTCCCTCATGAGCCAGTATACCCCCCTGGGCCGCTCGGCGGAATACCCGGAGATCCACCGCCGCCTCCGCTCCAGCGAGATCCGCTCCGCCCAGGCCTATATGGCCGCCCTGGAGCTTCCCGGCTACACCCAGGAGGAGGAAGCCGCCGGTGGAGAGTATGTCCCTATTTTTGACCTGACAGGAGTGTGAGCCATGTCCGCCGGACTGAAAATCGACCAGCAGGGCCCCCGCCTCCGCCGTTTGTGGAGCCTGTCTTGGCCTGCCATTATTGAGCAGATCATGAACACCATGGTCACCTACGTGGATACCGCCATGGTGGGAGTCCTGGGGGCGGTAGGCTCCGCCGCCGTGTCGGTGAACGGCCCCCCCATCTGGCTTATCAACGGCATTGTGGCCGGGGCGGGGGTGGGCTACTCTGTCCAGGTCTCCAACGCCGTGGGGGCCGAGGACACCCAGCGGGTTCGCCTACTGATCCGTCAGGCCCTCCTGGCGGCGGTGGTCTGCGGCCTCACCGCCTGCACCCTCTATGAGCTGCTGGGGGGCTATATCCCCCAATGGCTGGGGGCCAAGCCTGAGGTTTTGCCCCATGCGGTGAACTACATGCGCATCTATTGCGCCGCCCTGCCCTTTAACGCCCTTCTTATCATCTTTGGGGCGGTGCTCCGGTGTATGGGAAATACCAAGACACCCCTTATCTACAACACCGCCACCAACCTTCTCAACCTGGTGCTGAATTTCTTCCTCATCTATCCCACCCGCCAGTGGCACGGCCTCACCATCCCCGGGGCGGGCTGGGGGGTGGAGGGTGCCGCCCTGGCTACCGCCATCTCCATCATGTGCGCCGGGATCCCTGCCGCCATGACCGCCTTCTGTCAGCATGGCTATCAGACCTCCCTTCGGGAGGGCCTCCGCCCCGACCGGGCCGTGATCCGCCGGGCGGTGCGCCTGGGGGTGCCCTCCGCCATAGAGCGGGCGGTGATCAACCTGGGCCAGATCGCCATGACTGCCCTGGTGGGCCACGCCCTCACCACCGCCGCCCTGGCCGCCAATAATATCGCCACCAACGCCGAGGGCCTTTGCTATCTGCCCGCCTACGGCATCGGCTACGCCGCCGTGGCCCTGGTGGGCCAGTCGGTGGGGGCGAAAAACCAGGAGGACGCCAAGGCTTACGGTATCCTCACCGGAGCCATCGGCTTTCTTCTGTGTCTGGTGACGGGGGCCCTGCTCTTCGTATTCGCCAGCCCCCTGGCCTCCCTGTTCAACACCGACCCCCTCGTGGTGTCGGAGGCCGCCCTCGCCCTCCGTGTGGTGGCCTTCTCCGAGCCCTTCTTCGCCGCCTCCATCATCCTCACCAACGCCCTCCGGGGGGCCAGCGACGTCAGATTCCCCCTGGTGGTGGGCCTGGCAGGGATGTGGCTGGTTCGGGTTCCCCTGGCCTGCCTGCTGGTGCTCCGCTTCGAGCTGGGCCTGGCCGGGGTCTGGGGAGCTATGGCCATCGACCTTGTTCTCCGGGGGGTGCTGTGCATGGTGCGCTGGCACAGCGGCAAATGGCTCCGCCTCAGCGGCCTGAGCGAGGCGTAAAGCCCGCCGCTCCCGGCGAAAACTCCAAACAAGAAGAACCGCGGAGAGGCCAAAAGGCCTTTCCGCGGTTCCTCTTTTTCTCTCACAGGGTCATATCATAGATCCGCATGAGGGTGGAGATGGACTGCTCCCAGCTATAGGGTCCCTGGGGGCCGAACTGGTTATTCCCCACACCGCCCATGATGCCGGCGGCCTGCATTTGCCCCACGGCCTCGCTGGCCCAGGGGGAGATGGAGCCGTTGTCGTCAAAGGTGGGGGCAGCCTTGTCCAGATTGATGTCCAGCACCCCCGCCAGCCGGGAGAGGATGGCGGCGGC
>JAAWBD010000023.1 GCA_022792495.1 Oscillospiraceae bacterium
AGCGGACATGTCACGGACGAAAGAGTAGGCCTCCTCCAGCTTCTTCACCGTCTTCTGGAGATCAATGATATAGATCCCGTTCCGCTCGGTGTAAATGTAGGTGGCCATCTTGGGGTTCCAGCGGCGGGTCTGGTGTCCAAAATGGACACCCGCCTCCAGAAGCTGCTTCATAGATACGACTGCCATAGTTTGTTCCTCCTTTTTTGTTTGTGCCTCCACCCCGGTCATCCGGCCCGGTCTACTCCATCGGAGCACAAGACCGCCGTCCCAAAAGTGTGCGTATTTTTCGCAGGCCATGATAGTTTACCACAGTTTGGATGGGAATGCAAGGATTTTTCTCGAAGCGATAAAATTTTTCAACATCCATCCCAATATTGGACTTTATGGCGTTTCGCTCATTTCTCCTCCTGCCTGGCCAGCTCCTCCTCAAAGTGACGGTTGATCTGATCGGTAAAGGCCTGGGCCGCATTGTAGCCCATGCGCTTATGACGGTTGTTCATAGCCGCCACCTCAATAATGACCGCCAGATTCCGGCCCGGCTTTACCGGGATGGTAACTGAGGGAACGTTAATCCCTAGTATATCTGTGTGGAGCTCCTCCAAGCCCAGACGGTCATAGACCGCTCCATCCCTCCAGGGCTCCAGGTTGATCACAAGGTCAATGTTGGCGGAATCCTTGATGGAGGACACACCAAACAGCCGGCGTACATCCACCACACCGATCCCCCGCAGCTCCATATAATGGCGGATCAGTTCCGGGGCATTCCCCACCAGCTGGTTGACACCCATCTGCTTGATCTCCACCGCGTCGTCAGCGATCAGACGATGGCCGCGCTTGATCAGCTCGATGGCTGTCTCGCTTTTGCCCACGCCAGACTCCCCGAAAATGAGCACCCCTTCACCATAGATCTCCACCAGCACCCCGTGACGAGTGATCCGGGGGGCCAAATGGTTCCGCAACCCCGTGATAAGGGAGCCCATAATATCAGTGGTGGTCTCCTGTGTCCGCAGGATGGTGCGGTCATACCGCTCCGCCATCTCCATACATTCCGCAAAAGGCTCCATCCCACGGCAAATGATAAGGGCCGGAATATCCTGGGCCATCAGCTTTTCAAAGCTCTCCCTCCGTTCCGTAGGAGAGTATCCATCCAGAAAGGTTTTCTCCACCTTTCCCAGCAGCTGCAGGCGCATGGGATCAAAGTAATCAAAATAGCCGATAAGCTCCAGCGCCGGGCGGTTTATATCCCGAGTTCCGACTGTACGCTTTTCATAATCCTTTCCGACTCGAAGGATCTCCAGGTCATACTCCTTCACCAGCTGGGTCAACTTTACACTGTATTGATTTTCCATTCTCCGCCCTCCCACACTTTTTTAAAAGTATAGCCCAAAAAAAGGCTTCCCGCAACTGTTTTATGAAAAAGCCTTGGCTAAACTTGACTATCCTCTCCTCTTCCGATACAATGTTGCAAAAGGAGGTTATCCCCATGCGCTCCATTCCAAACCCTGACACTGTATTTCCCAATGAGTTTGGCACATCCTGCTTTCTGAAAAATATTATTACTGCCCCCAACATCTCGGTGGGAGACTATACATACTATGACAGTGATTCCGACCCCACAGCTTTTGAAAAAACTAATGTTCTGTTCAATTATCCAGAGTTTGGCGAAAAGCTGATTATCGGAAAATTCTGCGCCTTAGGATCAGGGGTCACCTTTATCATGGGCCCCGCTAACCACCGCCTGAGCAGTGTTACCACATATCCCTTCAATGTTTTCGGCGGTCTTTGGGCGGAGCGCACTCCGCCCCATATGGAACAGCTGCCCCACAAAGGAGATACCGTGGTGGGCAACGATGTGTGGATCGGCCGTGAAAGCGTCATCATGCCCGGGGTGACCATCGGAGACGGCGCGGTCATTGCCGGATACTCTGTGGTCGCCAAGGATGTTCCCCCATATACAATCTTTGGTGGAAACCCTGCCCGACTTCTGAAACAACGGTTTGACCAGGAGTTGACCCAGCTTTTGATCCGCTTCCACTGGTGGGATCTCCCGGGAGAGGCCCTGGCCGAGATCCTTCCGCTCTTATGCGATCCCGATCTGGAGAAGGTCAAGGGCTGGCTCAGAGAACGGCTGACATAAAAACGCGGTGGCGATATACGCCACCGCGTTTCCTTCTTATTCAGGGCTTCTGGGAATTGAATTTGTTGTATGCCTCGCTGACCTTGCTGACCGGAGCCTGCTCCACTGTATACCAGCCCTTGGCCTGGGCCACTTTGAAAAGAGCCGTCTGGGTCATATGGCTCTGATTCAGGATCTTCAGGTACTCGTCCCGAAGCTGATCGTCCACACACTCAGAGGCAAAGGTATTGTAGTTGGTGGACATCTTTTTCTCCGTAAGGATCATATCTGTCACTCGTTCCTGGTCATTCATAGCAAACCCTCCTTTACTTCAAAAAGTTCAGCAGACAGTCAAAATTCTGCCGGTGCTGGTCGGCGTACTGCTGGAAGCTGGTTTTCAGCTCCTGATCCTCCGTCTCCTGGACGGCAGTCTGGTACTTGGCACACAGAACCTTCTCGAAATTCAGCTGGTCGCTGATCCCAGCCAGCTCCTTGGCGGTGAGATTGGGCATTTGCGATCCCTCCTTTTTAGGTTTCGCTTCCATTCTCCCCCGCCCCGGAAAAATTATGCAAAAGCTCCGGGATCCCCCGACGGGAAAATCGAAACAGGATATACCAGTTGCCGGATAGCCGCTCTGCTTTGGCAAGACAAAAAAGAGGCGGAATGGGAAAGGGCTGGTGTCGGGGCCAGGGAAAGGCCAAATAAAATCCCTCCACATCCCGTTTTAAAAGGGCTCGCTTCACTCCGCGGAGGCAGGCGGACAGCATCGGCTCTGTCAGGAGCCGTTGAGGGCAGTCTGTCCAGCACCAGTCGGGAGGAGGTGGCGCTTCCTTCGTGAAGGCATAGGCCATCAGTATTTCCGCCCCTTCAGGCGGCCAGGCCCCCTGTCGCTCCAACGCCGGTATATCCATCACCCGCCGCAGCCGCAGCGCCCCGCCATCCGGAATCAGGGTGCCGAGAAGGATCCTTCCCCCTGCTCCCCGCAGCCAGGCCTTATAAAGCCCCCCACTGTCCGCGGCCCGGATGGCCTGACAGACAGCCTTCTCCCCCTCCTGCCGCACTGTCACCGCCCCGTACGCCCCCTCGAAGCTCCATTCCACAGCAAACACCCCCTCTGGCAACTCTATGCGCCAGAGGGGGCGGGCATGTCTTCTTCTATGGCAGTTTCATTTGGAAAAATGGATTTGAATATCCCCCATAGCGGCTTCCGCCTCCACATAATTCGGCCCATCTCCTCCCAGGGCAGTAATGTCTCCCATGCCGCTGTTCTGTGTCTGTCCGTCCACCGTCAGCGTCCCCATACTGGTCTCCAGATCCCAGGTGTATTCCTCTTGTTCCCCCGGTAAATGGATGACGACATCCCCCATATCGCTTTTGGCCTCCAGATCTCTGGCCTGAAGGCTCCGGCAGACCACATCCCCCATACTGGTAGACAGATCCACCTCCCCTGCCGTGATATCCACATCCACCTCAATATCTCCGAATTCAGTGGACAACCTTAACACATCCAAAGCCCATTCCGCCGGGACAGTGAGTATCATTTTACACTCCACATTAAAATTGTCCCCCCATTTTCCCCCTCCCCAACTCTCATCCTCCACCTTTAAGACGCCGTCCTCCACCCAATATCTCATGGTATAATTCCTCAGATTCCAACCGAGAGAAACGGCGAACTCCTCCCCCTTCTGGAGCCTCAGATCGCCGCAATCTACATCCACCTCTACCGATGTGATCCCCTCCAGCTTCCCGCTCTCCAGAACCTGCTTCTCTCCCGCATCCCCATGCCCCACATGGATCCCGCTGTCTCCGCCTATGCTCACCCCACCACTGTCCACATGGATACCGTTTTCTCCTCCGATATGGATTCCATCAGAACCAACCAAAATAGGGCCCCACTCCCTATCATAGGAGATCTCCTCCCAGCGGTCCTCGAAATACCGGTTGCTCTCTCTCCTGCCCCCCATGGCGGTTCCCACCAGATTGAGTGTCAATCCCAACGCAAACAGGGTACCCGCCAGAGCAAGACATATCTTAATACCCCTCTTCATATTCGGCGCTCCTTTCCACATAGGTATCCCGGAACCACCGGATCAATCGAACTGTGAGCCATGCCGCCAGGACGGCTCCCAGCAGCAGAAGGATCCCCACCGCCACGGTAATCAATCCTCCGCCGCTCTGAAACAGCATTCCCGCCAGAGACATCCCCCTGATTCCGCCTATGGTGATCCGCAAGCCGATAAAAACGCATAGAAGTCCAGACAACCCTAAACCGAACACCACGGCCAGCAAAGAGGGCCCCGCAAAGATCGCGGCCACTACCAAAAGAAGTGTAAACACCCATTTGGACATCCCGCTTCGGCCAACCGGAGCATACCCCGGTTCGGCATACTCCTGACTATAGCTATGCTCGGGTTCCGCTACAGAGGACAGCCCCTCCTCCCGCCGCTCCCGCAGGATCTGCTGAGCCAGCTTCTCCGGA
Source organism: Oscillospiraceae bacterium (assembly GCA_022792495.1). Classification (GTDB taxonomy): domain Bacteria; phylum Bacillota; class Clostridia; order Oscillospirales; family Oscillospiraceae; genus Vermiculatibacterium. The sequence goes on from JAAWBD010000023.1 coordinate 4,597, forward strand.
GATCCCAGCTCCGCCATGACGGCCTGCTCACCCCCTTCCCCAGCGTCCTCAAAATACTCCGTATAATAGTTCATGATATCCTCTACCTCACTGACAGGCATCCGGTTTGTGAGGTAGGCTCTCAAAAAGCGCAGATAGGTCTCTTTATTCATCTCTCGTCCCTCCTGACAGGATCTTTCCTACCCGGTCTGTGTAATCCGCCCAGCTTCTCCGGCAATCATCCAGCAGATCCCGCCCTGTGGGAGTTATGGCGTAATATCTGCGGTTTCGACCCTGAAATTGCCTGTCATAGACGCTCAAGCAGCCCTCTCTCTGGAGACGTCGCAGGATGGGATACAGGGTAGATTCTGAGATATCGACCTGCCTTTTGATTTGTTGGGTCAGGCTGTAGCCGTAGGCATCCTCCTGCTCCAGAACAGCCAGCACACAGCCGTCCAGCAGAGGTGCGGTCAGCTGAAAGATCATGGATTCACCGCCCTTTCTTATTATCGGCAATATTATATTATGTATAATATTGCTTTGTCAAGTAGCCGTGTGCATATTCATAGAAATTTAATACTTCTCCCAAACCCTTGCCCTTACCGCTCTTTTCCGCTTTTTGTAAATTTTTGCGGTTGTCAAATGAAATCCTGTGCGTTAAAATGTAGGTTAAACAATTCTCCCATAATGGATTTGAGGTGTTTCTATCATGAAACTTCGTGTGGGTATCGATATCGGCTCCACCACTGTAAAGGTCGTGGTTTTAGATCCGGATAACAAACTCCTGTTCCGCTCCTATGAACGACATTTCTCCAAAACCCGGGAGCGGGCCGCTGAGACTCTGCGCTCTATCCAGGACATGCTGGCAGGACAGGACGTACATATGGTCATCACCGGCTCAGCAGGTCTGGGTGTGAGTAAGGCCAGCGGCATCGACTTTGTCCAGGAGGTCTATGCCACCGCTGCCGCTGTCCAGGAATTCCACCCTGATACTGACGCGGTTATCGAGTTAGGCGGCGAGGACGCCAAGATCATCTTCTTCGGCGGCGCCCTGGAGGAGCGGATGAATGGCTCCTGTGCCGGCGGCACCGGAGCCTTCATCGACCAGATGGCCTCCCTGCTCAATGTGACCGTGGGGGAGCTCAATGAGCTGTCTCTGCGCCACGAAAAGATCTATCCCATCGCCTCCCGCTGCGGTGTCTTTGCCAAGAGTGATATCCAGCCCATCCTGAACCAAGGTGGGCGGAAGGAGGATATCGCCGCCTCCATCTTCCAGGCCGTGGTGGATCAAACTGTGGCCGGCCTGACCCAGGGACGGGAACTGAAGGGAAAGATCGTTTTTCTGGGCGGCCCTCTTCATTTCCTGTTAGGTCTGCGCCAGCGGTTCGTGGAGACCCTGCGCCTGGATGAGGATCACGCCGTCTTTCCCAAAGACGGCGACTGCTTTGCCGCCATGGGGGCAGCCCTTTGCTCCACCGACTATTCCCCCCGTCCCTTTGAAGAGTGCCTGAAACTGCTGGAGGAGAGTGTGGACGCCACTGGTATTTTAGATGTGATGCCCCCTCTTTTTGCTGACCAAGCGGAATATGACGCCTTCCTCAGCCGTCACAATGCCAACCATCCACCCCGAGCCGATCTGTCCACCTATTCCGGCGATGCCTGGCTGGGTATCGATGCGGGATCCACCACCACAAAAATGGCCCTCATCAACGAGCAAGGCGGTATCCTTTACAGCTATTACCATTCCAATCTCGGAAATCCTGTCGCCATCGTATTGGAACAGCTCCGTGAAATATACAAACAGTGCGGAGGCCGGGTTCATATCAAGGGGACTGCCGTCACTGGATATGGTGAAGAATTGATCAAGAACGCCTTTCAGTGCGACCTGGGCCTGGTGGAGACCATGGCTCACTATAAGGCTGCCGCCCACTTCAATCCTCACGTGGATTTTATCATCGATATCGGCGGTCAGGATATGAAATGCTTCAAGATCCGTAATGGGGCGGTGGACTCCATTATGCTCAACGAGGCCTGCTCCTCGGGCTGTGGCTCCTTTATTGAGACCTTTGCCAAGGCCTTGGACTACGACATCGCCACCTTCTCCAGGCTGGGGCTGTTTTCCCCCCATCCGGTGAATCTGGGCTCCCGGTGCACCGTCTTTATGAACTCCAGTGTAAAGCAGGCTCAGAAGGACGGGGCCGGCGTGGAGGATATCTCAGCTGGCCTCTCCATCTCTATCGTAAAAAATGCCGTTTATAAGGTGATTCGGGCCGCCAACGCCGACGACCTGGGCAAGCATATTGTGGTTCAGGGCGGCACCTTTCTCAATGACGCTGTCCTCCGCGCCTTTGAACAGGAGCTGGGTCGAGATGTCGTCCGCCCCACCATCGCCGGACTCATGGGCGCCTTCGGTGCCGCCCTGGCTGCCCGTGATCTGGGGTTGGCTCAGTCCAATCTGTTAAGCAATTCCGCTTTGCAGTCATTCTCTCATATTGCTAAGCCTGCCACTTGCGGGCTGTGTACAAACCACTGCTCATTGACGGTGAATCAGTTTGACGCGGGCCGCCGCTTTATCTCCGGTAACCGCTGTTCCCGTCCCCTTGGCAAGGCAAAGCAGGAGCTTCCCGATCTGACCCGTTATAAATACCAGAAGCTCCGGGCTATGGAAGGGACGGGCTCCGGTAGCGGGATCCGAGGCCGCATCGGGATCCCCTTCGGCCTTAATATGTATGAAAACCTCCCCTTTTGGTACGAATTTTTTACAAAATTGAACTTCGAGGTGGTTCTCTCTCCCGAGTCCTCCCGGAAGCTCTATATCAAGGGCCAGCACACCATTCCCTCAGACACTGTGTGTTATCCCGCCAAGCTGCTCCACGGTCATGTGGAGGCTTTGGTGGAGATGGGGGTAGACGCCATTTGGTATCCTTGTATGTCCTACAATTATGATGAGGGCATTGGAGACAATCACTATAACTGCCCCGTGGTGGCTTATTATCCAGAGCTTTTGGCCGCAAACGTACCTCTGCTTAAAGAAACCCGTTTTCTCATGCCTTATGTGGGCCTCTACCGTCCCAAGGATTTTGCCAAGCGGATCTCCAAATTGATGGAGGAGGAGTTCTCCATCCCCAAAAAGGAAAGCATAGCCGCCGCCAAGGCTGGTTACGAAGCCTACGAGACCTACAAAAAAGATCTGTGGGCGAAGGGCCAGGAGTATATCGCCTACGCACGAGAGCACCGGCTTCCCATTCTGGTTCAGGCCGGCCGCCCATACCATATTGATCCCGAGATCAATCACGGTATCAACGATCTTATCACCGGCCAGGGCTTTGTCCTGATCAGCGAGGATGCCCTCAGTCACCTGGAAGGCTATGAAGGGCGAAAGGTTTTGAATCAGTGGACCTTCCAGTCCCGGATGTACAATGCCGCCCGGTATGTCTGCACCCAGCCTGATATGCAGCTGGTTCAGCTGGTCTCCTTCGGCTGCGGCACTGACGCTATCACCGCTGACGAGGTTCGCTCAATCCTGGAAGCAGGCGGTAAGCTCTATACCCAGCTGAAAATCGATGATATCAATAACTTGGGTGCAGTCAAGATCCGGATCCGCTCCCTTATGGCCGCTATGGAGGCACGGAGCCGTCACAATTCCTGAGGTTTATGTCCTGCCTGAATCTCAGGTTTCCCTTAAAAGCTGATTCTTGGAAAGGAGCCTTTCATGGATATTCACTCCTTCTGGAACGCTGTTCTCACTCAGAATGAGGAAGCTCTAAGCACCTTTTTCTCTGCCGATGCATACGTCAATTGGCACTGTACAAACGAGCATTTTACCGCCCAGGAATTTATCCGTGTCAACTGTGATTACCCCGGAGCCTGGGAGGGAACTGTAGAACGGGTGGAGACGGCAGGGGATCTTCTTGTCTCTGTGGTTCATGTCTACTCCAAGGAGCATTCCCTCTCTTTCCATGTCACATCCTTCATTCGGGTGCGGGAAGGGCTGATCTGTTCCATGGACGAATATTGGGCGGATGACGCTCCCCCGCCTCAATGGCGGCAGAAGCTGGGCTTGGGTATCCCTCTCCACCCATAAATCCACTGTCTTTCAAAACGGGAAAGGAAACTGTTGCTATGGCTGAATTAGTATATGACAAAACCGGCCGTCTCCTTTTTACCAAGGAGATGCGTAAGGAATACACTCTCCTTATCCCCCAGATGCTCCCCGACCACTTCGCCATGCTGGTGAGCATCTTTCGCAGCGAGGGCTATAAGGTTGAGATGCTGGAAAACACCGGCCGCCCCGTTATTGACGCGGGTCAGAAATATGTCCACAATGACGCCTGCTACCCCGCCATCCTGGTGATCGGCCAGCTCATTAACGCTGTACAGTCGGGAAAATATGACCCTCACAAGGTGGCCCTGGTCATCACCCAGACCGGCGGCGGCTGCCGGGCGTCTAACTACATCCATCTGCTGCGGAAGGCTTTGGAAAAGGCAGGGCTGGACTATATCCCCGTCATCTCCGTCAACATGTCCGGCCTGGAATCCAACCCCGGCTTCAAGCTTACCGTGGGTCTGATTCGCAAGGTAGTCTATGCCGTTATTTACGGCGACCTCATTATGAATGTGGCCAACCAGGTTCGTCCCTATGAGCTCACACCAGGCGATACCGACTCCGCCGTCCAATCCTGTATGGATTTCCTCCTGCACGACATGGACAATGGAAAGGGGATGTCCTTCAAGAGCATGGAGGTCAACTTTGACCGCATCACCTCCACCTTCAAAGCCGTTCCTGTCTCTAAGGAGGAGAAGGTGCGGGTCGGGATCGTGGGTGAGATCTATGTGAAATATGCCCCCCTTGGCAATAACAACCTGGCTGATTTTCTTCTCTCTGAGGGGGCAGAGCCTGTGATCCCCGGGCTGATGGATTTCATTATTTTCAAAATAAATAACCGCGAGGTGGATGTAAATATATACGGCGGAAAGTGGATCAAGGAACGTTTCTGCCATTGGCTCCAAAACTACCTGATGAAATACCAGCACGCCATGATCAACGCTATAAAGCGCTCTGGCTTTCGGGCTCCCGGGGATTTTAACGAGCTTCACAGCTACATCAAGGGTTATCTGGGCGATGGCAACAAAATGGGAGAAGGCTGGCTCCTTACCGCTGAGATGCTGGAGCTGATCCACACTGGGGTTCCCAACATCGTCTGCACCCAACCCTTCGGCTGCCTTCCCAATCATATCGTAGGCAAGGGCATGATCCGGAAGATCAAGGATGACTACCCCTGGTCAAACGTGGTGGCCATCGATTATGACCCCGGCGCCACCAGGATCAACCAGGAAAACCGTATCAAGCTCATGCTGGCCAATGCCCGGGCCCTTCAGAAGAAACAGGGCCTGCAGGCAGAGGGAGAGCACCAGGAGCAAAACCCGGCAGCGGTGTAATTCTCCCGGAAAGGAATCTGAAATGGTCAAAACGGTTACCATCGTCAGTCTCTCCAGTGGGATTTTGGGGGAGGGCTTTTTATCCCACGAACTGGAGATCGGCATTGACCGATTGGAGTCCTATGGCCTGAAGGTTTGCTTCACACCCCACGCTCTCTCCGGCATTGATCATCTCGCTGCCCATCCTGAGCAGCGGGCTGCGGATCTTCTTCAAGCCTTTCAAGATCCGCAGGCAGATATGATCCTCTGCGCTATTGGTGGGGATGATACCTATCGCCTGCTTCCCTATCTGTTTGACCACGGGGAGCTGGAAAAGGCCGCCGCCCATTCCCAAAAGATGTTTCTCGGCTTCTCCGACTCCACTATCAACCATCTCATGCTTCACAAGATCGGCCTCCCCTCCTTCTATGGCCAGGCCTTTCTTTCCGACGTCTGTGAGCTGAGCCAGGAGATGCTCCCCTATTCAAAAAGATATTTCGAGCAGTTGATCAAAACCGGAGGCATCACAGAGATCACCCCCAGCGAAATTTGGTATGAAAGCCGGGCCGATTATGGCCCTGATCAGATTGGCGTCCCCCTCGTTTCTCATCCGGACAGCGGGTTTGAATCGCTTCAAGGCTCTCCTACTTTCTCCGGCAAGATCCTGGGGGGTTGTATAGATTCTCTCTTCGATATCTTTGATGGCAGCCGGCACCAGGACATGCCCCTCCTGTGCAGAAAATATCAACTGTTTCCCTCCCTTTCGGATTGGAAGGGGAAGATACTCCTTTTGGAGCCCAGCGAGGAGAAAATGCCCCCGGAAAAGTTTCAAAAGGCCCTTTCCCTCCTAAAAAGCACTGGTATTTTCTCCGTACTTAATGGCGTGCTTGTTGGAAAGCCTATGGATGAAACCTATCACCTGGAATATAACCAGCTTCTGACCAAAATCATTGATAACCCTACGCTCCCTATTCTCTGTAATTTAAATGTTGGCCACGCTCTGCCACGCTGTATTATCCCCTTTGGCGTCAATGCCTTTGTCGATGCAAGGTCACAGGCCATCTATTTTTCCGACCGCCATGCCTTATTTTGAAAAGGAGGACAGCGCTGTGGCTGAAAAGCTTTTCTTTGTGGATGCCGTAAAGGAGGAGCACTTTCGGGCTATGAGCCTTATCCATGCCCTGGGCTGGCGTGATACTTATAAAGGCTATATCCCTAATGCTTATATGGACAGGGAAATCACCGATGACCGCTGGGTACCTGTATTCCGGAAAAATTTTGAAACCCGTTCCTGTCACGGTCTTTTGCTCTTCAGAGATGAAACCCCTGTGGCTTGTATCAATTACTGCGCCGCCCGCACCCACAACTATAACAGCGATGGGGAAGATAACTGGGATTTTCTGAATGCCCCATATGCCGGCTGGGGAGAGATCGCCTCCTTCTATACCCATCCAGAGGAACGCGGCAGGGGCTATGGCGGACTTCTTTTTGAGGAAGCTGTCCACCGCTTGCATTCTATGGGCTTCCAAGATGTCTTTGTTTTTGTTCTGCGGGAAAATGAACGAGCCCAGAAATTTTATGCCTCCCACGGATTTTCCTGGGATGGAAGCTGTGTTGAGATCCCCTTCCCTCCCGACACGGTTTTGACCGACCTGAGATATACAAAAAGGCTGTGAATCTATGAAAAAGTTATCCCTTGCTCTCTCCGTGATCCTTCTGCTCTCCGGTTGTGCCCAAACGCCTCCGACAACCGCATCGTCCACCCCCTCCCTTCCCGTCCAGACCGCTTCCCCTTCGGACGCTCCCTCACCAGAACCATCACAGGCTCCCCTTTGGAGCACTCTTACCATAGATTCTCTGCCTGACGAACCCGTGGACTTGGGGGATTTTTTCCTTTTCTCCTCCCCACAGATTTGTCTCCTGACCCAGATACCAGAGCTTGATGTCGCCTTCTATGGCCTGAATCCCGGCTATGGGGGAGGTATCCTTTTTCGGGATGGGGATACCCTCCTCCACTTTGAACAGGAATTTGGCGCCCTGCCGGAAGTCCGGCAGGGGAACTTTTCCGGCGGAGAGGCACCTGAACTTGCGGTGCTGTGGCCCCTTTCCAGAGACTCTATGACCTATGATCTGGTCTTTTACCGTCCCTTAGAGGAGGGATGGACAGCCTGTTCCATCAGCCGGGATACCTGTATAGAGCTGGTGGAGCAGGATCTGGATCTCCAGTGGGATAGCGGAGCTCATACCCTTACACTCTCTCTTAATGGTCAATCTGCCGTTCGGCAATTCCCCCAGGACACCGCCCCTGGCCGTCTAACTCTGGGGCATATGTGCCTTTTCTACGAATCTCAAGGCTCCTTTTATATGACCATGGATGCCTGGAGCGATCTTTTAGGGGAAAGCCTGGCTGTTTTTCGGGCCGAAGTATCTTATGACGGAGAGGATTTCTCTTTGAAAAATCTTCAGATGGACTCTATGGTAGGAGTTTAATCCACCATGCAAAGCATCCTCCTTTTTCGCCCATACTAAGTGGGAAAGGAGGGTGCTTTTATGATCCACTATGATCCCATGTCTCAGCTTCCCTTTGAACTTGCCAATACTATCTCCCAAAACCCTGCCGCGTTGGATGCTTTCGGCCGACTCCCCGGCCAGGAAAAGAGCCACTATATGACAGGCTTCCATCATGTCAACAGCAGGAGTGAGGTAAACACTCTGCTCTCTGAGCTTGGCTATCCTGACTCCATTTAAGAAAAGAGCCAGGTGGGGATTCCCCCGCCTGGCTCTTTTTATATCGCAAGGCTCCTTCTCCCATACAGTAATAAACACCCGCAGGATACACAGAAGGCTGCCCCCTCCGCCATCGGAACCGCCAGCCACAGGCCGTTAATACCCCAAATTCGCGGCAGCAGTATAATTCCACCGGATAGAAACCCCATGGTTCGTAAAAAAGATAGAAACGCCGAGACCTTCCCATTAGACAGGGCCGTAAAAAATGCGGAGGCAAAGATATTTGCGCCGCAAAAAAGAAAGCTGTAAGAAAAAACTGAAAATCCTCCCGCCGCAAGTCGATAGACCTCTGACAGATCAGGGACAAAAAGCTGTATGATGTAAGGGCCGCCCCACCTTGCCCCAGCAAATACAAGCAGGGAAACAACGGCCACAAATCCCAGACAGTCCCGCAAAACCCGTCTCTGCCGGCGGATATTTCCACTTCCGTATTGAAACCCCAAAATCGGGGCAACTCCCATGGAAAAACCGATATACAATGTATTCAGCAAAAACTGCGTATAGATGAGGATGGTGATGGCGGCCACCCCCTTCTCCCCTGTCAGCTTCATCATGGACAGGTTAAAAAGGAGCGTCGTCACTGCCGAAGCCAACTGTCCCACCATCTCCGAGGATCCGTTGAGACAGCTCTCCCACAACACCCTCCCATTCCATCTGCATCTCACAAAGGAAAGGGTTCCCTTCCCCCTAAAGAAAAAGAGGATCCCTGCTGCAGCGGGGATCAGATACCCACAGCCCGTCCCCAGAGCCGCACCACCAACGCCCAAGCCACAAGGGACAATAAATATATAATCCAGAATGATATTGGCTATCCCGCCAGCCAGAGACAGGCCAAGCCCCAGTCCTGGTCTCCCTGCCGTCACCAGCAGATTGGAAAAAAGAGTCTGCAGCATATTGGCCGGCAGGAACCACATGAGGAAAGAAAAGTATTCCTCACAATGGGGAAAGAGCTGTGGACTGGCCCCCAGAGCAAGGAGGATCTCTTCTTTCCACAGCGATCCTCCTCCAAGAAGAAGCACGCCAACCACTGCCGCCGCAATAACAAGGAGTGTGAAATCTGCCTTGGCCTCCAGCTTCTCCCCGGCTCCCAGCTTTCGGGACACAATGGCGTTTCCGCCCGTGGCCAGCATGGTTCCCAGACCCACTGTCACATTGACCACAGGACAGACTATGTTGATAGCGGCAAGGGCGTCCGCATCCACAAAACGCGCTACAAAGATGGTGTCCACCACAGTGTAACACCCCATGAACAGCATCATAGCCATTGTGGGAAGGGCAAAGGATAAAAGGGCAGGCAAGCTCCATTCCCGATCCAGCGGGCTGTTATTCATGGGAAGCCGCCCCCTCTCCTCTACGCAAGACCAACCGCTGTGTAGGATAACCAAACTCGGCCAGCAGTTCTCCTTCCTCAAAACCAAGCCGCTGATAGGCCGCCCGCTGTCCTGTATCCGCCCTATCCCCTTCCCGGAAGGTCGTAATACTTACCTCCCGTTTCCAAGGCATTTCATAATCTAAAATAAAGGAGAGCAGAGCCTTCTCCACCCCATACCGATGATACTGAGGATGTACTCCCAGAAAATCAATGCTCCCATCCTGGGAAGAAAAGGCTGCGGCACCCACCAGCACCCCTCTATTCCACATGATCACAGCCCTTCGCTCTGAGATATACTCCACAAGCCTTTCCCGATGCTCCGCCTCGTCGAAGCAGGGAAATCCATTGATCACAAGCTTGGTCAGCCCCATCCAATCCGGAATGTCCTCTTGGGTAGCGTACACGACCTTTCCTTCCATATCAGCAAAAGACGACGGCGCTGGCGTAAGAACAAAGGGGAGCTGCAAGGGATAGAAACTCTCCCTTTCCCGGTATTCCAACGGAGTACACTTATACATCGCTTTAAAGATCCCGGTGAACGCCTGCTGGCTCTCATACCCTGCCCCCGCCGCGATCTCAAGGATCGGTACCCGGGTAAAGACAAGCTGTCTCGCTGCTTCTGTCAATCTCCGGCGCTGAACATAATTATGGGGAGTCATCCCAACGCCAAGGGTAAAGATGCGATGAAAATGATATTTAGAATAATGTACCGTCCCTGCCACCGTATCCAGATCCAGCTTTTTCTCCAAATGGCTCTCCATATACTCTATCGCCTCTCTGATGAGCTCTACCCCATCATTCTCCATTTGACTTCCCTCCTTTCCCCATGATGATAACAAATTTTCCGGCTCTTTCCTTCCTCATTCTTGCGGTTTCTCTCTGAACCCCGGTTTTCTTCTCCGCATAAACTGGTTTCAAGGGAGGAGTGATATGATGGGATGCCAGAGCGGAACTGTAAATAACCAGGAGATCCTGCTGTTAGCTGCCTTGGCCTCCATTCGGATCGCTCAGGGCCTGGACAGCGGCCAAATCGAGACCTTGGCCGCCTTTTTTCAAGTTCTTGGAGACAATCTGGCTCTGCTGAGCGCACCCCCTTGTTCCATGTCACGACAGGAGGAGAAGGCGGAGGGCTGACCCTCCGCCTTCTCTCTATTTTTTCTTCGCCGCCAATGCCGCCGACAGAGACCAGGTCTCCCAATCTCCCGCATCCCATCGGGCCTGCTGACGACGCTCCCGCAGCAACGCCTCCAGGGTCTCTCCTGTCTCAGTTCCTGTGTCTCCGGGCAGTTTCTCCAATATATCCAGTGTATCGTAGGACAGGGAATCGGTCAGATACTCCAGGTCAATCATAGCTGAACTGTTCTGCTGATACAGGGATACATTATATCTGGCCACCAGTCGATCCACATTACAAAAGTTCAGAACCAACCAGCCCGCAACGGATACCGCAAACAAAACCTTAAAACAGCAGAATCCCTTCCTCCATGTCTTTAACAACGCGATCAAGAAAAAGATCCCCAGCATCCCCATTCCCCAATAGGTCAGCACCCTTTTGAAGGACAGGCCATATACTGCTACATAAAGGCTCATCCGACAGGCCGCCGACACCAGGATCACTCCGCTGAGAAGGATCAGCAACGTGGACAGGCTGCGGAGCCATTTCCCGTCCTTACCCTCCAGCCTGGCGATCTGAAGGGCGGATAGGGACAGCGATAAATTCAGGATCGCCACAAAAACCAGCTGAAAAAAGCCGCCCCGGGCATACTCCGCATACGTAAGGCCGGTAGCTTGCTCCAGATACCCTGTCCCACCAAAAAGAACAGAGAACTGCACCGCGATAAAAAACACGTAGAGAAGATCCATCACCGCCAAAACAACTCCGGGAAGCAGAGCGTCTATCCTTGGCAGCTCCCAGGCTTTTCCCTCCCGCTTCTCCGGATGCCTCAAGGCGTATAGAAGCCCAAAAAGAAAGGGTACTGCCGCCAGCCCCAGCACCAGCCGCAGAAAACTGCTTCCAAATAGCAAAAGCAGAATGATGGTCAGATTTTCCACTACATGAGCAAAATAAGGATCGGCGTTGGTCAAAAGAAGTAGCGCCACTGTGAATAGCGGGAAAGCCAACAGTAAACCCACAAAAGCAGCCAGCCATCTTCGATCCCCCTTGTAAGATCTGGCTGCATCCCAACAGGCCGGAAGATGACAGAAAAGGCCCTTCAGCAGCAGTCCAAACCGTTCGACCACCATCCGGGGAGAAGTCCAAGGCTGTTTCCCCTGTCCCGACCATTGAAAAAGCTGAACCGTCACCAAAACCAGCAAAAATACCAGATTCCAGCTTCTAAGCCACAGGTTGGAATAAAGAGAAAAGGTCAGGGCGAGAAGAAGCACCGCCCCCAGCATCAGAAAATTGACCCGCTCCCGAAGCCCTGAAGCTCCTTTATACCAAAGCAGTACTCCATACCAAGCCGCTGTTAAAATCGTGATCCCAAGTCCCGGAAGCTGCCGGCCAGCCATCACACTGACCCCGAGAAAACCCAGAACCCAGGTCAGAAGGAGCAATACCCGATCCTTGCCGTCAGCCTCATAGATCCTTCTGGGTTTTATTTCCGCATCAGCCTGCACCGGCGAAGTGTTCCTCACCACAGATTTATCCATTTTCTCACCCCTTCAGCCTGCTTCCGTTTTACTATCTCCAGAGAACCCAGTACCACCCATCACCCAAAGACTCCACCCTATCCTTTCCCTCTGGTGGTTTCCCTGGAGAATAAATGGCCTCGCAGTTTCCAACAAAGCCGTTGTACATGCGGAAGGAAAAGCCTTCTCCCCTTTCCATCATATAAAGCCTTCGATCCCAGGCGCCGGAGCTGATATACCAAACGCCAGCGCTCACCTGTCTCAGCTCCCCTTCCTGCCATGCCCGGATCCCAGCCTCCCTGACTGGACGGTAGATCCAATGATTCAGCCGTCCCGCTCCCAGAGTAAAGGGCCATACCAACCAAAGGAACATTACCAGTATAGCCAGCGCTCCAGAGAGGATCGAAGCTCCTGTGCGGTACCACAGGGCCCTCCCAGCCAAGCAGATCGTCCTTGCGCAAAGGATCAGCACCAGAATCAGATATCCCCCTACCCCCAAGGCCCGGCCAAGGGTAAGGGCATCCCTCTCCATACCCAGCCAGTTCAAAAGAAGTGCGGCAAGAGGGAGTCCTATGGTGAGAAGAAGCTCCTTCTTGAAGCACCCCCTATCCATCCCGCGTCTCTCCCCTTTCCTCCATCCGCCCCGACTGCCAAAAGCTGCCCAGAGCGAAAAGAAGGGGAGGAAAAAATCCAGCCAGTATCCCACCTACGGCCAGCGTCTGCAGCAGTCCACCTCCTCCTGTCCACCAAAAAAGCGAGCCCATGGTAGAGATCACAAAAAAGCTGGAGGGGCTGGCCAGCAGGAAAGAAAAAAGGATAACAGCCTCAAAACCCTTCTCCCACTCTCCTATGATGCATACCAACACGATGCAGACCCAGAGCCATGCCACTATGACTGGGTGAAATACAGCTTGTCTTTTCTCTTTGTCTGTCTGGGGATACGCCCATTTTACCAGCCAGGCGGTAAGCATCCCCAAGGGAAAGTAAAGCAATACCAACACAAAGGGAAGTATCTGCCACATAAACCCAAGGCCTACAAGCCCGACCTCCAACTTTATCGCTAATAAATATAGAGGAACCAGGCACACCAGGCTATATAAAATATGCGCCGCGGCAAAGCCCCCAAAGCGCTGGGCTGCTGTAGTCACCCTTTGGCACGGAGCCTTATCGGATTCATCCATGGCCTTCCCCCTCCTCCGGAAGAAACTCCAAAATATCTCCGGGCTGGCAGTTCAGAGCTTTGCAGATGGCCTCCAGGGTAGAAAACCGGACAGCCTTGGCATGGTTATTTTTCAGCACCGACAGGTTGGCCAGGGTCAGATCCACCTTGGCGGCCAGCTCATTGAGGCTCATTTTCCGCCTGGCCATCATCACGTCCAGATTCACAATGATCGGCATCTCCCCACCCCCTCAAATGGTCAGGTCATTCTCTTCCTTCAGCTCGGCGGCTTGGCGGAAGAGGGCGGACATGACCATGCACAGCAGTCCCCCCATGGCAAAGACGGGGACAAAAAGAGTGTTGTAGGAGACCAGAGACACGAGGGAGTCGAAATAGACCAGCCGCCACACCGCCCGTATCAGGGCGGCACACGAGATTCCAAAGCAACACACTCCCGCCTGCTTCAGACTCGTTCCGTTCCTCTTCTGGAAGGGATTTCCCTCCAAAATGGTGCCCAGTACCTTCCGGGCCTGCCAGAGGACGATAGCGGTACACACCCCGCACGCCAGAAGAAACAGGGTCAGCACAGTGGTGTACTGGCTGCGCCAGACCCGGGTCAGGTACTGCCAACAGACTGCCAGAAAGATCAATGGCCCAAATTCCGGGCCAAACATTCCAAATTCCTTCGCGGCACCCCACAGCCCATACTCCGCGCCCATCCCCACAATGCCGGGCACCAGCGGCAGAACAATGAGATTGCACACGAAGGTGATTGTCACCAGTATTTTCAGAATTTTTGCCAGCTTCTGCACATTTGTTTTTTCCATTTGGCATCCCTCCTGTTGTCCATAGATTACCACCGCACTTATTGATTGTCAAGCATTATTTATTGATTTTCGATAAATTTATATTGATAGGCAAAAAGAGCGAAGGCTGATAGCCTTCGCTCTTTTTGTATTACAAATTTATCTTTACTTGCTCAGGTACTCGTCGATGGCCTTGGCAGCCACCTTACCGGCCCCCATGGCCGAGATAACGGTGGCAGCGCCGGTGACTGCGTCACCACCAGCGTAAACACCCTCCTTAGTGGTGGCGCCGGTCTGCTCCTCCACGATGATGCCACCGTGCTTGTTGACCTCCAGACCCTTGGTAGTGGACTTGATAAGGGGGTTGGGGGAGGTGCCGATGGAGATAATCACCGTGTCTACCTCCAGCTCGAACTCACTGCCAGGGACAGGGACAGGACGGCGGCGGCCCTTCTCATCGGGCTCCCCCAGCTCCATCTTGATGCACTTCATGCCGGTGACAAAGCCGTTCTTGGGATCCCGGCGGTCATCGGGGTTGTGGTAGCCCAAAATCTCCACAGGGTTATTGAGGAGCTTGAAGTCGATGCCCTCCTCCATGGCGTGCTCCACCTCCTCTTTCCGGGCGGGGAGCTCCTCCAGGGAACGGCGGTAGACAATGTAGACCTTCTCGGCCCCCAGACGGAGGGCAGTACGGGCGGCGTCCATGGCCACGTTGCCGCCGCCCACCACGGCCACCTTACCACCCTTCATGATGGGGGTCACAGGGTCGTCCTTATAGGCCTTCATCAGGTTGGAACGGGTGAGGAACTCGTTGGCGGAGTATACGCCCTTCAGGCTCTCACCGGGAATGCCCATGAAGTTGGGAAGGCCAGCGCCGGAACCCACAAACACTGCCTCAAAGCCCATGTCAAAAAGCTCGTCGATGGTCAGGGTCTTCCCAATAACCATGTTGGTCTCCATATCCACTCCCATGGCTGTCAGGTTATCCACTTCCTTCTGAACAATAGCCTTGGGGAGACGGAACTCCGGGATGCCGTAAACCAGCACGCCGCCTGCGGTATGTAAGGCCTCATAGACCGTGACCTGATATCCCTTCTTGGCCAGGTCTCCGGCGCAGGTGAGGCCGCTGGGGCCGGAGCCCACGATGGCCACCTTGTGGCCGTTGGAGGGCACCTTGTCAGGCAGCTGGGTAGCGTGGGCATTGTGCCAGTCGGCCACGAAGCGCTCCAGGCGGCCGATACCCACAGGCTCGCCCTTGATGCCCCGGACGCACTTGCTCTCACACTGGGTCTCCTGGGGGCAGACTCGACCGCAGACGGCGGGGAGAGAGGAGGACTGCTGGATGACCTGGTAGGCCCCTTCGAAATCCCCCTCCTTGATTTTGGCAATAAATTCGGGAATGTGGATGTTCACCGGGCAGCCGGACACACAGGGATAATTCTTGCAGTTCAGGCAGCGGAGGGCCTCCTGAATGGCGGTTTCCTCCGAGTAGCCCAGGGCCACCTCGCTGAAGTTATGAGCCCGAACCTGGGGCTCCTGGGTCGGCATAGGATTCTTCTTCGGATCCATATTAGGCAGATTAGCCATGGTTTTCGACCTCCTTCTTAAACAGGTTGCAGGTCTCCTCGTGGGCGTGACGCTCAAAGCCGTAATACATAGAGCCCCGGGACATGGCCTCGTCAAAGTCCACCTCATATCCATTGAAGTCAGGGCCGTCTACACAGGCAAACTGCGTCACTTCCTTGCCATCCTTGTGAAGGGTAAGCCGGCAGCCGCCGCACATACCAGTGCCATCGATCATGATGGGGTTCATAGATACCATGCATGGGATCCCAGTGGGCCGGGTGGCCTCCACCACGAACTTCATCATGATGAGGGGCCCGATGGCGATGACCTCGTCAAAGGTCTCCCCGTTGGCAAACATCTCGTTCAAGGGCACGCACACATTACCATGGCGGCCGTAAGATCCATCGTCTGTCATAACATAGAGCTTTTCAGAGGCTGCCTCGAACTCCTCCTCCAGGATCAGCAGATCCTTGGAGCGAAACCCGATGACCGAGGTCACCTCACAGCCCTGTTCATGGAGCTTTTGGGCCACAGGAAGAGCAATGGCACAGCCTACGCCTCCACCCACCACACAGACCTTCTTCAGGCCTTCGGTGTGGGTCGGCATACCCAGGGGACCTACAAAATCGTGGATGTACTCCCCCGCCTCCAGATGATTCAACTTCTCGGTGGTAGCTCCCACGATCTGGAAGATGATAGTTACAGTTCCCTTCTCCCGGTCATAGCCGGCCACGGTCAGGGGGATCCGCTCCCCCTCCTCGTCCACCCGAAGGATGATGAATTGCCCGGCCTGGGCCTTGGCGGCCACAAAGGGTGCCTCCACCTCCATCAGGGTGACGGTGGGATTCAACTTTTCTTTCCGTACGATCTTGACCATGAATACCACTTCTCTTTCATTTACATTTGATTGGTTGCTCAGATCACACTTCGTTAAAATTCTATCATTTCCATCTTG
Organism: Oscillospiraceae bacterium; assembly: GCA_022792495.1. Lineage (GTDB taxonomy): Bacteria > Bacillota > Clostridia > Oscillospirales > Oscillospiraceae > Vermiculatibacterium. The sequence goes on from JAAWBD010000023.1 coordinate 21,270, forward strand.
GTCTGTCAAGGTCTTCGTGGGAGGTTCCAAAAAGTTGAAAGGGTGGCCAGGTATAGCCACCCTCACACCTTCCAATTTATTATAATGGAAAAATTATCTCCTGTCAACTCTGCCGCAACGGTTCCAAGCATTTTCTCCGTCAGTGTTTTCACAATAGCGAGGCCCAAACCTGTGTTTCCTCCCGACCGTGTTTTATCCGTGGTATAAAATCGGTCAAAGACGCGGGACAGATCCTCCTGAGGCAGATCCGCACCTGCGTTGGTAAACCGCGTAAAAACCTCCCCCCCCTCCGCCCGGCCAGCGGAGATGGTCAGACTTCCCCCGCCGTGCTCCAAGGCATTTCGGATCAGATTCGTATAGACCCGGGTCATGGCCGCCCTGTCTCCCCACACCATGGGGAGGATGTCCGGCAGCTCCACAGCGACGGTAAAGCGGCTCTCCAGTTCGTCATAAAACGCCGCTAATAGAGTCCCGATAACCTCCCGCAGATCTACCCGCTCTCTGGTCAAAGGATACTCCCTTGCCTCCAGCCGGCTCAGGTCATAAAAGCTGGTGATCAGCCCTTGGAGGACGCGGGCCCGGCCAGAGATAACGGCAAGATATTCCCTTCGCTGCTCCTCTGTCACCGCCGGATCCTCCAAAAGTTGAAGGTAGCCCAAAATAGAGGTCAGCGGGGTTCGCAGATCATGGGATACGTTGGCGATCTGACGGCGCAGGGCCTGCTCCCTCCGGCGGAAGTCGGTGCGCTCCTCCTCCTGATCCCGCAAAAGGCTGTTAAGCTCCGACAGCAACTCCTCCGACTCCCGGTGGGGAGCTGACAGGTGCAGGGGGGCGGCGCTTTTCTCCCTCCGCCGCTCCCGCAGCTCGGCCGCCCCCTTTTTCAGATTCCGATCCAGAGAGTAGAGCCGCAGAGCCAGGAGCAGGCACACCAATGCCAGCGTTGCCGCCAGATATCCCATGCTCCCACCTCCCATTTCAAATCAATTGATCTCCTTCCTGGAAAAGACGAGCATCCCCAGGGCAGAGGCCACCAAGATCCATCCCAGCCCTACCAGCCAGCTGTAGGCCATATTGGGAAGAATCCCAAACTCCGCTCCCGACATATATATGCCCCGGAAGGGCGCCACAAAAAACCAGCGGCTCATGAAAGTCATAAAGAAAGAGGATGTATGCTCCTCCGGGCCTCCCACCATGGCAATAGGCACAGTGAAAAGAAGGATCAGATAGTTGACCGCCACCGCGCCCCCGCTGCTCTTCACCACCACCTGAAGGAGAAAGGCCAGAGACAGGCTGGACAGCCACAGCGGCAGAACATGAAGCGTGGCCTGTATACACAGCTCTACGCACAGCCAGGCATTCTCATCCGCCATCCCCCCTGTCAAAAAGCACAGCAGCAGATAGACGCCCAGCACCAAAAAGGCTGCCACACTCCCTACCATACCGCCAAAGATCAGCTTTCCAAGATAGATCCGGTAGCGGGGAATGCCAAAGACCACCTCATTTTTCATGGTTCCCCTGCCGTACTGATCGTCAAAGGCCCGAATCGCAAAGACGGGAGCCAGGAAAAACCCCAGGATCAGTGTCACCACATAGGCTCCGGCATACACCTCAAAGGTAGGACTCTCCACCCAAAAAGCGGGGACAAAAAAGCATGAGATCAAAAGCAGCAAGAATCCAAAGGCAATAAAGATCCCCTTGGTATGCCGCAGCTTATACCATTCGGCGGAAATATAGTTGAGCATCTCAGCTGATCTCCTTCTTTCGGAAGCATACCAGCCCCACTCCAGTGGAAGCCCCCAGCCAGGCCACCCCCAACATCCAGGCATAGCCCATTATCTCCAGCGGCTCCTGCTCCCTCAGCAGCGCGAAGGGAGTATTCAGGGAGATGGTTCGTACCAGGTCGGCCACAGTCTGCAAGGAAGGCATAAAGACCGTCAGCAGATCCACAAAACCGCTTCCTAAAAAGCCTACGATCATCACATAGGTGATGGTAGCGGCGGTATTCTTCATCACAAACTGCAGCAGCATAAAAAGCCCCAGGCCGCCCATCCAAAGCGGGAAGGCCGCCAGCAGCCATAGCCCAACAGTCCGCAGGCTCTCCCATACCTCATCTCCCATGGGAAACAGCGCCCAGGACAGGAGAAAGTATCCCCCCAGAAGCAGTATGCACAGCACCGCCGCCACCAGGGCGGCCGAAACCAGCTTCCCCAGGTAGATTCGGATCCGGGGGAGCCCATAGGACACCTCATTTTTCAGCGTATTATATTTGTACTGGTCGGAAAATACGATATCCGCGCCGATCATCAGAAAATAAAGCCCCGCAGACAAGGACATGGCCAAGATCCCCATGAGTTCAGAGACCGTGACCTGCTGGATCATGATCATCCCCTCTGCCGTCTGGGTCTCTCGAAGCCCCTCCACCCGCAGAAGCAGCATAAAGGCGGCCGCCAACCCCAAAACGGAGGCCAGAAAAATATAGAGATATTTCCGGTGAAATGCCTTATAGCATTCCGCATTGATATACTTAACCATGCCGGACACCCCCCATCAGATTCAGGAAGTAGTCCTCCAGATTGGCCCCCCGGTGCTCCATACCCGCCAGAGAGATCCCCTGCTCCACCAGAAGCCGCGTCACCTTCTCAGGCGCCTCCAACCCCTCATAGAGGCGGATAACTCCGCCAGGCAGCACATCAAAGTCCCGGCACCCCAACTGCCGCTCCAGCAGAGCAGCGGCCCGGGGTGCGTCGTCCACCTTCAGCTCCAAGCAATCCCGGCACTTCTCCGCCAGCTTCCCGGCGGAGACCTGCTCCAGCATCCTTCCCTGATCAATAAACCCATAGCAGGTGGCCAAATTCTGCAGCTCCGACAGAATATGGCTGGAAATCAGGATGGTGGTCTCATACTGCCGGTTCAATTCCAGCAGCAGATTCCGGAAATCCACGATCCCCTCCGGATCCAGTCCATTGATGGGTTCATCCAACAACAGCAGATCAGGCCGGTTCATCAGAGCCAGCGCAAGCCCCAGCCGCTGCTTCATCCCCAGAGAAAAGGCCTTAAATTTCTTCTTCCCCGTGTCGGCAAGCCCGACCTGCCGCAGGGCATCCTCCACCACATGGGCCCCCGCTACTCCCCGTTGCCGGCGGTAGTATTCCAGGTTCTCCTTCGCGGTAAGATAGGGATAGAAGCTGGGGATCTCCACCATAGCCCCGGTGCGGGAACGCGCCTTTTGGAGCTCCCTCTCCCCCGTAACACCGAAAAGCTCAATCTCTCCGGCGGTAGGTACCGTCTGGGCCGCAACCATCCGGATGATGGTGGTCTTTCCCGCCCCGTTCCGGCCCACCAGGCCATAGATCTCCCCCTTGGGTATGGCGATGTCCACATGTTCCACCGCCAGATGGCTCCCGTACCGTTTGGTCAGCCCACGGGTCACCAGCACATTTTCCGCCATTTGCTTCCGCCTCTCTTTCTTGAGTTTGACCCCATCTTACGACAAAGTCAACAAGAGAGCTTGAAGAGAAAATAAAGAAAAGGTAAAGTTCCGTCCAAAATTACCGGCGCCAGCTCTCCCCGGCCAGACCACAAAATAGAAAGGCGGCGCTCCTCAGCCCTCAGCCATCTTGAAGCCAATCCCCCAGACCGTCTTGATATACTCCTTCTCCCCCAGCTTTGCCCGAAGATTGGACACATGGATGTTCACCGTATTGTCGTCCCCCATATATTCCTCCCCCCACACCTGCTGGTAGATCTGCTCCCGGGTATACACCTTCTTGGGATGGCTCATCAGAAGGGCCAGTATCTCAAACTCCCGTGCCGTCAAGGATACCTCCTTGTCGTCCACCGTTACCGTTACGCTCTCCCGATCCAGAACCAGACCGCCCCATTTCAGGACCCCCTCCGCCATGGGGCCGGAAAACTTCTTATACCGCCGAAGCTGGGCCTCCATCCTAGCCAGCACCTCGGCATTGTCAAAGGGCTTTGGAATAAAGTCGTCAGCCCCCAGCTTCAGCACATTCACCCGATCCTCCAGCCCCGCCTTGGCGGAGAGGACGATGATGGGCATGGTTTTCCCCCTCCGCAGCCGGCCAATAAACTCCTCCCCCGTCAGCCCGGGAAGCATCAGATCCAGCAGAATAAGATCGTACGCGTACTGCTCCGCCAGCAGGGCCGCCTCACTGCCCGAAAAGGCCGGCCGGCAGTCATAGCCCGCATCAGTGACAATACGGCACAGCAGATTATTGATGTCGGGATCATCCTCCACCACCAAAATATGAAAGGTATCCATACGCTCCTCCTCTCCTGGTATCACGCAACGCCTCCATTTTACCGCAGAAACGCTCCGAAATGTCTTAATTTTTTGTGATTTTTCTCACTTCACCCGAAGCCGCTTCACCAAGGCCTCGTCAGGCTGGGCCATAAACGTCCGATAGGTGGTATAGACTACCATTCCAGGCTTCGCCCCGGCAGGCTTTTTCACAAACCTTACCGGAGTGTAGTCCACCGCCACCTTCCCCCCCTCCCGGCCCTGGGAGAACCAGGCCGCCAGGGCTGCCGCCTGGGCTATGCTCCCCTGGTCGGGCTCCGTCCCCTCCGTCCAAAGGATCACATGGGCGCCATGGATCCTCTGGGTGTGGAACCACCAGTCCCCCTTCCCGGCCTGCCTGGTGGTAAGGAGATCATTTTGACTGTTATTCTTTCCCACCGACACCCGGAACCCTCCGTCGGTGCGGAATTCCATAGGCTTGCCGGCGATCCTCCTGGCCCCCTTGGCAGACTTGCCCTGCCGCTTGAGATACCCTGTATCGGAAAGCTCCTGCCGGATCTCCTGAAGATCCCGCTCCCCCTCCGCCATGGAGAGGTTCTCCAGCACCCCTTCCAGATAGGAGAGCTCTCCCTCCCCCTTCTCAATTTGTAAAGTCAATGCACTTTCCGCATTTTTGGCCTTATTGTATTCCCGATAATACCTGGCCGCATTCTGTTGCGGGGTCAAGAGAGGATCCAGGGCGATCTCCACCTCTCCCCCCTCCGGATCATAATAGTTTTGAAGCCGAACGGTGGATCGCCCCTTCTCCAGCACATGGAGATTACTGGTCAGGATATCCCCCATCTGCCGCAGCCGCTCCCGCTCTCGGGTGGCCAGCAGCTCCTGCCGCTGATTCTCCAGCTTTCGGGCCGTGCGATCCCGGGCATTTTTTACCGCCCGGAGCAGATCCTCCCCCCGCTGCTTAGTCCTCTCCTGTCTCTCCCTTGTCTCATAGAAATCGTCCAGTAAGGCCCCAAAGGAGGGATACTCCCGCAGCTCCATCTCCGGCCCATATTGAAGGATCGGCAGAAAGGTGATATCCTTCGGTTTTCCCTCCTGCATCATCATAGTCGGTGTAGAGGGATACTCCTTTACAGTATTCCACATCTCCTCCACCGCCTCGGCCAGCTCCCTCTCCTCTCCCCGAAACCGCAGCTCCCTCTCCAAAAGGGGCGGCATCCCAAACCGGGGCTCGGGAGGGCGATAAAAAAGCCCAGGAAGTAGCTGCCGGGCTCCGGTGGTGATGTCCCCCTCCACCCGGCGTACACAGTCAAGGATCCGTCCCTCCCCATCCAGCAGCAGCAGGTTGGCGTGACGTCCCATAGCCTCCAGCACCAGGGCACGGGATACCTTGTCCCCCAGTTCGTTAGTGGCCTCCAAACGCAGGGTGACCACCCGCTCCATGTAGGGCTGCTCCAGCCCCAGGATCCGGGCCCCCGTAAGATGCTTGCGCAGAAGCATACAGAACATGGGAGGCTTTTCCGGATTCTCCCGCTCCAGGGTAGTCAGATGGAGCCTGGGATGGCTGGGGTTTGCGGACAACAGCACCTTCACATTTCCGTTGTTCCCCCGTACCGCCAGAACCACATCCTGGGCTCCAGGCTGATAGATCTTATCGATCCGTCCCCCTACAACAGCGGCACTCAGCTCCCGAACTACAGCCGAGAGAAAGATCGCGTCAAAGGCCATATTATTCCTCCATCATCCATCCAAACAGCTCGTTGAGCCGGTCTCTCCGCCCCTTCAGATACAGCCACCCGAAAAGAGCCTCCAGGGCCGTGGCCGTGGCGTACTCCTCCCGGCTGGCATTCTGAGGGATGGAATGGGGGCTGGCGTTGCGGCCCCGGCGGAATACATCCCGCTCCTCCTCGGTCAGCTGATCCCGGATCCGCTCTACCCGCTTGGCCTGGGCCGGAGCGGAGACATAATGCACCGCAGCCCTGTGAAGTCCCTTGGCGGTGGCCTTTCCATGGATGCACAGCCAGGAGCGAACCATCAGTTCATAAACCCCGTCCCCCAAGTGGGCAAGCCCCAGGGAGCTGATAGCGTTGATAGCCTCCTGGGATACCTCCAAAGCAAAATAATCTGTCACAGCGGTAACTCCTCCCATACTCAAAAGTTCTCGTAATTGTTAGTATACCGCAAATCCAGTCCACAAGCAACACCTGCCGTCTTGTTGACGGCGGGTGTGTTTTCTTATTGGGCCTCCAGGGGATCGATCACCGTCCGGATGATCCGGCGGGTGAAGATGGTACACATGACCACCGCGAACAGCTCCGCAATTGGGAAGGCAAACCACACCAGCTCCAGCCGCCCGGAGAGGGACAGCAGATAGGCCGCGGGCAGCAGCACCAGCAACTGGCGGACGATGGAAACCATCATACTCAGCACACCGTGCCCCAGGGCCTGGAATACAGAGCCGGAGACGATACCAAAGCCGGCAAAAATGAAGCAGGAACATATGATCCGTAGTGCCGGAACTCCGATGGCCAGCATCTCCTCCGAGGCATTGAATATCCCCAGCAGCTGCGCCGGGAACAGCTCCGCCACCGCCAATCCTGCCAGCATGATCCCTATCGCCCCCACAATGGCCAGCTTCATGGTATCCAGGATCCGTTTCCGGTTCCTAGCCCCGTAATTATAGGCAATAATAGGCACCATGCCGTTGTTTAGGCCAAAGACCGGCATAAAAATGAAGGACTGAAGCTTGAAGTACACCCCAAATACCGCCGTTGCTGTATCGGTAAAGCTCATCAGGATCTGGTTCAGACCAAAGACCATGACCGAACCAACCGTGTTCATCACCATGCTGGGCACGCCCACGGAATAGATCTGTCTTACAATCTTTCCCTTCAGGCGCAGATATCTGGGCTTGAAATCCAGCTCCTTATTCTTTGTCAGGTTTAGGATCAACCCCAGAACAGCCCCTATGATCTGCCCCGTCATCGTGGCCACCGCGGCGCCGGCCACCCCCATCTCAGGGAAGGGCCCCAGGCCAAAGATGAGAATGGGATCCATAATGATATTGGTTAGGGCGCCCACTCCCTGGGTCAGCATGGTCAAAACTGTCATTCCCGTGGATTGCAGCAGCCGCTCAAAGGCGATCTCCAGGAAGATTCCCATTGAACAGGTGCAGCAGATAGTCAGGTATACCGTACCCTGGTCAATGATCCCAGGAATATCTGTCTGGATCCGGAAGAAAAAGCCGGGCAGGGTAAGCCCTATCACCAGCATGACCAATCCGCTGATAATGGAGAGTATCACGCCGTTTCCGGCGGTCTCATTGGCCGTCTCAAAGTTTTTTTCCCCAAGGCTCCGGGACAGCAGGGCATTGACACCCACTCCCGTGCCCACCGCCACACCGATGATGATGTTCTGGATGGGGAAAGAAAGGCTTACTGCATTCAGGGCATCCTGGCTGATCTTCGCCACAAAATAGCTGTCCACCACATTGTAAAGAGCCTGAACCAGCATGGAAAGCATCATAGGGATGGACATGCTCATCAACAGCTTTCCTACCGGCATAACACCCATCTTGTTCTCTTCTCTTATCTGTTCAGACATAGTTTCCTCCTTCTCTCTTGTTCCAAAAAAAGAGACCACAACACCGTTGTGGTCTCAGCCTTTCAACATCTAATAAGTATACGATAATTGGATCCATTTGTCAATAGGTCAAGCCTCTCCTTTTTATCCTCACATCTCTTTAACTAATTATATAATTCGCAAATCAATCTATCCCTTGAAAGGTCGGGTGGAAAATATCACCATCTTCAGTAAAGATTTCCGGCGTCCCGTACATAATAAACCCCACAGACCCCGGTGTGACCACCACTCCCCCTTGGGAGTAGGAGCAGTGAACCACCCAGATCACTCCCGCCCTGTCCCGCCCCAGAACCACCCCCACATGGGACAGGTCGGGGTAAAAGGCAAGATCCCCCGGCCTCGGCTCCAAAGTAGGACTGCTGCGGGCATATTGCTCCCGAACCCCTTCCCCCACCAACTCGTAGGCTCCTGGATCCTCCAAGGCCGCAGCAGCAGCCCAGGAGGCAAACCCGGAGCAATCCAGACCGTAGGGGTGAATCCAACCTGTCGTTTCACTCCCCGGTGCGGTCACCCGGCGAGGCCAGCCCCAGGCTCCATCCCACCCCAGAGAATGGGATTTTCCTCCCCAGAAATAGCCCACCTGCCCCGTCAAGGCACAGGCCGTACGGACATAAACCAGCCGGTCGGGATCCGTCTCCTCCCGCAAGGCCTCCTCTAAAAGCCGTTCCACTCGGAGAGGGATCACCATTCGGCCCCGGGGCAGCTTTGGCGGCAAAATACATCCCAAAAGAAGCAGAAGAACCACCGCCCAGCACCGGGCGGTGGCTCTTTTCGCCGTTTTTCTCATCCTCATCCCCCCCCTGCCAGCATACGCGGCAGAGATACCATTCATGCCTGCGCGCTCTTCTTGGAAAGCTTGATGCAGGCGGCGATAACGCCAAAGAGGAAGAAGTAAGTGAACATGTTCCGGGCATAGAACCAGGTATATTCCGCCACTGAGATCAGCAGGATCCCGCAAAATCCGGCCAGGGCCGCCGCCAGCAGGTTTCTCACCCGCTGATCCGTGCAGCGCAGAAAGGCCTTAGTTCCCGCTTTTAGCTGATAAACCAGCATAGCCAGGAAGGAAAGCGCCCCCAAAAGCCCCGTCTCCGCCCACATCTGCAGATAATTATTGTGGGTATGAATGGGAAAATTCCCGTCAAACATAGGCGGATACCCCCGGAAGGTCTGAGTCAGGATATCGCTGCCCAGCCCCACTCCCCGGAACCAGTAGTCCTCCATCAGCACCCCGCTGGCCTTATATATGGCAAACCGATAGCTGGTGGAGGTATCCTTGGTATTTCCAATGGTTAAAATGCGGTTATAGATGGTCTCGGGCAGCAGGGGCACACAGCAGATCCCCAGCACCACCAACAGGGGAATCAGCTTCCAGTTCCAGAAGGCGATAAACACCACCGTGGCCAGAGCAAAGCCCAGCCAGCTTGAACGGGAAAGGGTGTATCCCAACGCTACGGCACATACGCCGAAGGAAAACACAGCCGCCAGCCTCCCCCGCCAGGTCTTGGCGTTGAGAAACAGGGCGTAGGTGAAGGGCATCAGCATAGCCAAAAGCTCAGCAAAATTGTTGGGATTATCAAAGAAGGAGTAGACCCGTCCCGGCATCCCCTTATTGACCAGCATATCCTGCTGGTTGGCCACCACCGGCACGCCAACAACACCCTGATAACAGCCATAAAGTGCGGCTATGGTCAGCCCGGCCACAGCCAAAACCACCACCAGCTGAAGCTGTTCATATTTCTTTACCGAGCTCACCGCCAGCACCGCCAGCAGGAAGGCCGCCAGGTGGAAGCCCACGAAGCGAACCGACTGACTCCAGGAGAGAGAGGCCAGAAAGGCATAGCAGATAAAGCCCATAAAGAAGATATAATAGGGGCCAAAAGCCCCCGGCTCCAGCCGCAGATAGGCTTTGGGGCCGCTGCCCACAGCAAAGAGGGCGATCAGCGCCAGAGCTCCCATCAGGGCGTACCGGTTGTCCCAGCTGGCATGGGGAACCATGAGCATCACCGCCAGAAACAGTCCCAACAGCAGGAAAGGCCTGCCGCAGAGGGCAGTCACCCCCCGGAAAACAAAGCTTCCATCCCAAACCGTCTTTCCCACCCTGTAGAGCCAACGGCAAATGGCGCAGGGAATATTCAAAATGAAGGTTATTACCCGGTTTGTGATACTTTCAGGCCAGCTTTTGGGAAGAGTCCCCTCCCGCCAGAGGAACTGGCAGAGGACGCTCTCCTGAACTGCCCTGGAGATCCTGCGGCCAAAACTCCGCAGGGCCTTGCCCACTCCGCTGTCCCTCCAAGCCCCGGTGAGGGCTGCCCAAATCGTCATCAAAATGTTACCAATGTAACTGCTTGTAACCACATTCATCTTATATTACGCTCCAAAATCTCAGGCTTTTACCGCTTTCTCGTAAACCCCGTAGGTCACGTCAGCGAAATGATGGATCTCGAACTTTTCCAGGATGGTCTTTCGGGCCCCCTCCCGGCACTGGGCCAGGAAGTCGGGCTCCTCCAGCATCACCTTCATAGCCCCCGCCATAGAGTCGGGGTTGTCGTATTCCACCAGAAGGCCGCAGCCGGCATCGTCGTTGACGATGTCGGAGTTCCCCCCCATATCGGTGGCAATAACGGGCAGACCGGCGGCCATGGCCTCAATAATGGCATAGCTGAGCGCTTCATGCTGAGAGGAGTTGATGTAAAGGTCAGAGCCTTTATAGAGATTTTTGATGTCCTTGCGGAAGCCCAGGAATTTCACCTGATCCTCCGTAAGCCCCAGCTCCTTGACCTGGGCCTTGGTGGGCTCCAGCAGGGGGCCATCTCCCGCCAACACCAGGGTAAAGGGCACGGCACAAAGCTCGGTGAGGCGCTTGATGGAGTCAATCAAATATTTGTGCCCCTTATCATCTGCAAAGCGGGAACCGCAGAACATGACAAAGCGATCCTCCGGAATGCCAAGCTCGGTGCGCATGGTGGAATCGCTTCGATCTCCTGCCCATGCCTCCGGATCCACAGCGTTGAACACCACCTGGATGTGATCCCCGCTCCAGCCGTTGGTAATGAGCTGTTCCTTGCCCCGGTTGCACACCGCGATCATCTGATCCTGCCGCTTGTCCAGCATCCGGTTGGTCAGGCGGGTCACAGCGTCGTTGGGGATAACGAAATGATTGGTGTAAACCACCCGGAGCTTCTTATTATAGCTTTTCGCCAGCATGGCGATATAATTCTCCCGCAAGTAGTGGCAGTGGATCAGATCGATATCCCACTCTTGGCAGAGCTTGGCCAAGGCCTTGGCTGCCTTTCGGTCAAAACGGTTGTTCATGGCCAGCTGGCGGGTGGGTACGCCCATGGCCTCCAGCCGCTCCACCAGGAGGCCCCCCTCATTATAGGCAAAATAGGGCTCCACCCGGCCGTCGGCGGAGAGGTATCTCACCAGGGTCTCTACATACCGCTCGGTACCCGCCTTCCCCGCATAGTTGAGCAGATACAGCACTTTCATCATCCACCGCTCCCCTTCCGTTTTATTCCTTCCTATTTTACAGGAAAGCGGCAGAAAAATCAACCTGCTTTTCGCCGGGAGCCGCAAAAGAGAAGGGCGCCCGGGAGAAGGAAGGTCCAAGGCTGATTCCTTCCCCACCACATCCATCCATAAAAAACCGGCCACTGCAAAAGGAAACTATTGCCAGTATGAGATAGGTCAAAAGGAACCCCCGCCCTATAGCCAGTATCCACCGCCGCATCTTCACCGTCGTAGGGTGAAGGTTCCTCCAGACAGAAAGTAACGCCCCAGCGGCCGCTCCGAGCAGCAAAAAGGCTGTAGGACGCACAGCCATGAGCAAAAACGCGTTCAACCTCGGATCATATCGTACACTCTGTAAGTGGTTTCCTTTTCTCCTCAAAACGCAGAAGATGACCCAGGCCACAAAAGCCAGAACGCAGAGGAGCACTGCCGTGATGATCCGCCTTTGCCTATCCACATCCGGCTTTGATGCGTAGAGCAACTCGCTCACGTCCACCTCAAGGGTCTCCGCCAAAGACTTCAGAATCTCAATGTCCGGTTGGTTCTTCCCGGAGTAACATAGTAAAAGACATCAATCAATCTTGCCGACAAAGCGGTAAATAATCTCAATTTCCTGTACCCTGTTGCCGTCCTCGTCTTTAGTGGCCTCGTGAACAAGGATTTTTTCAATCAGGGTATTGAGCATATCGGCGGTTAACTCCGTGGGGCTGGAAAACT